>JAPLDG010000016.1:18137-22736 GCA_026391845.1 Bacteroidota bacterium | reverse complement strand
ATCGATACCCCCGGACACGTTGATTTTACGGTTGAAGTGGAGCGTTCACTGCGGGTTCTTGACGGCGCTGTCGCCATTTTTTGTGCGGTTGGCGGTGTAGAACCTCAGTCAGAAACCGTATGGAGACAGGCAAACAAGTATCATGTTCCACGGATATGCTACATCAATAAGATGGATCGCACAGGTGCTGATTTTTCGCACGTGGTTGAACAGATTCGTGAAAAGCTTGCCGCAAACCCTGTGATTCTGCAATTACCGATAGGCGCAGAGGAAGATTTTGCAGGGATTGTTGATTTGATTACCAATAAAGCATTTGGTTGGGATGATGCTTCACTGGGACGGGAATATTTTGAGATCCCGGTTCCACATGATATGAAGGCAATGGTTCATGAAGCACGTTTGAAGCTGATTGAAGGTGTTGCTGAGGAGAGTGATGAACTGCTTCACAAATTTATGCAGGATCCCAACTCAATAACAGAAGACGAGATTATTGCGGAGGTCAGGAAGGCTACCATTCAGGGAAAAATCACACCGGTGATTTGTGGAGCCTCTTTTAAAAATAAAGGTGTTCAGTTGTTGATTGACTCTGTGATCAAATTCCTTCCTTCACCATACGACGTACCTGCGGTTGTAGGCATGAATCCATTCACGGAAAAGGAAGAAGTTCGCCATCCTGATCCTAATGAGCCATTCACCGCATATGCATTTAAAATTGCCACTGATCCATTTGTTGGCCGGATTGCATTTTTCCGTGTTTATTCAGGTCAGCTCATGCCAACAAGCAGAACCCGCTTAAGCATATTGAAGCCGGCGAAATTGCCGCTGCTGTCGGATTTAAGGATATTCGCACCGGCGATACGCTTTGCGACATCAAACATCCGCTTGTTCTTGAGACCATGATCTTTCCTGAGCCCGTGATCAACATGGCGGTGGAGCCCAAAACCCAGGACGATATTGAGAAGTTGGCGCAAGCCTTGCATAAACTTGCAGAGGAAGATCCTACATTTCAGGTCAGGGTTGATAATGAAACCGGGCAAACATTGATCAGCGGGATGGGCGAACTGCATCTCGATATCATCGCCGACCGCATGCGTCGCGAATTTAATATTGAAGTGAATCGCGGTAATCCGCAAGTGGCTTACAAAGAGGCGATTATAAATACCGTAATGCATCATGAAGTTTATAAAAAGCAGACGGGTGGTAAAGGTCGTTTTGCAGACCTTGTGATTGAAGTCGGCCCTGCGGATGATGGATTTAAAGGATTGCAGTTTATCAATGAAATTAAAGGAGGAAACATTCCCAGAGAATTTATTCCTTCGATCGAAAAAGGATTTAAGGCTGCCATGACCAACGGACCGATTGTTGGATTTCCGATGGAAAGTGTAAAAGTTCGTCTCATTGATGGTTCCTACCACAGTGTTGATTCTGATGCACTTTCATTTCAGGTTGCTGCCGGCATTGCTTTCAAGGAAGCAAGCAGAAAGGCGAAAGTGGTCATCATGGAGCCGATAATGAAGTTTGAAATTGTCACGCCCAGCGAATACATGGGAGAGGTGACCGGGGATATTACGAAGCGTCGGGGACAGGTCGAGGAGGTTGAATCGCGCATCGGAAACCAGGTAATTCGGGGCCGGGTACCATTGGCTGAAATGTTTGGTTATGTGACAAGTTTACGCAGTCTTTCTTCCGGCAGAGCTACGGAGATGCTGGAATTTTTTAAATATGATATTACTCCGAAAGAGATACAGGACGAAGTATTATATAAAATCCGGGGATATGTTCCCGCATATTAAATTTTTATATGAGCCAGAGAATTAGAATTAAACTGAAGTCTTACGATTACAACCTGGTTGACAAATCAGCCGAAAAGATCGTAAAAACCGTGAAGGCCACGGGCGCTGTTGTTAGCGGGCCGATTCCTTTGCCAACGGATAAAAAGATCTTCACTGTACTGCGTTCAACATTCGTGAATAAAAAGTCACGGGAACAGTTTCAGCTCTGCACTTACAAGCGGTTGCTGGATATCTACAGTACAACCTCAAAGACGATAGATGCGCTGATGAAACTTGAGCTTCCCAGTGGTGTTGAAGTTGAAATCAAGGTTTGATTGTAATTAGACAAGTAAAGTAAAAACGTAAGAAACGTAAGAAATGTCTGGATTAATAGGAAAAAAAATCGGTATGACCAGTATTTACGATGCAAATGGGCGAAACATTCCCTGCACCGTGATCGAAGCTGGCCCTTGTGTGGTAACACAGGTCCGGTTAATGGAGAAAGACGGCTACGAAGCCATCCAGCTCGCTTTCGATGAAAAGAAAGAAAAGCATACCACCAAAGCAGAAATGGGGCACTTTGCGAAGGCAGGGATTACTCCTAAAAAGGTTGTTGCTGAATTTACCCGTTTTGAGGTTGACCACCAGAAGCAATTTGGCGATATTCTCCAGGTTGATATTTTCATTGAAGGAGAATTGGTTGATGTGGTAGGAATATCCAAGGGTAAAGGATTCCAGGGTGTTGTTAAACGTCACCATTTTGCAGGTGTAGGTGAAGCAACGCACGGTCAGCATAATCGGTTGAGAGCGCCGGGATCAGTAGGTGCTTCATCCTGGCCATCCAGGGTTATGAAAGGACTCCGCATGGCAGGTCGCATGGGTGGTGACAAAGTAAAGGTTGTCAACCTGCAGGTATTAAAGATTATCCTCGAGAAAAACCTGATTTTAATCAAGGGTGCGGTACCGGGTCACAATGGTTCATATGTAAAGATTGAGCGATGGAAGTAGTAGTATATAATATCAAAGGAACAGAGACGGCCAACAAGGTTGTACTGGATGATTCGATCTTCGGGATTGAGCCCAATGACCATGCTATTTATTTGGATGTGAAGCAGTACATGGCAAATCAGCGTCAGGGTACCCATGATACACTGGAAAAATCTACAATTTCCGGCAGTACGCGAAAACTTCATAAACAAAAAGGTACAGGCGGTTCGCGAAAAGGCAGCATTAAAAGTCCGCTTTTCCGTGGTGGAGCCAGGGTTTTCGGTCCTCATCCCCGGGATTACAGTTTTAAGCTGAATAAAAAGCTTAAAAGACTGGCCCGTAAGTCGGCGCTGAGTTACAAGGTAAAAGACAATCATCTGACAATTCTTGAGGATTTTACTTTTGAAACCGCAAAGACTAAAAACTTCACCGAGCTTCTGAAAAATTTTCAATTGACAGGGAAAAAGACATTGCTTGTGATTGCGAAATTTGAAGAAAATGTAATTTTATCTTCAAGAAATCTGAAACGGGTGAAAGTTGTTAATGCTGCTGATCTGAATACTTATGAAATACTTGATGCAACTCAGCTTTTAATCACCGCTGGATCTATCAGGGAAATTGAAAAAATTCATCAGAATTAAACCGATTAATTCGATATACCAATGACAATTATCATAAAACCGATTATTACCGAGAAAATGACGCATTTGGGCGAGAAGCTCAATCGTTATGGGTTCATGGTTGACCGGAAGGCAAACAAACTTCAGATTTCACATGCGATTAAGGACCTTTATGGTGTGGATGTGACCTCTGTCAATACCATGGTTTTCTCCGGTAAAAATAAATCCCGTTTTACCAAGAGCGGTGTAATCTCGGGCAGAACAAGTACATATAAAAAGGCCATCATAACTTTGGCTAAAGGTGAAACTATTGATTTTTACAGCAATATTTAAATAAATGGCGCTTAAGAAATATAAACCGACAACACCCGGTCAGCGGTTTAAAGTAATCAGCACTTATGATGAAATTACTGCCGACGTTCCCGAAAAGAGCCTGTTGGCTCCGTCTAAAAGATCCGGTGGAAGAAACAACGAAGGGAAAATGACCATGCGTTATTTGGGCGGTGGTCATAAACAGATGTACCGAATTATTGACTTCAAACGCGACAAGGAGAACATTCCTGCAGTGGTGAAAACCATTGAGTATGATCCTAACCGCACATCGCGGATTGCTTTGGTGGTATATGCTGATGGTGAAAAGAGATACATCGTAGCTCCTCATGGGTTGAAGGTTGGCCAGACAATTCTGGCGGGAAAAGGGGTGGCTCCGGAAATCGGAAACACACTTTATCTCAGCGAAGTTCCTTTTGGAACCGTGATCCATAATGTTGAATTACGTCCTGGCCAGGGTGCGAAGATGGTACGCAGTGCCGGAGCTCATGCTCAGTTGATGTCGCGTGATGGTAAGTTTGCTATTCTTAAGATGCCATCGGGGGAAACCCGTATGATTCTTCAGACGTGTAAAGCCACCATCGGAATGGTATCGAATATTGATCATAGCCTGGAGTCGTATGGAAAAGCTGGTCGCACGCGTTGGTTGGGCCGCCGTCCGAGAAATCGTGGCGTGACCATGAACCCTGTTGATCATCCCATGGGTGGAGGCGAAGGAAAGGCTTCCGGAGGACAACCACGTTCGCGTAAGGGTGTTCCTTCAAAGGGATACAAGACACGCGCTCGAAAAAATCAGTCGAACAAGTACATTATTGAACGTAGGAAGAAGTAATCGATAATACATCAAATTATGAGCCGAACGCTTAAAAAAGGTCCGTATATCCACTACA
>JAPLDG010000016.1:6119-18115 GCA_026391845.1 Bacteroidota bacterium | reverse complement strand
CTACAAGTTGGAAAAGAAAGTAATGGATCTGCTGGAATCCAAAAAAAAGACCGTTATTAAAACCTGGTCACGAGGTTCCATGATCTCTCCCGATTTTGTGGGTCAGACTATTGCCGTGCATAATGGCAATAAATTTATCCCGGTCTATGTTACCGAGAATATGGTAGGCCATAAATTGGGAGAATTTGCCCCGACCCGGATTTTTCGTGGTCATGCTGGGAATAAAGATAAAGGAAAGAAATAACCTCTTAATTAAGATAGATTATGGGAGTTAGAACCCGAACCAGAGCCGAGAATCGTAAAGAGGCTAAAAAAAATGTGGCCTTTGCCAAACTGAATAACTGCCCCACATCACCGCGGAAAATGCGGTTGATTGCGGACCTGATTAGAGGGAAACGGGTAGAATTGGCCTTACATATTCTGAAGAACAATGCGAAACAACCTTCTGAAAGATTACGCAAGTTGTTGTTATCAGCTATTGCAAACTGGCAGATCAAAAATGAAGGATTACGGATCGAAGATAGTGATTTGATTGTGAAGGAAGTGTTCGTTGACAGCGGACGGCAGCTCAAGCGATTACTGACCGCTCCCCAGGGAAGGGCACATCGGATCCGTAAACGTTCCAATCATGTGACGATTCTTCTCGACAGCCGCAATAAGCCGGAAGTTGAAGCAGAAGAAACAGAAGAAGTTGAAGAAAGCAAGAAATAACATATTTAGTAAGCAATAATTAAAAGTAAGTTTTAATGGGACAAAAGACCAATCCGATTGCTAACAGGTTAGGCATCATCCGCGGCTGGGATTCAAACTGGTTCGGTGGTAAAGATTTTGAGCCTAAGCTGGTTGAGGACGATAAAATTCGTAAGTATTTGAATGCCCGTCTGGCCAAGGCTGGTATCGCAAAAATCGTAATTGAACGTACCTTGAAGCTGGTGACTGTTACCATTCATACTGCACGTCCGGGTATTATTATCGGGAAAGGCGGTCAGGAAGTTGACAAACTCAAGGAGGAATTAAAAAAGATCACCAAGAAAGAGATCCAGATTAATATTTCCGAGATCAAGCGACCTGAAATTGATGCCGTTATTGTTGGCAACACTGTAGCCAGTCAGATTGAAGGACGTATTTCTTACCGACGTGCTATTCCATGACATACTTTCCGTGCTGATATTGATTACGCAACGGCTGAAGCGCATACAACCTATGGAATTATCGGGATCAAGGTCTGGATTTGTAAAGGTGATGTTTATGGTCGCCCTGATCTGGTTCCTGATGCCTCTGCAACGAAAGTAAAACCCTCGCAGCATCGTGGTGGTGATCGTCCTGGTGGTGATCGTGACCGTGGTCGTGGAGATCGTGGAGGCGACCGGGGCGGAGATCGCGGAGGCGACCGCAACAATGATCGTCGTGGTGATCGCGGCCCATCCAGAGATGCAGGAAACTCCCGTGGAAGAAGATAATTGAAAGCAACGTAACCCATAATACAATCGAATAATGTTACAGCCAAAGAAAACCAAGTACAGGAAACAGCAGAAAGGAAAGATGAAGGGCAATGCTCAGCGTGGTCATCAACTTGCTTTTGGCTCATTCGGTATAAAAACATTGGAAGAAGCATGGATCACAGGTCGTCAGATCGAAGCAGCCCGTCAGGCCATTACACGCCATATGAAACGTGAAGGCCAGCTTTGGATTCGCATATTCCCTGATAAGCCAGTTACAAAAAAGCCAGCTGAAGTCCGTATGGGTAAAGGCAAGGGAGCACCTGAGTACTTTGTTGCCCGTATTAACCCCGGACGGATTCTGTTTGAAATCGAAGGCGTGTCGATGGTTACTGCCAAGGAAGCCCTTCGTTTGGGAGCCCAAAAACTTCCGGTTCAGACCAAAACAGTTATGCGCAAAGATTACGTGGAAGAAGCAATATAGGTGTGATTCAGGGTGATTAATTGAATTGCCTGACAAATAAAAGAAAAATGGAACAGAAAGTTATCAGAGAATTAACCTCGGCTGAAATCCTTGAAAGGATGGATGAAGAGAAGCGGCAGCTTACAAAGCTTAAGCTCAATCATGCTGTATCTCCATTGGAAAACCCCAATAAGATTAAAGCTTATCGGAAAACCATCGCCCGGCTTCTGACTGAATTACGTCGTCGTGTGATGAACGGTGAAACAATCACGAAGACTGCAAAATTATAGAAAAGACGCATGGAGATGCGTCTCGTAAAGACGGGGGAAGCCACGTCTCAACAAAATCAACAAAATGGAAACGAGAAACCTTAGAAAAGAAAAAACCGGTATCGTTGTCAGCAACAAAATGGAGAAATCTGTTGTGGTTGAAGTCGAACGTAAGGTGAAACATCCCAAATACGGAAAGTTCGTTAAAAAATCTTCCCGGTTCATGGCCCACGATGATAAAAATGAATGCAGCGAGGGTGATAAAGTGCGGATTGCCGAAACCAGACCGCTCAGTAAAAATAAGTGTTGGAGACTTGTCGAAATCATTGAAAAGGTTAAATAGCCATGGTACAACAAGAGTCAAGATTAACAGTCGCAGATAATAGCGGAGCCAAGGAAGTCCTTTGTATAAAGGTACTCGGTGGAACTCGTAAGCGGTATGCCCGGGTGGGTGACCGGATTATTGTAACGGTAAAACACGCATTGCCCTCCGGAAACATAAAAAAGGGAACTGTTTCAAAAGCGGTAGTTGTGCGAACCAAAAAAGAGACACGCCGGGCTGATGGATCCTATATCCGATTTGATGACAATGCTGTTGTGTTGCTCAACAATGCAGGTGAAATGATCGGAACCCGTATATTTGGACCGGTCGCCAGAGAGTTACGCGAAAAACAATTCATGAAAATCGTTTCTTTAGCACCAGAAGTGCTTTAAGCATATACAAAAAGATCATGCACAAAAAGTTAAATATCCGAAAAGGCGATACAGTGATGGTAATTGCCGGTGATTCGAGAGGTCAGCAGGGAAAAGTGCTGCGGATCGATACCGAAAAATATAAAGCCATCGTGGAAGGGGTCAATATGGTATCCAAGCATACCAAACCCAACGCCAAAAGTCCACAGGGTGGCATCGTTAAAATGGAAGCCCCTGTTCATCTATCCAACCTGAAGGTCCTTGACAATTCGGGTAAACCTACACGGATTGGCAGAAGGTTGGATCCTAAGACACAAAAATTGGTACGCTATTCAAAAAAATCAGGGGAGGTTATAAAATAATGGACTATTCACCAAGATTAAAAGAGAAGTACCTGAAGGAGGTTGTTCCTGCGTTGACAAAGCAGTTCAGCTATAAAAGCCCCATGCAGGTTCCACGAATCAACAAGATTTGTCTTAACCAGGGATTAGGCATTGCCAATACTGACAAGAAATTCATCGACAGCGGGATCAACGAAATGACGATGATAACTGGTCAGAAGGCTGTGTCAACTAAATCTAAGAAAGACATTTCTAATTTTAAACTTAGAAAAGGCAATCCCATCGGCGTACGTGTTACATTGCGTGGCGAACGGATGTATGACTTCCTTGACCGTTTAATTTCAGTAGCGCTTCCCCGTGTCAGGGATTTTCGCGGAATCAGCGACAAAGGATTTGATGGAAGGGGAAATTACACCTTGGGTGTTACCGAGCAGATCATTTTCCCGGAAATTGATATCGATAAGGTTACCAGGATAAACGGAGTAGATATAACCTTCGTGACATCAGCACGCAACGACCGGGAGGCACATGCGTTGTTAAAAGAATTTGGAATTCCTTTTAAAACAAAGTAAATATATGGCAAAAGAATCCATCAAAGCCAGAGAACGCAAGCGTGAAAGACTGGTTGAAAAATTTGCTGAAAAGCGCAAAGCACTGAAGGAAGCCGGAGATTATATTGGTCTTCAGAAACTTCCAAAGAACGCTTCACCCATTCGTTTGCATAACCGTTGTAAACTTACGGGACGTCCAAAAGGATACATGCGTTTGTTTGGTGTTTCTCGTATTAATTTCAGAGAGATGGCCAACAATGGTTTGATTCCCGGAGTACGAAAAGCCAGCTGGTAATAAATCATATCATCGAAACGCTTCGAAATGCGTTTCAAGCAAAAGAAAAAACAAACAAATAAAAAACAAATAAATGGTTACGGATCCCATTGCAGATTATTTGACAAGAATCAGGAATGCCGTTTTGGCCAACCATCGGGTTGTAGAAATTCCAAAGTCGAAAATCAAGGAAGAAATTACCAGGATTCTCTTTGAAAAAGGATATATTCTTAATTATAAAATTGAGAATGAACCGCGTCCGGGAAACATCAAAATCGCGTTAAAGTATCATCCGGTTTCAAAATTGTCAGCAATTAACAGTCTGGTAAGAATTTCAAAGCCAGGTTTGAGGAAGTATGTTGATAACGATCATTTACCGCGCGTGTTAAATGGATTGGGTATCGCTATCTTATCCACTTCTCACGGTGTTATGACCGACAAGGAAGCCCGCACACAGAATGTTGGCGGTGAGGTATTATGTCACATCAGTTAATTAGGAGAATATAAACATGTCAAGAATAGGAAAACTACCGATTGCAATACCCGCTGGCGTGAAGATTTCTGTCTCCGATACGAACCTGGTAACTGTAAAAGGATCTTTGGGACAACTTCAACAACAAGTGGATCCAAAAATTACCTTGAAGATTGAAGCGGATACAATTACCGTCGAGCGTCACTCTGAAGAACAGGATGATCGTGCCAAGCACGGACTTTATCGTTCTTTGGTTTTCAACATGGTCAAAGGAGTATCTGAAGGATTTACCACTGTTCAGGAATTGGTTGGCGTTGGATACAAAGCTACCGGCAATGGGCAGCTTCTGGAACTTTCACTTGGATACTCGCATAATATCCTGTTGGAACTTCCTGAAGCAATAAAAATTGAAACCACGGCGGTAAAAGGTAAGAACAACTCCATCATTTTAAAGTCTGTTGACAAGCAGCTTTTAGGTCAGGTGGCCGCAAAAATTCGTTCATTCCGTCGCCCGGAACCATATAAGGGAAAAGGCATCCGGTTCCAGGGTGAGGAGATTAAGAAGAAAGCTGGTAAATCTGCTGCCGGTCAGTAACCCGCATCTATTAGCATCGCATTTAACTGCGAGGTTATAAAATGGATTATAGTAATCGTTTTTAAACAGAGTACAATGGCTATCAAGAGTAGAAAAGAATTTCGCAGGTTCAGGATCAAAAAAAGGATACGTAAAATCGTAGAAGGGACTCCTGACAGGCCTCGCATGACTGTATTCCGCAGCTGTAAAGCAATTTACGTGCAACTGATCGATGATCAGGCCGGAAAAACACTGGTTGCTGCTTCATCCATGGAAAAGGGGATGAATGACCAGAAAGGTACCAAAACCGATATAGCTAAGAAGGTCGGGAAATTTGTAGCCGAAAAGGCAATTCAGGCTGGTATCGAAAAGGTTGTTTTTGATCGTAATGGTTATTTATATCATGGCAGGGTAAAATCATTGAAGGTGGCCTAAAATTCTAAGGAAGATATGACAAACGTTAATGTAAAGAGAGTAAAGTCGAGCGAAATCGAATTTAAGGATCGCCTGGTCAGCATTCAACGTGTGACCAAAGTAACCAAAGGGGGCCGTACTTTTAGTTTTTCAGCCATCGTTGTGGTTGGAAATGAAAACGGAGTTGTTGGTTATGGTCTGGGTAAAGCAAAAGAAGTCACTGCTGCAATTGCCAAAGGGGTTGATGATGCCAAGAAAAACCTGATCAAGGTTCCGATTCTCAAAGGTACGATCCCTCATGATCAGTTAGGCAAATACAGCGGAGCGCTGGTTTATCTTAAACCAGCAGCGCCTGGAACCGGTGTAATTGCCGGGGGTGCCATGCGGGCAGTATTGGAAAGTGTTGGTGTAAAAGATGTCCTTGCAAAATCTAAAGGCTCATCCAATCCGCACAGTGTGGTGAAAGCTACGATCAATGCCCTGATAAAACTGCGTGATCCTTACACGATCGCACAGCTTCGGGGGATTGAATTGAATCAAGTATTTAATGGCTAAGTTTATATTATTAAAGGCTGTTTGGAACAATGGAAAAAATTAAAATAACACAGGTTCGCAGTGGCATCGGAAGACCGTTGCGTCAGAAACGTACACTTGAAGCGCTGGGGCTGAAGAGAATTCGCCATACAGTGGAACATGAAGCCACCCCTCAGATTCTGGGCATGGTAAACAAGGTTCAGCACCTGGTGACATTTGAAAAAGTATAACAAAGATAAACGATACTGAAATGGATTTAAGCAATCTTAAACCGGCAAAAGGTTCGACAAAAAAGGTAAAGCGCATTGGCAGGGGACAAGGTTCCGGACATGGTGGAACATCTACCCGTGGCCACAAAGGAGCAAAGTCCCGTTCCGGATACTCTAAAAAATTGGGGTATGAAGGCGGACAGATGTCACTTGTCAGACGCGTGCCCAAATTCGGGTTCAAGAACTTCAACCGGGTTGAATATAAAGGAATCAACCTTGATTTTCTGCAACAATTATCAGAAAAGAACGGAATAACGGTGATAACCCGGGATGTACTTGTTCAGAGCGGATACGTTTCGAAGAATGACCGGATTAAAATTTTGGGACGTGGTGAATTGAAAGCCAAACTCGAAATAACCGTACACGCTTTCTCGGCTACTGCCAAGAAAGCTATTGAAGAATTAGGTGGAGTCGCTAACACACTTTAAACTTGTTTGAATGAAAAAACTGATTCAAACCATTCGAAACATCTGGAAGATTGAAGATCTTCGCAAGAGGATCCTATATACAATCGGAATAATCCTGATCTATCGTCTGGGATCTTATGTAGTACTTCCTGGTGTTGATCCAAGCATGCTTGCCAGCCTTCAAAATCAGACCAAGTCAGGTCTTTTGGGGCTGTTGAATATGTTTTCCGGCGGAGCTTTTTCCAACGCATCAATTTTTGCTTTGGGAATTATGCCTTATATTTCTGCATCTATCGTAATGCAGTTGCTTGGTATGGCAATTCCATATTTTCAGAAGCTTCAGAAAGAAGGCGAAAGTGGAAGAAAGAAAATCAATCAGATGACGCGTTATTTAACCGTAATTATTTTGATTTTCCAATCTCCTGCTTACATTGCCAATTTGGCATCGCAATTACCTGCGGAGGCAATTTCTCCTTTTAATGCGAATGTTACGCATCATTCTGTGTTTTCTTTCTTTGGTATTTCTTCCATTATCATTCTTACCGCAGGTTCCATGCTGGTGATGTGGCTCGGTGAGCGAATCACAGATAAGGGAATTGGCAACGGGATATCCCTGATTATTATGATCGGGATTATTGCCCGCCTGCCCTTTGCACTATTTGGAGAATTGGTTTCAAGGATGGAACAGAAAGGCGGTGGTTTGGTATTTTTCGTGGTAGAAATCGCTTTCCTTGTCCTGGTTGTTTTGGTTACGATATTGCTTGTGCAGGGTACTCGAAAGATTCCGGTTCAATATGCAAAGCGAATCGTAGGTAATAAGCAATACGGTGGAGTTCGTCAGTATATTCCTTTGAAAGTGAATGCTGCGGGAGTTATGCCGATTATTTTTGCACAGGCTATCATGTTTCTGCCTCTAACAATTGCGGGGTTTGCCAGCAATGAAACACTGACTGGGTTCGCCAGAGTATTTACAGATATCAATGGAGCTGTTTACAATATAACATTTTTCATTCTGATCATTCTGTTTACTTATTTCTATACAGCGATCACGGTCAATCCGAATCAGATGGCGGAGGATATGAAAAAGAACGGAGGTTTTATCCCAGGAGTGAAACCGGGTAAGAAAACTTCAGAATTCATCGATGATGTGATGTCGCGTATTACCTTGCCTGGTTCTATTTTTCTCGGATTTGTTGCGATCATGCCTGCCTTGGTTAGGATGGTTGGGATTACATCTCAGTTTGCACAATTTTATGGAGGGACCTCATTGCTGATTTTGGTTGGTGTTGTTCTGGATACGTTGCAGCAAATTGAAAGTCACCTGTTGATGCGTCATTATGATGGGTTGACAAAATCGGGTAGAATAAAAGGACGTTCTTCTTATTCCATGACCGGTCAGTAATGTATGTTTAACAAGCAAATGACGATTAAATCGGCTGATGAAATTGAACTACTTCGAGAAAATGCCATCATAGTAAGTAAAACACTCGCGGAGGTTGCAAAGTACATAAAACCTGGTGTTAGTACGATAACACTTGACAAAATTGCTGAAGATTTTATCCGGGCTGAAGGAGCAATCCCCGGGTTTAAGGGTTACAGAGGGTTTCCGGGAACCTTATGTGTCTCCACAAATGAAGAAGTGGTGCACGGAATTCCGGGTAACAGAGTTCTTAAAAATGGTGATATAGTTTCGATCGACTGCGGATGTCAGAAAAATGGTTATTATGGTGATTCTGCATATACCTTTCCGGTAGGAGAGGTTGCAGATGAGGTCTTAAACCTACTGAAGCGTACAAAGGAATCGTTGTTCATGGCAATAGAGGTTGCTTTGGCCGGAAGAAGAGTTGGCGATATCAGTGCTGTTATTCAGGAATATGTCGAAGGTTTTGGCTATTCGGTTGTGAGAGAGCTGGTAGGACATGGGATTGGAAGTCAATTACACGAAAAACCAGACGTTCCAAACTATGGAAGGAAGGGGTCAGGGGTTAAGATGCCTGTCGGGTTGACGATCTGCATTGAGCCCATGATAAATATGGGGGTGAAAACGGTTGTTCAGGATTCTGACGGGTGGACCATCCGGACAGCTGACAGAATGCCTTCGGCTCATTTTGAACTCACAATTGCTGTGAGAAAAGAAAAAGCCGATGTCCTCTCAACCTTCCGTTACATTGAAGAAGTTTTAGGTTCAAGTAGTATATAGTATGGCAAAACAATCGTCAATTCAACAGGATGGAACAGTCATTGAATCCTTAGGCAATGCAATGTTCCGTGTGGAATTAGAGAATGGGCATGTAATTACGGCTCATATATCAGGTAAAATGAGGATGCACTATATTAAAATCCTCCCTGGTGACCGGGTTCGGATCGAAATGTCACCATATGATTTATCAAAAGGAAGAATTACGTTCAGATACCAATAGTAATAAAGCAAGCGTAAAATGAAAGTAAGAACATCAATTAAGAAAAGATCTGCTGATTGCAAGATCGTTCGCAGGAATGGCAAATTATATGTCATTAATAAAAAAAATCCGAAATTCAAGCAGAGACAAGGTTAAGATTTTACAAACATAGGTATTGACTTACCTAAAAATAAACGGGGTGAAATTGGGTTGACCTATATATTTGGTATTGGTAGAAGCAATGCTCAAAAGATCCTTGATGTGGCAGGTGTGGACAGGAATAAAAAGGTCCAGGACTGGAATGATGAAGAGCAGAATAAAATCCGTGCAGTCATCAACGATAATTTTAAAATCGAGGGAGCCCTGAGATCTGAGGTTCAGATGAATATCAAGCGATTGATGGATATTGGCTGCTATCGTGGAATCCGGCACCGTTTGGGGTTGCCTGTTCGTGGACAAAGCACCAAGAACAATGCGCGTACCCGCAAGGGCAGGAAAAAAACGGTTGCCAATAAGAAAAAAGCAACCAAGGGTTAATCGTTCATGAACGTAGTAAAATAGTATATGGCAAAGACTGAAAAAAGTTCAAAGAAAAGGGTGGTGAAAGTTGATACAATAGGGAAAGCCTATGTCAACGCCTCATTCAACAATCTGATCATTACCCTCACCAATAACGGAGGCCAGGTAATAAGCTGGTCATCTGCGGGAAAAATGGGTTTCAAAGGATCGAAGAAGAATACTCCCTACGCTGCTCAAATGGCAGCCCAGGATGCATCCAAAGTTGCATTTGACCTTGGGCTCCGCAAAGTGAAGGTGTTCATCAAAGGACCCGGTGCAGGACGTGAATCTGCTATTCGTACCCTTCATACGGCTGGAATTGAAGTAATGGAAATTGTTGACATTACGCCATTGCCGCATAACGGATGTCGTCCGCCTAAAAGAAGAAGAGTTTAACACTTAATTATATCAATTACCATGGCAAGATACATTGGCCCAAAGTCCAGAATTGCAAGAAGGTTCAGGGATCCTATTTTCGGACCTGATAAGAGTTATGAGAAAAAGAATTATCCACCGGGGATGCACGGCCAGACCAAGCGCAGAGCGAAGGTTTCTGAATATGGCACACAGCTCATGGAGAAACAGAAGGCCAAATATACCTATGGTATTCTTGAGCGTCAATTTCGCAATGTGTTCCTGAAGGCTGCCCGTAAAGGTGGTGTCACTGGTGAAGTTTTATTGCAATTAATTGAATCACGTCTTGATAATGTGGTGTATCGTATGGGTATCTCACCAACCCGTGATGGAGCCCGTCAGCTGATTGGTCATCGTCATATTTTAGTGAATGGTAAAATCGTAAATATTCCATCCATGGAATTGCGGCCTGGTGATCTCGTATCGGTTCGCGAACGGTCCAAGTCACTGGAAGTGATTACAAATTCTTTATCGGGCAGAGGGAATCAATATCCCTGGCTTGAGTGGGACGGCGGCATGATGACAGGAAAGTTTATGAGCTACCCCGAGCGTGATCAGATTCCTGAAAACATTAAGGAGCAGCTCATCGTCGAATTATATTCGAAATAATTTTAATTCAACAAAAAAAAATATTATGGCAATATTACCGTTCCAGAAACCTGACAAGGTAATCATGGTGGAAGCCGATGAGAGCCGTGGGGTCTTTGAATTTCGCCCGCTTGAACCTGGTTTTGGTGTGACGATTGGAAACTCGCTCAGAAGGATTTTACTTTCTTCATTGGAAGGATTTGCTATTACTTCAGTGAAAATCGAAGGAGTGGAACAGGAATTTTCCACCATCAAAGGCGTGATCGAAGATGTAACGGAGATAATCCTGAACTTGAAGCAAATCCGTTTCAAACGTTTGATTGATACCGAAAATTCAGAAAAGGTTTCTGTAATTATCGCCCAACAAAAAGAATTCAAAGCTGGTGATATCAATAAATTCCTCTCAGTTTTTCAGGTGTTAAATCCCGAAATCGTGATCTGCCATATGGAATCAAATGTCAAATTGACAGTTGAACTTTCTGTTGACAAAGGTCGTGGGTATATTCCTGCCGAAGAGAACAAAACACTGAGTTCGTCTTTGGGGAGAATTGCCATTGATTCAGTGCATACTCCCATCAAAAATGTGACTTTTAATATAGAGAATTTTCGGGTTGAGCAAAAAACTGACTACGAAAAGCTGGTTATGGAAGTTGTAACGGATGGATCTATTCAACCAAAAAACGCGTTGAAAGAGGCTGCGAAAATTCTTATCCACCATTTCATGCTGTTTTCCGATGAAAGAATAACATTGGATTCATCTGAAAAAGCTGTTGCTGAGGAATTTGATGAGACTTCGCTTCATATACGTCAATTGCTGAAGACCAAACTGGTGGACATGGATCTTTCAGTCAGGGCTCTGAATTGCCTGAAAGCTGCTGATGTTGAATATCTTGGGGACCTTGTGGCCTTCAATAAAAATGATTTGCTGAAGTTTCGCAATTTTGGCAAAAAATCACTTACCGAATTGGAAGAACTGGTTAAATCGAAGGGACTCGAATTTGGCATGAATACGACGAAATATAAATTAGATAAGGATTAATTGCGATGAGACACCAAAAGAAATTTAATCATTTAGGAAGAAAAAGTGCGCACCGAAAGGCCATGCTTTCAAATATGGCCGCCTCACTGATCATTCATAAAAGGATTCATACCACCGTTGCCAAGGCGAAAGCGCTTCGTGTTTTCGTTGAGCCCTTGATTACGAAGTCGAAAGATGATACCACGCATTCGCGTCGTACCGTATTCAGTTATCTGCAGAGCAAAGAGGCTGTCACTGAACTGTTTCGCGAGATTTCAAAAAAGATCATGGATCGCCCGGGTGGATATACCCGGATATT
>JAPLDG010000016.1:0-6059 GCA_026391845.1 Bacteroidota bacterium | reverse complement strand
TTGGTGACAACGCTGAAATGTGCCTGATCGAATTGGTTGATTACAATGAGGCGATGTTGTCTGTTAAAGATGAAGGCAAGGCAAAAGCAACCCGCAGAAAAAGAGCGGGAGCTAAGAAAAAGACAGGGGATGATGGTGAGGTGAAAGCAACAGGAAAAGCTGAAGCGGAAGCCAAGCCGAAAGTTGAGCCTAAGAAAGTTGAAAAACCGGAATCTGAATCTGAACCAGAGCCTGTCGTAGAAACTGAAACAACCGAAGAAAAAACTGAAGCATAAATTTAAAGTATCATTTTTGAGTACTGTTTAAGGGAAAAAGGATGACATAAGAGATTATGTTATCCTTTTTTGTTTAGCAGGTTCTATTACAAATCGTAACATTTAAAAAATACAACTATGAGTACTATTTTGACAACCCATGCACGACAAATCCTCGATTCACGAGGAAATCCAACCATCGAAGTTGACGTTATTACAGAGAGTGGTATTATTGGGAGGGCAGCTATTCCATCAGGAGCATCAACCGGTGTTCATGAGGCGGTAGAATTAAGAGACGGTGATAAGAAAGTTTATCTCGGCAAAGGCGTTTTACAAGCTGTTCAGAATGTGAATACCTTGATAGCTTCTGAGGTCCAGGGAATGTTTGTCACCGATCAGTTAGAGATTGATCAAAAAATGATCGAACTTGATGGCACCCCTAATAAGGCAAAACTTGGGGCAAATGCTATTCTCGGGGTATCGCTTGCTGTAGCGCATGCAGCTGCTCAGGTTACCGGCCAGGAACTTTATCGGTATGTCGGTGGAGTTTCAGCTCAAACGCTCCCCATTCCGATGATGAACATTCTAAACGGTGGTTCTCATGCTGATAATTCTATTGATTTTCAGGAATTTATGATTTTGCCGGTTGGTGCAGCATCGTTCAGTGAGGCCCTCCGGATGGGCGCTGAAGTATTCCATAACCTGAAGGCAGTGTTGAACAAGGGTAAATACTCTACCAATGTAGGCGATGAAGGAGGTTTTGCACCTAATCTTAAGTCGAATGAAGAAGCGCTTAAAGTAATTATGCAGGCAATAGAAATTTCAGGATATGAGCCGGGGAAAGACATTTATATTGCTCTTGATCCTGCATCTTCCGAATATTTTATTCCTGAGGAAAATGTTTACCATTTGAAGAAATCAACAGGCGATAAACTTTCTCCGGCTGAAATGGTTGCCTTCTGGAAGGATTGGGCAAAGCGCTATCCTATTATTTCAATTGAGGATGGCATGGCTGAAGATGACTGGGATGGTTGGAAACTGATGACCAAAGAGATGGGCGCCAAAATTCAACTTGTTGGCGACGATTTGTTTGTTACCAATGTTGACCGGCTCGCCCTTGGAATTAAAAAGGGTGTTGCGAACTCTATTTTGATCAAAGTGAATCAGATCGGAACCTTGAGCGAAACAATCAACGCTGTTAATATGGCTTATCGAAACAGTTATACAGCGGTTATGAGCCACCGTTCAGGTGAAACCGAGGACGTTACCATCGCAGATCTTGCCGTAGCGCTTAATACAGGATTAATTAAAACTGGATCGGCCTGCCGTACAGACAGAATTGCCAAATATAACCAATTGCTCCGCATTGAAGAACAATTAGGAGATACTGCGAAGTATTTGGGGAAGGATTTTAAGTACGCGCGATAGCAGAGTAACAGAGTAACAGAGTAACAGAGTAACAGAGTGACAGAGTAACAGAGTAACAGAGTAACAGAGTAACAGAGTAACAGAGTAACAGAGTAACAGAGGAGCAGAGTAAGGCAAGTTTTCCCTTGTTACTTTGTTACCTTGTCACTTTGTTACTCATTTCTCATTTCCTCAAAGTTTTCTAAAACATACACCAGCAGATTTGTGACGTGCATGACATTGTCGTTGAAAACGTGTAGTACGTCGTCCCATGTAACCGGTTCTTCATCATGTTTCCATGAATCATAATCGGTCGAAAGTGCAATGGCAGCATAGGGGATTTCGGCTTCCATTGCCAGGCTTGCCTCAGGCGCAATACTCATATTGATTATATCCGCACCTAAAAGTCTGAACATTTTTGATTCGGCACGGGTTGAAAAGCGTGGCCCTTCGATGGTAACAATGGTACCGGCAGGATGAAAACGCAGGCCTTTTTCTTTACACCCCTTGATTAGGATTAACCTCAATGTTTCTGAAAACGGATCAGCCATCGCTGCATGTGCCATTTTACCTGGTTCAAATTTGTCATAAAAAGTGTTGATTCTCAGGTTGGTAAAATCAATAAACTGATCGGCAATGACCATATCTCCCCGGCCGATCTCTTGTCTCAGGCTACCGCAGGCGGTAGTTGCAAAAATGTATTGACAACCCAACTGTTTTAATGCGGCAATATTAGCGCGGTTGTTGACCTGGGTAGGAGGGATCGCATGGTCCCGGCCATGTCGTGAAAGAATATACACTTCACAAGACCCGATTGTGCCTGTAAAAAAGGAAGAACTTGGTGATCCATAGGGAGTGACAATGTCAACTTCTCCGGAATCTGTAAAAATGTTCAGTTTTTCAAGACCTGAACCGCCGATGAGACCAATTTTGACCATAGGATTTGCTTTTTGCAAAGATAGTTTAAAGTCGTGACACGTGACAAGTGACACGTGGCAAATGGTCAGCACATTGTCACGCGTCACTTGTCACGCGTGACGACCTTTAATATCTTTTGTGTTGCGGTTGTTACCCTGTACCGGTGAT
Source organism: Bacteroidota bacterium (assembly GCA_026391845.1). GTDB lineage: Bacteria > Bacteroidota > Bacteroidia > Bacteroidales > FEN-979 > CAIVAT01. The sequence goes on along the minus strand of JAPLDG010000016.1, from coordinate 3,312 downwards.
CGATGCGGTGTCCGATAACCCAGGCAATGTTGTTTGCGGAACATAGGAGCCAGATTTGTTCCTTCTCTGACATCGAAAATTTCTGGTCTATGAAAAAATCACTCAACTTCTTCTTTTTCATCATGCCCAACGGAAAAAATGAATCGCCAGCCTGCCACTTTCTGAGAATGAGCGGAAAGTGAAGTTTGTCAAAATCAAGGTTGGCGATGTTAGCAGATGAAGAGATTTGATAAGTTTTGACTTCGTCAATCCTTTCAAAAGAGAGGGTTTTGGGCTTGGTAATCTTTTTTTTTCGTGAGAAAAGTTCGATATTGACCACGTTTTCAGTCCCCTTTGGTTCAATCAGGCTGAGGATCAGTCGCCCGCGGTCCTTGACCAATCGGTGCGTTGAGGAGTGGAAAATTTTTCTATTTTTCTTATCAAGGCAGGTAAGAAGATCGGAAACTTGTGTTTCATTGAAGCCATAGGGAGACAACAGTCCCCATGCGTAGGGTCCTATCGGAACTGCTTTTAGAAATCGATCGATATCAATGAATTTTTCGTTTCCATTGGAAATCAAATTATCCACACACCAGTTTGAGATGGCATGGTTACCAAGTTGTTCAAAGTCATGGATTCTCTTGATTGTTTCTGTAAATCCAATCTGAAAATCAGGTTTTATCGAACCAAGGAGTGGAATTATTTTATGCCGGATCTTGTTCCGCAGGTATTTAGTCTCATCATTTGAACTATCAGTGCGGTACACAATCTGGTGCAATCTGGCGAATTCCTCAATATCTTTACGAAAAGCAAACATCAATGGCCGGATGACTTTGCCATTTTTCACCGGAATTCCATGTAATCCGGCAATTCCGGTGCCGCGGATGAGATTGATCAGGAATGTTTCTATTTGATCATCAAGGTGATGTGCTGTAGCAATATACGAAAACTGATTTTCCTGTCTGATTTTTTCGAACCAGTCATAGCGCAAATCACGCGCTGCCATTTGTATGGAAATGCCTTTTTGGGAAGCGAAATTTGTTGTTTCGAATTGTTGAACGAAAAAAGGTACTTTAAACTGATCTGCCAGGTTTTTTACAAATTCTGCATCTTCCGCACTATTATTGCCCCGTAAGCCAAAGTTGCAATGGGCAATCGCGAACTGGAATTTTGCCTGGTGAAACAGATGAGCCATCACAGTTGAGTCGATACCGCCGCTGACTGCGAGAAGAACTTGCTCCTGAGGAATAAAGAGCTTTTGAGAGTTAATGAATCGTGGAAAGCCTTTTGCAATCACGTCAGAAAGCTAAATCTCCCAGGTATCCCCTGAATTCAGGAGATCATCCACATTCTTGATTTTCGATGTTTCCTTCGCATATTTGATCTGTTCTTCCACAAGGTCATCATAAGTCGGATACATAGCCGAGCGGATAACGCCGAAAACCATTGGGAAATGAGGTGGTGCAAGTTTAGCGAGCATGAGTTGGATACCCGGATCCTGGCTGTATTGGTCATGAACGAGGATATCGTCGATGGTTATGCCCTTTTTTCCAATTTCGGCAACCTCAAGCATGGTATCTTTGAGGATGAGTCCTTTGTCATTGTTCTTGCCCCAAACCATGGGGGCGCCGTTTTTCAGGATAAGCATGTTATCCTCTTTCACTTCTTTGCCGGTAACCGGAGCATGGGCTTTATCGGCAAAAATGATGCAGTTTTCCATGATTTCTGTCACGGAGGTTCCATCATGTTTTGCTGCTTCGAACATGCATTCGGTCATCAGAGCGATGTTGTTGTCAGGAACGCGGGCAAAAAAGGTACCCTGGGCTCCCATCACAAGTTCTCCGATGTTAAATGGATGCTCGATGGTTCCCATGGGGGAGGTTTTGGTCACCTTGCCCATCGGGGTAGTCGGTGAAAACTGACCTTTGGTAAGTCCATAGATCTGGTTGTTGAACAGCAGGATGTTCAGGTCAACATTTCTTCGGATCACATGGATAAAATGATTCCCACCGATGGCCAATGAATCGCCGTCACCGGTAATCGTCCACACACTCAACCTTGGGTTGGCAATTTTCACACCGGTGGATATTGCGGCGGCACGACCATGGATGCCATGGATGCCATAAGTGTTAACATAATAGGGAAACCGGGAAGAACACCCGATTCCTGATACCATACAGAAATTTTCCTTACGGTATCCGATCTTTGGAAACACACGTTCCACGGCAGCCAGGATTGCGTGGCCCCCGCATCCCGGGCACCATTTAACCATTTGATCGCTTTCAAAATCTGCTTTGCTGAGTTGTACGTTTGTACGTTCAACTGTCATATTGATAAAGTCCATCTATTTTTCCTCCAAAAGTTGGTTAAACTTATCCGTTAACTCGTTGATCATGAAAGGCAAGCCCTGTACTTTATTAAATTGAGATATATTGGGCATTGGAAACTTCATGCGCAGGTAATTCACAAATTGTCCGCTGTTGAGTTCGCAGACAACAATTTTTTTAAAGCCACTCAGCACTTTTTTCGTATTTTTCGGCAGGGGCATAATGTAATGGAAATGGGCATGGCTGATATTTTTACCTTCTTTCTGCATCTGACTAACAGCCGAATGAACCGCGCCATAAGTACCACCCCAGCTTACTACCAGCAATTCTCCTTCAACCGGGCCGTCAATTTCCTGTTCAGGGATAAAATCAGCGACCTTTTCAACTTTTTGTGCCCGCATGTCGGTCATAATCTGATGATTCATCGGATCGGTTGAGACAACCCCGGTGATGTTTTCTTTCTCCAGCCCACCGATACGGTGGCGCAGGCCCTCAGTTCCCGGGATGGCCCATTGGCGTACAAATGTTTCCGGATCTCGTTTGTAAGGTTTGTAGTCAGGATCGTTGGCTTCAGCAATTGGTGGATTAATATCCGGCATATCTGCCATCTTTGGTATTCTGAATAAGGCGGATCCAAAACCAAGATAACCATCGGTGAGCAGGATCGCGGGTGTCATGTGTTCCATGGACAGTTTCGCGGTCATGTAGGCATAATAAAAGCAATTTTCGGATGATGAAGCGGCAACAACAATCACCGGGCATTCGCCATTGCGTCCGAATAAAGCCTGGTACAAATCACTCTGTTCAGATTTGGTAGGCAATCCGGTTGACGGGCCTCCGCGTTGTACATTCACAATCACCAGGGGTAATTCTGTGATAACAGCTAGTCCGATGGCTTCACTCTTCAATGAAAGGCCTGGTCCTGATGTTGTTGTGCATGCCATGGCTCCCGTGAAGGATGCACCGATTGCCGAGCATATCCCTGCGATTTCATCTTCGGCTTGGA
>JAPLDG010000221.1 GCA_026391845.1 Bacteroidota bacterium | reverse complement strand
TCCCGATGAGAAATATATATCAACTGATTTTATTACGCCGGAAGTTGTAGCCGGAGTAACAGGGAAATAATTTCCCAATCTGATATTATAACCAGCGTTAATGGAAGTTCCGTTGGTCGATATGTTTCCATCATAGATGTAGGATGCGAGGGTGCAGCCACTACCTGTGCAGAGAGGTTTCTCCCAGGTCAGGTAAGCGGTGCTTTCCTGTGCCACACCAGCAAGATTCTTGGGTGCGCAGAGGAACCTCGATGTGAAGTTATCACATGAAGCCAGTGAATAACCACTTGCATACACTGCCTTCACACAAGCATCATAATTGGTACCGTACGTTACATGCCCCGGAGGAATCACATAGGAGGTATCCGTAGTAACATTCTCCAGAACATTGTTCAGGTAAACGTTGTAGGCAACGATGCATGCACTCACATCCTCGGTAGCCTTAATTGAAACATTGTCAATATCCCATGACCATAAACCTAACATGTCAACTCCCTGTGAACGGAAGCGGATTTTAAAAGTTTTGCTCGTATAGGCCGAAATATCAATCGTTTCAGAGGTCCAGGGAATAGGCGCACCGCCGTTATATTGCTTCAACGGAACCCAGGTCGTACCATCCAATATTTCAGTCGTCAGGGTGATCGAAGGATCTGAACTCCACATGTCATAATAGATATCATATGTGAGCGTCAACCCGCTGGAACCGATCCCTGCCAAGGATTTGCTGACCAGGCTCATGTCATAATTGGTCGCATCAGGCATCCAGTAAAATTCGGCATCCGGTGCGGGATTGCCCACTGTGGTCTCTACCAGCCAGTTGGCTGATTCTGCAACCCAGCCATTGGTGGCAAAACTGCCGCTGGTGAAATTGTCGAATAATACCGTAACCTCAATTTTTGGTGCATTCCAGGTGCAAAGAAGTGTTTGTTCATCAACGGCCATGCCTGTCGGTGCAGGTTTCATACCCAGTAAATTGATATCATACACTTTGTCTCCGTCAATAACCACTGCCGCGGTATAATTGTCAAAGCCAAAACGGGTGACTTTCAGGTCATAATTGCCTTTCCATACTTTTGGAAATACTACCTTGCCGGTATTGTCGGTCATGGCCGAATAATTCGAGTCAACACCTGCCACCGTTGAAGTCAACGTAACCAAAGTTCCAGCCGGCAAAACAGCGGTGCAGGTCAGCGTCACATTTACCGTCACACTGGCCGTCCAGTCTTTGCCGATTACATTAGAAAAGGTAGGCGCCGAAAAACGGGATCCGGGGGCATAAATGGCCTTAACCGCCCAACGGTAAGGACCTCCAAGCAAGGTTGGCCAGCCATTGTCAACCGTGTTGTTCACACTGCCTGTCCAGATAGATGTCCATAAACCCTGGTTGCCTTCTTCGCCCTGCTTCAAACGCCATACCTGATAGCTCACAGCCATGGGCATATAATCAGCAACGCCTTCATAACCTGTAACTGTGGAAACCGGTTTTTGATAGATGAGGCCATCAACGGCTCCTGCCGTTATAAGATTATTGCCGGAAGTGGCTTTTGTCATCAGAGGACCACCTACACCCTGAACAATAGCGCGCATCATGAAGTTACCGGCAGCAGGAATCCATGGAGCCCCGCCCGTGACGAATCGTGAATAGCTGCGCAGTTGGGTATTCGTTAAATCAACACCGATCCCTGCTGCATGAGGCGGAACATCGGCCTGTTTCATGATCAGATAAAAATCGCCTGAGTTGATGGTGATGGGTACGGTAAATGAAAAGTCAGCCCACCCAAATCCGGTTGGTGTAACTTCCACACTGTCGATTGGGGTTCCCGGTAATCCTCCGGTACCATTGGCTTTGTATGCAAGCATCATGAACGGAGTTAACGGAAGTGCGTCAGCCGGGTAATCGGTCGATACGCCCAGGTTAACTTTCCCTCCAACCAGTTTCACCGGCCATGCCAGCGGAGTGAACTTCATTGCATTCAGATTCTTTGCTGCGGCCCAAATGGCAAAATTGTCCTGGGTCCCATCGTCATAAATTATCTGGTACATCCCCTGAGGAACTCCCCAGGTTAGATTTACAGCCGTAGGAGTGACAGGATTGTTTAAAGCAGCGGTAAAAATACCAGGCTGAACGGCCGTGGGCAGTAAGGCAGCATCCTGTACCGTAACCGTGTTGGGAACCAGGGTAACTGTTCCTGTAAAGTCAATAAAACCGGTCTTTCCGATCACGATGGGCTGAGCCCCTGACACGGTGATCGCTGGTGTAAGGTAGGTTCCACCAGCAACGGTAAGCGTTGATACAGCTGTAGCTCCTGTTCCAACTGTCACTTTGGCTCCGACAACCGGCGCACCGGTTGACGCATCGGTAACAGTTCCACTGACTCTCATAGGCTGCAGAAGGACCAATGCAAAATTTTGGGTTGTTGTTGTATTCAGAACGATTGTGACCGTTTGATTCTGTGTTATATAGCTAGTTTTAGAACAAGTTGCTGTTTGTGTGCCAACCGGTACCCCGGTTAGTGTATAGGTACCATTGGCTGCAGAAGTTGTATTCAAAGCGCCAACAGCAACAGTTGCACCAGCCAGAGGGACTCCGGTTGAAGCAGTGGTAACGACTCCACTGAGTGTACCTCCGGTTGGAGCTACAGGGAGTCCCACATTCCAGGTTGCCAGAACTTCAGCATCCGGTAATGCGCGGTTATACATTCTCCACTCATCAAGGAAGCAGCCAACAGGCAATCCGGCACTGGTAGAATAACCGGCTACCTTAAAAGGTCCGGCTCCGGTAATCGTAACAGATGGCTGAGCAACTGTGCCCGCTAAAACTCCGTTCTTAAAAAATTTCAGTGCGGTACCGGTATAGACAAATGTTACGACAACGGGACCACCACTTACTCCGGGAACGATGACGTCTGTAAGACCTCCACCGCGGAGTAAAATGTTTCCTGCTCCGGCAGCACCGCCCAGAAAACACCGAAAAGATAATGCTCCGGGATCGCCGAAAATATAATAAAGTGTTGTGTTACTGGGCATACCATTAAGCCACATCGAAATCGTCCATCCGGTATTTGGAAGGTTTGTAGCCCAACCCGTGTTCAGGTAATCGGTAGTCCCGCTTAATCCGGAACATACTACCGCGGTACCGAACTGGCCGGTACCACCGGTTGTCAATCCCAAAAGCGGTGCAGGATTGGTCCCAACGGGAGCGCTGGCAAAATTGGTTTGTGATCCGGGCGCATTAAATTTGAAGTACATGTACTCCGGAACAGCTTGCGCCAGCACCACACCAGACAGCAATACCAAAAGGAAGGAGAATAATCCTTTTGATATGTTTTGAAAAGTAATTGTTTTTTTCATGGTTTACAGTTTTATTAATAATGAATAGAAAAATATAAGGGATATATATAGATAAAAAAATGCTAACAACTATCAATCAATTAATTACATGTATTAAAGTGACAATTTTGTAAAAAACCCTTTAGAAGATGTAAATGTATAAATTATTTTCTTTGGCAACCAGTATTTTGGGAAATATATCAAAAGAGTGTAAAAAGAAAGGGCTGGCCAATTGGCCAGCCCTTTCAGGGAATATCCGTTTAAGGATTAGTGGGTCACTGTGATTTTAACCGTGCGAACGCCTTCGGTGGTCGAAACCTTCACAAAGTAAACGCCGGATTTGAATGTTGTTACGTTAAGTTTTGCAACTTTCGCATCAACATTGCCATTCGAATAAACCGTTTGACCTACAAAGTTCATGACTTCAACACCCGTGATGGTATAATCACTGGTAATGTTCACAACATCAGTTGCAGGGTTCGGGTAGATAGAGATACCATTTTGAGTAATCGGTGCAATACCGGTCATCACATCAATGGTAACTGTATCAGAAGGACTTGCCATCGTACATTCTTCAAATACTGAGAGAACATAATACTTATAACCACCGGCAACCAAAGCAGGATCGGTATAAGCGGTATCGGTAACCATCGCGCTGTTGATTTTAACGAAATCAGTTCCGGCAGGAGTCTTGCGATAAATATCATATCCCAGAACAGCTTTCGCGTTCATTGGAGGATAAACTTTATCATAAGCTACGCTTGGAACAACACCGGTTTTCGCCATTTTCTTGTGCTCAACACTGCTGATTCCTGATGTTCTGTCTGCAGCATACATTTTTGGATTTGATACATGTGTCAGGCCGGAAGTTGCAATTTTCTTTGCACCAACATATAAATCGTCGATGGCAGTTGCATACCAAAGACCATCATTCGTTGGTCCATCAACAAATTGCCAGGCAATATCAATGGCCATTCCATCATAAGCTGAAAGGTCAACAATATAAGCCTCAGTCCAGGCTTGTCTTCCACCGCTAAGGGCGGTAAAGTCAAAGACCTCGGTCCATGTAGCACCATGATCTGTAGAAACCTTCACATAGTAGTTGTCTCCATTGGTTGAACCAAGGAATGCATTGGCCCAGAAAGAGAGATTACCGGTTACGAGAATATCGTGTGCGATAAGCCATTCATCCTGCTCATAATAATCCCAGTAAACCCAGGCTGCGCCGTTGCCGGTATGAACACCAAGCAGGCCGGTAGCATCAACCTGTTCCCAGGTATAGGCTGCATTGGTGATAACCTGTGTAAAGAATTGCGGTGGGAAAGTGCCGCTTTCAAAACCTTCATTCAGAGGATTACCTGTAGCGGCGCTACCGCCACATTTCGGTGGTGACCAATCCAATTTGGCATCCATGGCAACTGCTTCGCCGGTAAGATTCACGGCAGGAGCACAAACTGCATATACTTTGATATTGTCAAGGTACCAGTGCATGATATCCAGTGAATTGGCTCCATGGGCTGTGAACCTGATCTTAAAGGCTTTGCCGATGGTTGATTTCAATTCAAAATGCTGGCTTGTCCAGTTAACATCGCCATTGTTGGTATATTCAGCAACGTCTTTATAGGCTCCGCCGACAAATTCCTGAACAGTCAGAAATTCAGCGCCTGTCATGTTCCGGTCAACCAGTTTATAGTCGAAATCCAGGTAAATCTTGGCGCATGAATAAGCAGCTGCGCTCAGCCAGACAGTTACCAGGGTGTCGGTATAATTGGTTAAGATCGGCTGTGAAGTAAAATCAGCAGAAGGTGCAGGATTTCCAAAACCTGTGGTCATATTCCAATTGCCGTTTTTGTTCCAGCTATTGAATGTAAATGTTCCCTGATCCCATGGTTCGTAGAATGGTAAAGGACGACCGTAGTTAATCGTAACGTCAACCGGGCCGATAGCCAGTGAATTATCGTGACCTGGGGCAACAGGACTTACATCATAATAACCCTTCAGTGTATAAGAATAAACACCAGGATTCAGGTTGAAATCATAATATTCCAGGGTGTTTGGGTTGTTGATATAGGCAAGTGGCGTGCTGATGCCATCGCGATACAGATTGTAACCAAGTAAAGTAGGATTGGCTGCAGGTGCATTCGGGGTATTTGTCTGATCAAGTTCAGTATTCAGATTGGCGCCCAAATTGGCGGCAGCGTTTGGTACCGCGGTTACATTCTGACTAACCGGCATCTGTGTAGGATCAAGGGTTGTGATCACGTCACTTGTAGCGCCTT
>JAPLDG010000272.1:27976-29933 GCA_026391845.1 Bacteroidota bacterium | reverse complement strand
GCATTCAGGTCGATGGTCAGGTTGCCGGTTACGGTTAAATCTGCCGGCGATCTCAATTTCATACTTCCGTCGATGAGGTGAAGATCGTTGGTAACATTCACATCCTGCATCAGTTCGAGTGCATCAAAAGAAGCGTAAGTTTTATTCAGACTGAGATTGTAGAAAGTTTCCGGAGTCAGGACATCTCCCGCGCCGGCGCCATCAAATACAACAGTTCCGAGTCCTTCATCGAATCCGACTGAACCCATCAGGTTAGACCAATTACCTCCAACGTTGATCGCATGACTATTGCAAATGAGTATTCCGCTTTGAATGGTTAAATCATTCTTTACAATGGTGTTCGCGGATTGCAGATAGGTTGCGGTGGCCGGGGGCCTGTTGATCAGAAAATTATAAAAATAATTCCCATTATCGCAGTAGATACTATTATCAGGATTTGCACTTGTTACCTCAACGGTTCCTCCTGTGGGGAGGAAAGTTCCGGCTAACGCTGCATAAAACGCCCCGCCGGTTCTTAAAATCCCGCCACTGATGACATTGGTTGCCGTTCCACCGAAAAATATGCTATTATTGGTGAACTCGAACAATCCGACAGGCATGGTAATGTTTCCATACAGGTACTCCCAGGTTTTATAGGCTCGGTAGGGCGAATCGGCAATAAAACTGCCACCATTAATATGCACTGAAGCGGTTGAGGCTGTTGAAAATACCCCATGTACAAGAACACTTCCGTTCCCAACGTCGAGAAGACCATTGAGGGAAACAGCGCCGTCGATAATAAGGGAACCAAATGCATTGTTTCGGCCATTCTCTGATGATGGTTCTCCTTTTGGGTTCTGGTATCCCTGGTTAGATCCTTTGCTCGGGATATCGTAAAGGTAGATACTGCTCGTGGCATCATCTACGACAGTTCCATGCACAATCATTGCATTGTCTTGCATGTCGAGAATATTCCCGGCATGTAAGGTCAAATCACCTGCAAGTTCAAATGTGTTATTTGCTGATACATAACTATTCAGGTGAAAATTCCCGGATGATTTGTTAACGTCAACATTGCCAAAAACCGAGCCTGGTCCGTCAACATCTATACCCGCAGAATTGGCGCCCTGAAAGTAGATCGTATGGCCTGTTCCTCCGTTGATCGTGACTGCCCCTGTTGACCATACCCATGCGGCAGGATAGATTGCCCCTCCGGTGAGGGTGCTGGAAGATCCGGGATAAAATACCAGGTGATCATAATTGTATGTTCCAACATACAAGGTGTCAGCCGCGTTATCCATGACCAGGGAGCCGTATACATTGCACGCACCGTTCACATCCGTATGATGGCCATTCAAATCAAATGACCCTGCGTTAATGGTTAAAGTGCCGGAAATCAACAGGTCGGAAACTGCGCTAACGCCGTTGGCCATCGGACTTCTGGTTAAATTTCCATCCCGATTGTAAAAGATTTCATCTGCAGCCTGGCCTGCATTGCCCTTGACAGCAGATTTATTGATCAGGAGATTGTAAAAATTACTGCCCGAACCCTGACTTACCTGAACATCATTGGTTCCATAAAGTTCTATGTTTCCTCCTGTTGGAGAGAAATCAGCTCTGCTTCCTGAAAAGTACCCGTTGGTTCTGATCGTACCCCCGGTAATGTTGTCGGTGAGGGAATATGCACTTGAATAAATGTAAATTCCATTATTTTTGAAATCCAGGATACCTCCTGACATATCAATACTGGCATTGCTTGCATAGGGCCAAAAACTTTGACCACTGCCGCCTGTAACGGTCATCGTACCTCCTGACATGTGAATTTCACCATTCAGGTCGGTGAACTGACCAACATTTTGTGTAAGGTTTAACGCCCCTCCCGGGCTCACCCAATAAGTGCCGAAAAGTCCGTTGTCATACAGGTCGAGGGCATTAAATGTGCCGGCCGTGACATCAATACCCCCGCTGGTCCAGTCGT
>JAPLDG010000272.1:0-27943 GCA_026391845.1 Bacteroidota bacterium | reverse complement strand
CGCTGGTCCAGTCGTATTGGTTGCAAGTAATGGTATAAGCTGCATTGTTTACACGCAAGGCTCCTCCCATGTTGGCTTCGAGGATGTTAAAGTCTTCATTTGAGTTGACATAATTCCAACTGCTTCCATTGAAGATAACCCGGCTGGTTCCTTCGGTAAATCCGGCGGTTCCAACAGAGTTGGCCCAGTCTCCGCCAACGGTAACTGTTGTACTTCCCGGACTGAAGGTTCCCTGGTCGATCGTGAGATTTTTTGCTACTGTAATATTGCTTAGCGCGGTTGTGCTTACTGAGGAGCTAAACCTTACATTGTTAAATATGCCGGTTCCGGTTGTATAATGATTAATCGATTGGCTTACGCCATCGAAGACCAATGTGCCGGTATTGGCATTCAGTGTTAAATCATAATGCCCGTTATTTAACAGACTACCTTTAAGAATCAAATCAGCATTAGAATATGTTCCAAAATTGCAGGAGGCTTGATTATAGATCGACCCATTAATGGTTAGTGGCTGGGTTGACAGATTACTGACTATAATCCAATCGGACCCCGAGTTTTTATAGTTGGCAACGTTGTAAAATGAGCAGTTTGTACTGTACGATCTGATCCAGGCATATCCTCCACCGGCAAAATCGACATAACCATTTGCAAGATTTGCATTTGCCCCATTATTGAAATTCCAGCTGCCATAGACCTAAAACACGCCGCTGGCCGAAAAATCCCAAAATACAGTGCTGGCCGAAAAATTAGCCGTAGAACCTGAGTTCCAGGAGACATCGCCGTTGCATGTGATCACACCTGCAGCATTGGTCATTGCCAAAGTACCGCTTATTGACAGATTTCCATTTATAGTAATTGTTTTCTCTACGATCTCAAGAGTCCCTCCTGTTTGAACAGTAAGGTTTTTACAGGGATCATCATAAATTGAAAGCCATACCGGCTGATATCCTGCGTTGGTAATAATAGCATCTTCATCTGCTACCGGAATATGTCCCAATGACCAGTTATTTGCGTTGTGCCAATAATGGTTATAAGTTCCAACCCAGTAGTTAGGGGCTTTTGCCGTCATGTTCAGCGTGTAGTCTTCCACTTCGCCGTAGCTATCTGTACCGCATGGCAGAGGAGTCGTATTATAAGTAATCCTGACTCGCATTCTGACAGGCCCGAAAGTTATTCCGGAGGGGGGGGTAATTGATGCAGAAAATGATCCCGGACCACCGGTGACACTCATGGTTTCGCCAGCATCCGCAAAATCATCGTCCCTGTTCCAGTCAACCCAAACACCGCATTGGTCTCCGGTATAGGCTACTCCGTTGGTTACAATAACAGTCTTTGTCGTGTTGATCGGGAAATCTGTCGAGATATCAGAATAGTCTCTGTAATGATCGCATGCGCTCGAATTATCAATGGTTCCTATCTGGACCCGTGAAATGTATTCATCACAGGTGGTTGAGGATGCCGTGCAGTAGTTGTCGAATTTGAATGATGCGATCCGTGTATGCCAGTTCCAGGCGCTTCCTCCAGCGTACTGCGAAGTGTACCAGAAAGTTTTATCATCATTGGGGTCGATTGACATACTTGTATAGTCGCCCCATCTGTTTCCATCGGTTTGTGACTGGGTGCCACCTAAAATTGTAGTCTCGGCAAAGGTCATGGTGCCCAAAGGATCGGATGCAGTCCGGCCTGTATAACGTATTGATGGATAAACAGTGGAACTTGCCACGGTAAAGCCAAGGGCTATTTCAGCTGAACCATTTTGTGATATGCTGGCCATCCACCGGTGGTTGGCATCCGGTGCATAAGTGCTCTGTTGGTACACTGTCCATCCTGCACCTGTATTTCTCAATTCATACCATCGAATACCTGCATGGTCGGCTCCGTTAACATCTACATCATGACAGCAGACAATGGACTGGTAGGTTCCAAAATTGCGATATTGGGCGCGGTACATGAGTAAGTTGGAAAGTACTTCGATTTTTTGTGCTGTTCCGGGTTGAGGTATATTATCCCATGTTCCACCAAAATTACTGTCGAACGAGGTCACTGCAAGTGTGTTTATACGGGTAAACGAGGCAGTTCCGGGGGATGACCAGTTGACCGAGAGTGAATAAACCCACATCTGATCACTTCCACCCCAGGCGCCATCATTGACTAAAAGAAATATTCCGGGAGTACCAAACGGGGCAAATGCTCCATCATTGTCACAGGGCTGTGCACAGTGCCATCCGCTGGCAGGGAACCATGGATTGTCGAACTTAACAACCTGCGGGCTTGCATTGCCGGCAAGCATCTGATTTCTGTCGAAAGCTGCAATATCATCCGTACCGCAATTTAATCCCAATAAATATGAATCGCGCCAGATACCAAATTTTGGGTAATCAGGGACCGAAGCTCCCCAGGAATATGACCAGCGGTTATAGGTCCCAAGAGGATCAGCAGTTGTTGAAACAGCAATCATCATATATTTTGTAGCTCCGCCAACCGAGAACTCAGAAATCATCCAGCGGTTGGCCTGCTCATCGTACAATACGATCGGGTCTCCACTATTGTATTCGGCTCCCGGTATTCCGGTAAACAATGTATTGATATTGACAGGCCCGTATAATGAGGTTCCTGCTCTGTCGAAAATCTGCAATTTACTGTTTACTGTCTGAACATAATGATTCGGGCCGATATCGCCGTTATCATCTGACGGAGAAAGACCCGATAAACAGTCTGTACCAGCGAAACTCCGGGTCATGCCCCTGCCGCCATTGACTGTGCCCATCGTTTTCTGCCAGACCGGATCCGGTCCTTCGAATTTATAAAACGGATACTCAACTTTTTCAGCTTCTTCATTAAGTGGTTCCGTTTCGTTTGGGGTGGTAGTTGGCACCATATCTTTCAAAGGAATAGATACATCAGCATAAACCGGCACCTCAACCTTGGGTGTGGGAGCTGATTGCCCCTGCAGATTATTGAAACTGATCAGTAAAACTGCAAGAAGTGCAGAAACGAAAGTAATTGCTTTTTTCATAAAATTCAGATTTTAATGAATTAAAAATTTATTTTTGGTCAAAAAAACCGCATTCCTTCTGATGAAGGAAGCCAAACCCCTCCTAAACAGCCGCGATAAAGAATTTCGCATAAAAGTCATGTGTAGAAAAGAACGGAAATCAATTAGAAGAATCATCGCTACAAAGATATTTCATCCCTCCATTTTGGCCCCAGTCAATCCAAAAGCATAAAGCGCAACTTTGAAAGTAATTTATCCACCATTTGGAAGAAAAAAAACGCGCTATAATTGACATATATCAATCCCGGGAAGTTTAAGATGGCATTATCAGGCTTTTTTCCGACAACTGAAATTCCAATTCATCATTGGATAATCCTGATATTTAACATAATACAAAAAGGCAGGCCTTGTAAAAAAAGGCCTGCCTTAGAAAACTAACAATTGAATTATTGCCTAATTATCTCGTAACAATTAATTTATGAGATTCCATCAGATCGCCGGCTTTTACTTTTACAAAGTAGATCCCGGGTGGCAATTCACCCAGTGTGAAGACATGGCTCCTCTCGTTTGTATAGGTTGTTGATAAGGATTTACCTCCACTCAAATTATAAATATCGACTTCAACTTTACCGGTGAAGAAGTCGCTTCTGTTTAAAAGGGTAAAGGCCCCTGAAGTCGGATTTGGATAAATCGAGAAGGTTTGATATGGCTCTACTGACAAAGAAGATGTTTCTTTGTCTCCGGCTACCACTGCAACCATTGCTGGAGGCAGACTTCCACAATACTCATTTGTGGTTGTAATGTAGGCATGCACGTAACCTCCCGGCTGAACCCTGGCGCCAGGGAGGAATCTGACCCTGACCCCGGCAATGAAAGTGGCGCTGCCACCCGGATAGACATTGAAAGTGGCTGGAGCAACAGGAACCGTAATGGTGGCGGATGCATTGTAGCAGGTATCGGTTCCAGCCAGAATATCGCCTGAAACATTGGTGTAAACCGGTACCATGGCCATGGTGATGATATTGGAGGTAGCAGGGTTGCCAATTACACATGGAGCGCTTGAGGTGAGTACGCAGGTAACCTGGTCACCATTCAGCGGGTAATAGGCATAGGTATCAAGATCAGATCCTACATCACTGCCATTGACTTTCCACTGATAAGACGGAGTAATTCCTCCATTGGTCGGGTAAGCGGAGAAGGTGACCATGGTGCCCGGAGGCGATGGGTTATACCAGGCAGAAATAGTGACACTAACGATTAGTGGCGGATTAACTGTCAGAAAAACTTCGCTGGTTGCCATCTGACCAAGGGCATCTGTTACCGTCACAGAATAGGATGTACTAGCCAATGGGCTTGCTATTGGATTGCTGATTCCCGGATCGGACAATCCGGCAGCGGGACTCCAGAGATAGGTGAATGGGGCGAGGCCGCCTGTACGAATGACGTCCAGTTGGGAGGATGAACCTGCACAGATTGTCTGCGGTGTCGCCGTAGCAATTGCTGATAAAGGGTCGATCCAGTCAATGAGATCATACGGATCGTTTTCGAATCCCTCACCTGCAAAGGCACCGGTTGCATTGATAAAGTACAGATGACCGCTGCTCACACCTTTACTTACATTGTAGGTTCCACCCCAGGTATTCTCCGGGAAAATGGCATCTTTGATCACCAGAACCTGGTTGTTGTTGATGCTGAGCAATGGGTAGGCACCGCTTTGCCCATTGCGGAACTCACAATTGTTAAATTCCTTCCATGTATTTACGATAGCTCCGGCAGCAATGTTAATCCCCTGTTCACCCATATACTCAAAAACAGAGTGGTAAACAGTCATGTTGCCACCGCTGTTTACATTGAATGCGAAGGAGGATGGTGGCTCAATGATGGTAAAAACTGACGGTGCCCCTTCATAACCTTCAGAACTCAGATCTCCCCCGTTGTTGACATTGATCGCCGTAAGATCTGCCATCTTTACCGTACCGGAAGTAACAGCAAACCATCCACCCTGGTTTACGTCAATATCACCCTGACACTCCAGCACCTGGCCAAAAGACAATTCAGCCATACCTTCCTCAACGGTCAGGTTATTTTTCACTAACAGTGACCAAAGGCTTGTCCTGGTCATCCCATCCGGTTTATTGATGGTCACATTATAAAATGCCGCACCATTGTCCGAACCCAGCGGAGCGTTTTGATTTCCATAAATTTCCACCAAGCCGCCATCGGGATTGAAACCCGAAGTGTGAGCGAGCATTCCTCTTTGTGTGCGGATCGTACCGCCAGTAATGGCAGAAGTGAAGCTGAAAGGCGCAACATCCTGGACAATAATAGCCTGGTCAACCATATCAAACACACCACTGGTCATGGTCAGGCTGGCATTGGCGCCTGAACCCCAATAGCTGTTATCCACTCCGCCGTACACGTTAAACTGGCCCGCGCTGATGGTGATGTTTCCACGTAAATCGACCCGTTGTGCAGCATCCTGATGCAGTTCGACCAAATTGCCTTCCATGACAAATGAACCATAAATGCCATCGTCGGCCAGATCAGCGGCAGAAAAACTGCCATTGTTGTAAATCCACATTCCACCCTGGGTCCAGTCGAAAATCTGACAGGTCATGGTTGCATTGTAATCTACATACAGATAATTCGAACTTTTATCAATTTCAACAATATAAAATTGCTCAGTGGAACAATATAGCGGGGTGGTTCCCGTGAAAATAACCCTGCTGGTCCCTTCTGCGAATGCGGGAGATCCTGAATTATTCTCCCATCTGTTCTGGATTTTCAGGATGCTGTTTCCCGGACTGAAAATTCCCGAATAAATGTAAATGCCTCCTCTGACATCTACCGTATTTGTATTCGATTGATTGATGGTCACCGTTCCTGATTGTTTAAACATAAACCCGCCGTAATAATCGTTGACGTTCGGCAACAGGATGTGGTCAGTTCCTGTAAACTCGATAACTGTTGCGTTCAGGGCCATGATGCCGAAACTGTAAACATTGCCTGTCACGATGATGTTATTGAGCAATGAATTTGAAATGAAGTTAGAGTTGATCCTGACAAATAGCCCTTTGGTTCTCATGGGGCCTGTTGATGCAAAATCGTAAGTCATAGAGGCTCCGCCTGATTTATCGATATGAACATCATTGAATGAGCTGGTGGCTGAATAGATAAAAATTTTCTTTGATACAGCTCCAGTAAATTCAACACTGCCATTGGTCAACTGTGCATTGGAGCCGGCAGTAAATGTCCAGTTTCCGGAAACGTACATGGAAGTAACTGCCGAAACACTGGCTGTTGAACCGGCATTCCAGTTCATATCTCCCAGCACATTGAGCCTGCTCACATCCTCCATCGCCAGGAGCCCGGTGATATTGACATTCCCGGCAACATCAGCCGTTCTGTTTCTGATGGTAAGCATTCCGGCGATTGTCAGATTATTGCAATAAGCTGCGGATGAGCCGATAACAGGCATATTCGGAGTTCCGGTCGGAATGGTGACATTGGTTGATGCCGTGGGAACAGTAAGGTCGTCCCAATTGCCGGTGTTGTGCCAGTCGGTCGAAACCAATCCGGTCCAGAGTCCGGGCTGTGAAGCCGACCAGTCAATCCGGTTATTCGGGTCATACTCGTATGCAGCACCCGCGTATGCACCCGTTGCATCTTTGAAGGTGACATGACCGGTATCGAAGAATTTTGTTACATTGTTGCCAAATAAAACGGAAGGAAAATTTGCATTCCGGATAATCAGGTCCTGGGAATTATTGACATACAATGCACTATTTGTACTATTTTGGAAGGTGCATTGGTACAGCGGATTAGAAGGATCTACAGAGCCAATCGCAGATACATCCAAACCAGCGTTATATTCAAAAATTGCATATCGGGCCGCTATTTGACGTTATGCCATTTCTCGTAATTACGGGCTTACTGCCTGTCTCCCCTAACGCTTTCAACAATCCACCTTCATTCACTATCAGGGCCTTTTCACCCATAATTAATAGCTGAGCAGCATTTTCCAGCCAAAGAGTGCCTCCATAATTAACATTGATATCATCGGCGGTGGTTATCATTTTATTGGTGGCTTTCAGTGTACCTGACTCAACGGTTAACCCCCTGATGCTGATATTTGAAAGAAGGTTCACTGTATTGGAAAGAGGACTGGCTGTCAAAGTTTTGTTTATTTTCAGATTTTTCACGCTTCCGGAATAGACCTCAAGGGTAGCATCATTGGTGCCATATAGTTCCAGGGTGCCATCGGCAGGAGCAAAATCAGACCTGTTGCAGAAGAATCCACCGGTTGTGCGGATGGTGCCGCCGGTAATATCGGTCGTCAAAGAATAAGGAGACATGGTATTGATATTGATACCCTGATCCTTGAAATCAAGCACTCCGCCGCTCATGAAAAGGGTTGTATTTGCGCCGGTTGCCCATTGGCTCCATCCATTGCCACCATATATATTGATGGCACTTCCATCCTCAATATGCAGGCTACCGTTAATGTCAACATACTGGTAAATATCCTGATGCAGGTTTACGACAGCGCCAGACTGAAGATCATACTGGCCAAAGACACCATTATCAGCTAAATCATTTGCAGTGAAAACACCGCTATTCGCCAATTTTATCAAACCGGCTGTCCAGTTATAGCTGTTGCAGGTAACGGATGTACCATTGATAAAAATCTCGCCTGAAGGCTTATTGATTTCCAGAATATTGAAATCTTCATTTGTATAGATTGCCTGACCAAGAGTGCCATTGAAGATTACCTGGCTGGACCCTTCTACAAAGGCAGCAGACCCGGGTGTGTTACTCCAACCTCCCCGTATATTGATGGTATTGCCGCCGGCATCAAATATCCCCGACAGGATGGTCAGGCCACCTCTGATGTACAAGATGTTGCTATAAGTATTGAGGATGCTGACGGTGCCAGACTGGTTAAAATCAAGGTTGTTGAAATAGTCGCTTCCATTGGGCGTGATCGTTTGGGAGGCTCCATTCAGTTTTACTCTTCCGGCATTGCATTGGAAAACACCATTACCAATGATGTTCCCTTTTATCGTCAAGGTTTGATTGCTGGACACGATAAACTTTGAATTGATTTCAGTTGTGAGAGATCCATTGACTGTAAGGGGTTGCGTTGAAACATCGGAAAATTCAGTGGAATACATCCCCGTTTTATTGGTTACAAGGTTCCAGAATGAGCAGTTGGCCGAATAACTTCTGATGAATTTGGCAGATGAACCCTTAAAGAACACCGAGCCATTTGCCAGCTGAGCATTGGCGCCAGCGTTGAAATTCCAGTGGCCGTAAACATGAAACACTGAATTTTCGGTGAAAGCTGCGGCGGAACCGGAGTTCCAGTCAACATCACCTTGTACGATGAGCTGGCCTGAGGCATTGTTCATTCCCAGCGTCCCACCAATGGCCATATTCCCGCCTACCTGCAGGATAGCGCTGCGTATTGTCATTGTTCCTGCAACTGTTAAATTGTTGCAATATGCAGTTCCTGAACTAATAATTGGCATCATGTATAGTCCTGCAGGTATGGTTACATTGGTTGAAGAAACAGGTACCGTGAGGTCATCCCAGTTTTCAGGCGTGTTCCAATTGCTGGAAACAGCGCCGGTCCATAGGCCCGGTTGAGTCACGACCCAGTCGATACGGTTGTACAGGTCGTTTTCATATGTAGCGCCAGCGTATGCACCCGTTGCATCCCTGAAAGTAATGCGGCCTGCATCGTTGTTTTTCCACACATTATTATAAAGCGGAGCCGTTGGAAAATTTGCACCCCGGATGGTTAATACCTGACTGTTGCTTATCAGCAGGAACCTGTCAATTCCATTTTGAAACGTACATTGATCAAATGGATTTGCAGGGTCGATGGTCCCAGAACTCCAGATATTCACTCCATAGTTATGTTNNNNTATGTTCAAATATCGCATACCTGGCTGAAATCGTTCCATATACTTCAATTTGATGCGCAGGAGTTGACCCGTTGCGGGTAATAACCGGTTTGCTCACGGATGTTCCAAGCGCCTTCAATGTCCCTGCAACATTAATGGTAAGAACTTTATTCCCCGTAATTTTCAACTGTGATCCGTTTTCGATCCAGAGGGTTCCACCGCTGTTGATATTGATGTCACCTCCGGTTGATAAAATTTTGTCCGTAGCCTTCATCACGCCGCTTTGAACCGTTAAAGGGCCATTTACCGTTGCGCTGAGGCCGAGAATAGCGGTATATGAAGTTGTTTTATTAATGGTAACCCCCCACAGGCTGCCGGTGTACATGCTCAGTGTTGCATCTGTCGAACCGTACATTTCCAGTGTTCCACCGGTTTGCACAAAATCGGACCGGTGAATTTCAATATTTCCGGGAGTTTTTATAGTCCCACCCGAGATATTGGTAGTGAAAGTGTAGGGAGGGTTTTCTAAAACAATAATCCCGTAAGGATATACATTGAGCTGCCCCGAATTCATCGTGATCGAGGCATTGCCACTGCCCGGCCACTGGCTTGCAGATCCGGAAAAAATATTTAAGGTGCCCCCATAAACATAGAGGTTCCCTTTGAGATCAGTATTTCCAATTCCATTGCCCAGGTTAATGACACCTCCGGTATAAACATAAAAATCGCCCGCTACGCAGTTGTCATTCAATATGGTGGCAGTGAAACTTCCGGAAGCAGCCACCGCACCGGCTGTCCAATCATACTCATTGCAGGAAACCGGTCCGCCATTTATCGTCAACGAACTGCCTGATGCTTTGTTCAGCTCGAGTATATTAAATACTTCGCTGGAACAATACTGGATGTAGTTACCTCCATTAAAAATAACCCTGCCCGTACCTTCATTGAATGCTGATTGACCAACAGAATTTGTCCAGTTTCTTTTTGCCTGTATGGTATAGTTGTTTGTATTGAAGGTACCTGCTGACAAAGTAAAGTTTCCATTAAGGGTCAGCGTACTTGTAAGGTTCGCGATACCTGATACTTTATTGATATTCAGCGAATAGAACGAGGCTGTACTCAAGCAATACAGGGTAGCGTCGGTTGAGCCAACCAATTCAATCGTTCCACCTGTCGGATTGAAGTCAGACCGGTAATTGGCAAAGCCTTGTGAAGTTTTGATCGTGCCTCCTGTAATATTTGAGGTTAGCGTTAAAGACCCGTGAACCCTGATCCCCTGATCGGCGAAATTCAATGTCCCGCTGCTCATGGTGATCCCCGCATTGTTATTGTATGGCCAATAGCTTTGATCGGTTCCACCATATACATTAAAGGTTCCCCCGGTTATATTCAAATATCCTGACAGATCAACATAGCTGTCACTGTTTGTCAGGTTAATAATTCCACCGGTTTGCAGTCCAAAATACCCATAAATTGCATCGTCCGCCAGGTCTGTTGCGGTAAATGTTCCGGCAAGCACATTAACCCCCCCTGCGGTGTAATCATATTGATTGCAGGTTACCACAGCAGATGCATTATTCACCACAAAGTATCCATAAGGATTGTTGACTTCAAGAATATTAAAGGTTTCAGTGTTGTTGCATAGGTTGTCATAAACGCCCCTATTTCCACCCTTATTAATGATAACAATAAAAACCACCTTCCCGGTACCTTCAATGAAATGATCGGGACCTGCCGTATTAATCCAATCACCCGTAACGTTAATTGTATTGTTCTGAGGATTAAAAATGCCGGATTGAATGGTCAGATTGTCCATTACAGAAAGGGTATTATTGATCGTTACGGTTTCACCGCAATTGATTTTCAAAGAGTTAAAGTAATTAGCTGTGGAGGCAAGTTGCAGCGCCTGTGTGCCTGAGGGCATCTCCAGGCTTACTGTTCCATAATCGAACTTGAACGAACCGTTGCAGGTCAGGTTTCCCTGCAATATGGTTGTGATGTTTCCCGCCCCGCTCAGTGTATTGAGTGCGTTGATTGTCAGGGTTCCGGTAACGGTCAGGGTTGATGTTGAAACTCCGATGAATGTTGTTGCAGTTGCTGTCTTCCCCAATGTGAGTGAGCTGAAGTTACTGCCGGCGCTATTGTTGGTAATGGTCGAATTACCTGTTCCTGTGAAAGTTACCCAGCACCAATTCATGTCTATTGAAGAGCCTGTCGAAAATGTCCAGTTTCCGCTTATTTCCATTCTTGAGTTATAACCGGAAGTCAGACCTGATGTAGAATTCCAGACAACATTTGCTGCAATCAGCTTTCCGATTTTTGAAATAGTTCCGCCAATGGATAATGCTCCGCCAATGGTAGCAGTTCCACTCACTGTCAGCGTTGCGTTTAAAGTGGAGGTGGCGCTGATAGTGAGTGTGGCGCCCGAATTGACCGTGAGGTTGGTACATACCCCGCTAGCGCCATCTAACAAAGGCTGGTTGACCGGAAGCGAAGGAATCACTACATCCTCAATTGAACTTGGAACATGCCCCAGGGACCAATTGGCGGCAACTATCCATAAATTGCTGGAAGAACCGTCCCAGGTGTTAACTGCAGAATAAACATGTTTCGTTGCCAGAAGTAACGAAATGATTGCGAAGATTGTAAACAGTTTTTTCATGATGTTGCTTTTAAGTTTATATGGAATGGTGTTGAGATGATTCCCTTGCATTGTTCTTCGCGGATTTCATTTTCGTTTCTTCTTCCTGAAGCGCGATGATCAACCTTTTTAAAGCGTTGTTTTCAGCCGTGCTCTCTTCTAAAAAATTCTTTATTTCGGCTTCCAGATTTTTCTTTTTTTCCTTCATTGCAAACGCCTTATGAAAACGAATGCAAGAATACAACAGGCTCAGGCGTATAGCAAGAATCCGGGTAATACAATAATGATACAATGGGAAAAATCGTGGTCACATTTGTGATACAGAACCCGTAACAATAAGCATATCAAGCACATGACCAGTACACATGCTGCACCAGGAAGAAAGGTTATTCAGAATAGAATCAGAGGTTGATCAGGAAATTAATCAGGTTTTCTTCGCTATTGGCCAGGTTCATCTTCCTGCGAAGCCGGGTTCGGGCAACGTTGATGCTATGCACACTCTGATGGGTAATGGCAGCGATATCCTTGGTGGTCATATTCAAACGGAGAAACGCACATAATTTACGCTCGTTTGGCGTAAGATCAGGAAAACGTTCATTCAAAACATCATAGAAATCTTTGTGGACCTGCA
This sequence comes from Bacteroidota bacterium, assembly GCA_026391845.1. Taxonomy (GTDB): domain Bacteria; phylum Bacteroidota; class Bacteroidia; order Bacteroidales; family FEN-979; genus CAIVAT01. Next base: position 15,767 of record JAPLDG010000272.1, on the reverse strand, counting down.
TGAACCTGACCTCAAACTCTTTCCAGCTATTGTCCCTGTCGCTGTTCCGCATCTTTTCAAACATTGAATCCACGACATCTTCAGGTTGCCCTTCACGAATTGCCTTTTCAAGCGCTTCCATCATCCCGGCCACGGTTTCGTTCTTTTTAATGATGGACATGGCATTGCAGGTCAGCTCCTTATTCCTTAATTCCAGTTCCAGTTCCAGACGTGCGGCCTGTTGCTCCGCCATTTGCTTCAACTGCCTGGAATTTCGCGCTTTTAACCTAAGGATCAGAATGATGGAAAGGAGAATAACAACCAGTGTGAATGATGCGATGCCGGATAAAATATAGACATCCCATTTATGCTTTGCATCTTTTTTCAGCACCTCATTTTCCAGTTTCATCTTCTCATTTTCAAACCGCGCCTGGAACTCGGCCAGCCTGATATTGCTTTCTGCAGAAAAAACAGAATCTTTAATGACCAGGAACAGCTTGAAACTTTCAAGAGCGAGCGATGCTTTTCCTGCTTTTTCATATGCTTCGGAGAGACTTTGCAGGTTCCCCATCTGGATGGGTTTCAGGTTGATTTTCAAGGCATATTCCTGGCTTTTAAGAAAAAATGTGATTGCATACTGATATTTCCCCGTTGACAGATAATACTTTCCAAAAACATTATACATCCTGGCCAGGTCATCGGGAAGTCCTGATTCTTCTATAATCGGCAAAGCCTGGTTCAGATAAGACAAACAATTAGCATACTGTTTCATCGACAGGTAGGTTGCAGCTATGTTGCACAACCTTCTGCCTATTTTGTCCATTCTTCCCTGACTGCGTTCAATCTCCAAGGCCTGTTGAAAAAAATCCAGGGCTTCCGGATACTTCTGCCAGGCTTTGTAAACAATACCCAGGTTATTTAGCCTGACGGCAATCATGGATTGTTTACCTGCCGATCTTGCCAAGCCAAGAGACTCCTCATAATACCTGATGGCTTCGTCGTATTTCCCCCAATGCTCGTAAATTTTTCCGATGTTGTTGAGATCGGTAGATACCTGAACAGGATCCCCGATCTTTCGATCGATTTCCAGCGCTTTACGGTCGTTTTCGAGCGCCTTGTCATAGTCTCCCCACTCTGTGTAAATCGATCCGATGTTGCTGTACATGCTGGCTGCCTGAACATCTAAACCAATACTTAGTGAAAGCTCAAGGCTTTCCTGCAAATATTTAAGTGCTTCCAAAGGCTGGCCTGAAATGTAAAAACTATACCCGGCATCTCCTATTCTGTTAATATATCCCTCAGATTCCTTACCCCCCAACTCCTTTTCTACATTGGCTGATTCGAGGTAAAATCCAATGGCTTCTTTCAGCTTATCCTGGAAATAGGAGGCATCTGCCAAAATGTAGAGCGCCCGGGCCTCTTCCCTCAGATTTTTGCCATCACGGGCAAGTTTGAGCGATAGGGTAGCATACTGGATTGATTTTTCCGGTTGCTCCTCCACATAGTCTGACCCTGTCCTGCCCTTTGCTCTTTGCCAGAACTAATTTCAAACTATCAATATCCTGCCCCGCGAACATGGGTAAAACAGATAAAATAAGGATCAGCAATAAGCAAGTTTTTTCAAGTCTTCTGCAGGTTATTCTTCCCGAAATATGATCAAACAATACCAGGTTGGGCATCCACAAAGTTTTACAAGAAATTACTTGTTAAAAATATAGAATTCTCATCAATAATTATAAAAAAAATCAGATTTTTGCAGATGTAACATAATTCAACACTTAAGGCCATGACCGGAAAAACTTTTGCTGAGAAAATCTTTGGCGCTGAAACAGGCAGCATCGTATTTGCACGTCCCGACATTATTTTGTCGCATGACAATACGTCGAGCATATACAGCACTTTTAAAAAAATGGGAGGAACAGTCCTTGCCAACCCGGATGCACTGCTCATTACACTGGATCACAATGCGCCACCTACCAATTCAAAACTTGCCAATGATTACCAGGTAATCCGTGAGTTTGTTGAAAAATTCGGAGTCAAAAAGTTCCACGATGTCGGTGATGGCATCTGTCACCAGCTGATGTCGTACTATGCAAAACCGGGATTGATCATCGTGGGAAGCGACAGTCACACCAGTACAGCCGGCGCTTTCAACTCCTTTGCCGCCGGGATCGACCGCACTGAAACTGCAGGTTTATGGAAACAGGGCGAAACATGGTTCAGAGTGCCTGAATCTGTGAAAATTACGCTGAAAGGAAAGTTGCAGAAAAATGTTTATGCCAAAGACCTGGCATTGTGGATCATCGGAATGATCGGTTCCAGCGGCGCCGATTATATGTCTATCGAATATCATGGAGAAGGGGTAAAAACACTGACCATTTCCGACCGGATGGTCCTCTCAAATCTTGCTTCTGAGATGGGTGCCAAGAATGCAGTTTTTCCGGCTGATGAAGTGTTGGAAAACCACTTTGGCAGGAAGCTTGAAGGAGTCTGGGCAGATGGCGGCGCTAAATACCTGAAAGAGATCGGGATCGATCTGTCAGAAGTATTCCCGGTCGTGGCTGCTCCGCATCATGTTGACAATGTTAAAGCCGTTTCGGAAGTACAGGGAACCAAAATTCATCAGGCGCTGATCGGAACCTGTACCAACGGCCGTCTTCAGGACTTGCGGGAAGCAGCCGCTGTGCTCAGGGGGCAGAAAGTTCCAAAGTACATGCAGCTGCAGATCATTCCTGCTTCGAAGGATATTTTCATGCAAGCCATGAAGGAGGGTCTGATTGAGATTTTCATGGAATCGGGCGCCAATGTTCTTTCTGCTTCCTGCGGTCCATGCCTGGGAACCGGACAGGGAATTCCGGCCGATAACTACAACGTGATATCCACAGCAAACAGGAATTTCAAAGGGCGAATGGGTAACGGCGCATCCAATGTTTACCTCGCATCTCCTACTACGGTTGCCATCTCGGCATTAAAAGGTGAAATCACCGATCCACGGGGTATTGCAGCAAATGACAAATTCCCCTACCATGCGCCTCAAAGTGCCACGGTTGACATCCAGGAAGGGGACGATCGCCTTGCCGGAGCAACCTGGAATTATGCAGACGTTGACAACCTCAATACGGATCAGATGTTTGCAGGCAACCTGACGTACAATGTGCAAAGTACGGAACCGGACAAAATCATGCCTCACCTGTTCAAGGGCTTTGATAATAGCTTTTCAGACCGGGTAAAGGCTGGAGATATCATCATGGCAGGAGCCAATTTCGGTTGCGGAAGCTCCCGGGAACATCCCTCCGTCGGATTGGCCTTTGCCGGGATCAAAGCCGTTGTCTGCAAGTCGGTGAACCGGATTTTCTATCGGTCGGCTGTGAATCAGGGACTTCCGATCATCCTCGTCCCGGAAGCGGTAAATGCCTATAAACAAGGTGATGTTGTAACCATTGACTTTGAAAAAGGGCTTGTCTCCGTTGGGAAAGACCAATATAGCTTTGCTCCCCTACCAACAAAGCTGATGGAGATTTTCGAGGCCAAAGGGCTCGTGAATTATGTCAAAAATAAATGAAAAAAATCCTTTTTTCATCCCTATTCATCCTACTTTCATTGATACTGGTCCTGGTATTAAGGGCATTCCTTCCGAAATATTCAGGGATGTTGATTTTTTTCTTCATTTTCCTGGTAGCTGATGGCTATCTGTGGCTCGCAGTTCGTGCAGCAATTAAAAAATGCAGCCCGGGGATACAAATTTTAACAGGCGTTTTATTCTGGCTTCCTGTTGCGCTCATCATCAGCCTGACCGTTTACGGGTTTATCGTTCCGTTTCTTGAATGGAACCTGCCCCTGAGAACCTATCTGCAGAGTGTTATTCTGACGATCTTTATTGCCGGTTTTTTCCCGATCCTCATGCTACTAACGGCGGATTTCATACGAATGATGATGTTTGCCAAAGAATATACCATGGGGAGGAAACCAGTTTCCCTCAAGTCAATTCCAAGGGTCAGAGCGCTTTTTACAATCGGATGGATCGTGGGGGCGTTGATTTTCATTATTTTAACAACAGGCACGTTTGTATGGCAATTTGACTTCAAAATACGGGAGCAGAAAATCACATTAAACGAGCTTCCACCTGCCTTTGATGGGTTGAAAATCGTTCAGTTTTCAGATGTTCACCTGGGAAGCTGGGGATCGAAAAACCGGCTGCAGGAAGCCATGGATAAAATCAACAATCTACATCCTGATGTGATATTTTTCACCGGCGATATGTTTAATTACTGCACGGCTGATGGAAAAGGATTTGAAAATATTTTAAAAACATTGCGGGCGCCTTTGGGGATTTATGCAATCATGGGCAATCACGATTATGGCGATTATATATCCTGGCCATCGGCAGAAGCAAAAAAGCAGAACCTCGAAGATCTGAAATCCTACTATTCTTACCTTGGATGGAAATTGTTGTTGAATTCACATGACATCCTGAGAAGAGGGAACGACAGCATCGCTGTGATCGGCGTTGACAACTGGGGAGAAACCCACCGGTTTCAAAAGCTGGGAAATATCGGTCATGCTCAGCAGGGAACTGAAAAAATCAACATCCAGCTATTGCTTTCGCATGACCCTTCGCATTGGGAAAGAGTTATCAGTAAAAATTATCAGCAGATAGATATCACGTTTTCAGGGCACACACATGGCGGCCAGATTGGAATCGATTGTTGCAACATCCACTGGAGCCCTATCATCTGGATTTCAAAACTCTGGTGCGGACTATATCAAAATCCTGATTCAGACACGCCTCAATATCTTTATGTGAACCAGGGGCTGGGAAACATCGGTTACTCTGGAAGAATTGGCATCCTGCCCGAGATCACACTCATCAGACTCAGCCGTAATAAATGAGGTTGCTTCTGACAAGCATTTAACCGTCCGACAATCTGTCTTTGCCTCTGTTATTTAGCCCTGGAAACCTGGATGAAAGAAACCTCCACGTCGCCACCTTGCGGAGAAAGGCTGATCCAGTTATTATCTTCGCGATACCATAAGTCCTGGTCTGTAACACTCACCAGCCGTTCGTTCACTTTTCCTTCGATGTTGAGGTTCCGCATCACCACACCACCGTTGGCCTGTTTATCTTTCCCATACCGCATCAAAACGTTAAACGACTTCCCTGATAGGTTTTTGATTTTGATATACACGAAATTATTCTTTCTTGAAGCGATATTCACAGGTGTGAAAGGAAACTGCTTTTCGTTGTTTGAAGTAATGATAACGGATGTTTTCAGTACATCTGCAATGGCATTTTCTTCAATCGTTTTACGGATTTTCAGAATCATTTCCCGCGGATACTTTTCCATCGGTAACAAAGCAGAGGCTTCGATATAAAAATCAACGGCTTTATCAAATTCAAACGAATTAAAGGATCTGTCTCCATTTGCAATGGCCTTATCGTAGAAGGACTTGTTGGCACGATACAAACTGTCGACCCTGGCTGTAATGATATTAATCTGCGCCTGCGGATACGGTTGGGCGGGAAAAACAGCCAGAGCCTGCTGATATGAATCCTTCGCCTTGACATAATCCTTATCTTTAAAAGAGTTATCGGCCGCGGCAACCAGGTTCTCATAATATTTCTGTTTGCCTACCAGATCTTCCAGCGCCTTGTTTATTTCTGCAATTTTCTCCTTCGGATAGGTTGCCTGTGGCTTGATAACCAGGGCGTTCTCATACTCCGTGCGTGACTCTTCATATTTTTTCTCTGCCAACAACTGGTCAGCCGATGCCAACGAAGCTTTGTAGGCATCCTCTCTGGCTTTAAACTCTGCCAGTACACGGTCAATTTCGGCTATTTTATCCTTGGGATATTGTTCAGCGGGCTTCAGGTTCAATGCATTGGTATATTCCAGTTTCGCCTGATCATATGTTTTGGCGATCAGCAATTGATCTGCTTTTGCCAACAAGGCCCTGTACTGATCGTCCAGCGCTTTTTGTTTTGCGATGGCCGCAAGGATATCGTTAATCTCCAGAATTTTATCCTTTGGATACTGCTCGGCAGGTTTTATTCTTCCTGCCTCAAGGTATCCATTTTTTGCCAGATCATATGTTTTTGCCAGGAACAGTTTATCTGCCCCGGAAATTGCAGCCGAATACTGATCCTCAACGGCCTTCAGGCGGGAAGCCTCCAGAGCCAGTTGTTTTGCAATCGCCGCAAGGGCAGCGTCAATTTCAGCAATCCTGGTTTTGGGGTAGGTTTCTGTCGGCTTCATTTCTGCCGCCTTGGAATACTCAGTTTTTGCAAGATCATAGGTTTTGGCTGCGAGCAATTGATCTGCCTTGGAAATGATTGTTTTATAATTCGCATCCAGAATCTTTGCAGATTCAATATCGGCAAGAATTTTGTCAATTTCTGCAATTTTTTCCTTCGGGTAATTCTCAGCGGGTTTAAGATTACCGGCATTCTGGTATTCAGATTTTGCCTGATCATAGGTTTTTGCGGCCAGTAGTTTATCAGCTCCGGCAATCATTCCTGCATATTTATCATCCAGGGCTTTCGCGGCGGCAATGTCAGCAAGAATTTTATCAATCTCACCGATTTTATCCCTGGGATAAGCCTCCTTTGGCTTGATGGAAGAAGCATTCAAATAGGCTGTTTTCGACAGGACATAAGATTTCTGTGTCAACAGGTTATCAGCATTCAGGATCGCCGCCGCATACTGATCATCCCGTTCTTTGATGCTAGCCAATTCAGCAAGGGCTTTATCAATTTCGGCTATTTTTTCTTTGGGGTACTGTTCCGAGGGTTTAATTTTCAGGGAAGCCAGATATTGCGTCTTTGCAGGCTCGAGTGATTTTTCGGCTAGCAACTTATCAGCAGTCACGATGATGGCATTGTATTCATCCTCCAGGGCTTTTTGCTTCGCAATCGCCGCCAAAGCAACATCTATTTCGGCGATTTTTGTTTTCGGATACTGCTCAGTGGGTTTCAAATCAGAGGCTTTGAGGTATTCGCCCCTGGAAAGGTCATAGGTTTTTGAGGCTAACAATTGGTCGGCTTTTACAAGGGTCGCCTTATAGTTTTCATCCAGGGTGTTGGCAGCCGCAATGTCAGCAAGGATTTTGTCGATTTCCGCAATTTTTTCCTTCGGGTAATTCTCAGCAGGTTTCAGTTTACCGGCATTCTGGTATTCAGATTTTGCCTGATCAAAGGTTTTTGCGGCCAGCAGCTTATCTGCACCGGCAATTATTCCCGCATATTTATCATTCAGCGCCTTTTCGGCTGCAAGGTCAGCAAGGGCCTTGTCAATCTCTGCAATTTTTTCTTTCGGATAGGTCTCCAACGGCTTTAATGAGGCTGCATTTGCATACTCGGCCCTGGCAGGGGCATAAGATTTCCGTGTGAGCAGATTGTCAGCATTGGTAATGAATGCCGCATATTTGCTCTCGCGGTCTTTGATGGTGGCCAATTCTGCCAGCGCCAGATCGATCTCCGCTATTTTCTCCCTTGGATACTGCGCTGCAGGCTTGAGGGCCAATGCAGCAGCCTGATATTGCCCTTTTGCCAGGTCGAACGATTTGTCGACCAGCAACTTATCAGCATTCAAAATGATTGCCGCATATTCGTCATCGATGGCCTTTTGTTTGGCAATACCTGCCAGGATCACATCGATTTCAGCGATTTTTGTGATCGGATATTTTTCGGCGGGTTTGAGTCCGCAAGCCTTGGAATAATCATTTCTTGCAAGGTCGTAGTTTTTTTCTGCCAGATATTTGTCAGCGCTTGCAATCGAAGCGGTGTAGTTCTCATCCAGGGATTTGGCTGCAGAAATATCTGCCAGGATTTTATCGATCGCTGCCATTTTTTCCCTGGGATAATTTTCCGCAGGTTTTATTTATCTGCATTCGCGATCATTGCATCATATTTCTCATCCAATGCCCTGGAGGCGGCCAGGTCGGCCAGAATCTGATCGATTCCGGCAATCTTTTCCTGTGGATAGGTCTCCTGTGGCTTTATCGCAGACGCATTCACATATTCAGCTCTGGCCGGACCATAAAACTTGTCGGCCAGCAGTTTATCCGCTTTGGCAATTGAACCGGAGTACTGGGCTTCCAGGGATTTCTGCTTTTCAAGGCCGGCCAGTATCTGGGTAATCTCGCCGATTTTCCCCTTGGGATATTCCTCCGCCGGCTTCATGTTCAGCGCTGTACGATAATCCGTCAAAGCCGGTTCATAGGATTTGTCCGACAACAACTTGTCTGCCCGTGATATAATTGATGCATAATCCTTCTCCATCGCTGCCTGTTTTGCAATAGCGGCCAGCAAGGCATCGATTTCTGTAATCTTGGTCTTTGGGTAGAGCTCTGACGGCTTCATACCGGAAGCGTTGGCATATTCCAATTTAGCCGCTTCATACGACTTTTCTGATAAAAGCTTGTCGGCCTTTACAATGGAGGCTTTGTAATTTTCTTCAAGTGTTTGTGTGGCCGCAGCATCAGCCAGAATTTTATCGATCGCTGCAATTTTATCCTTTGGATAATGTTCAACAGGCTTGATGCTGCTGGCAGTTTCATACCCTGCCCGTGCCTGATCCCATGCTTTTGAAGCAAACAGCTTGTCGGCCGCAACGATGGCAGCAGCATAGGTGTCTTCCAATGCTTTTGTTGCGGCAACCTCTGCAAGAATCTTATCGATTTCTGAAATTTTCCCCTTTGGATAATCCTCGGCTGGTCTGAGCGAGGAAGCCTCGCCATACTGTGACTTTGCCTGGGCATATAATTTATCAGCCAGTGACTTGTCTGCTTTGGCGATCAATCCGGCATAGAGGGCTTCCTGAGACTTCTGCATCTCAAGGTTATACAAAATCAAGTTGATCTCAACGATCCTGTTTTTAGGATAGACCTCTGCAGGTTTCATGTTGGAAGCAATCTGAAATTCCGCTTTAGCTGGCAGGTAGGCCTTCAGCATGAACATGCTGTCGGCTTTACCAATCGAATTTGCATATCTGGAATCGGCTGCTTTCAGCTGGGCTTCAGCAATGATGAGTTTTTCCAATTCCACCAGTTTAGATTTGGGATAGGTCTCATTTGGCTTGATCACCAAAGCAGCTTGAAATTCAGACTTCGAGAGTTCATACAGCTTGTTTGCAAACGCTTTATCTCCCGATGAAATGGCAAATTTGTACTGCTCCTCCTTATTCTTTAATGCATTGGCGAAAATGTTTTCAATTTCCTGTATTTTATCTTTCGGATACTGCTCAACGGGTTTGAGGTTTGAGGCTTTCACATACTCAGCTCGTGCAGCTTCATATGATTTATCAGCCAGTAATTTGTCAGCCCCGGAAAGTGTCCTTAAATATTGTTCATCAAGTGCCTTCGCCATGGCCGCCTCCTGGCCTGTCAGCATTTTGTCAGCCTTTGAAACCATCTCCTTCGGATAAGCCTCCGCAGGCTTGGCAGCCGATGCCATCAGGTAGTTTTCCCTTGCCTTGAAGTACTTTTTATCGATGTAAAAACTGTCGGCCAGTGCAACATATTTATCATAGTCAGCCTGCGCATTTTTTATTCGTGCGAGAATGCCTTCGATCTCCGCTATTTTATTCCGGGGATAGGCTTGCTCCGGTTTAATGGCAAGTGCTTCCTTATATGACTTGATTGCATTTTGATACTGGATCGCTTTAAATGATTCATCGGCCAGCAAAATGGCTTTAATGTATGCGTCATCTTTGACTTTTTGGGCAGCAATCAGGTCAGTCAGCTCTTTTATTTTATCCTGCGGATATTTTTCATCAGGTTTGATACCGGATGCCTTTTTGTAATTGAGCAGTGCATCCTGGTAGTTTTTCAACAAATAGAATTTATCCGCATTTGCAATGGCTTTACCATATTCCTCCGTCTTCACCTGGTTATCCACCTGTATCTTGATAATTTCGTTGATCTTGTTTTTCGGGTAAGGATCCCCTGGCAAAAGTTTGCTGGCATTTTCATATTCCTGCATGGCTTTCACATAATCACCAGCCAGAAAGAGTTTGTCGGCACTCGCAACTGCCACATCAAAAAGAATGTTCTGGGCTTTTTGGGAACGCAATAAATCAAGGGTTTTGCGAAGTTTTTCCCTGGCAGCTTCGTCATTCGGGTTTTGTGAAACAGCTTGCTGATAAGCTGCCTTTGCATTGAGATAGTCTTTCAATTTAAAATAGTTGTCGCCGGAGGCAATCGATTTCTGACTGGCCTCATTCTGTTCCTTTTGTGCGGCAACGAGCACACTTACCTTGCTGATCCGCTCTTTCAGAGATGGATCTTTCGGCTTCAATTGCTGAGCCTTTACCAATTCCGCAAGACATTTTTCGTATCTCTTTTCGCTGTTATACTGATCTGCCAGGGTTAAAATAGCATTGAATAGTGAATCCTGGGAATTTATCTTTTTTACGGGAGTTGAATCATTATAGGTCGCCATATCCAATCCTGAAAAACGGGGACCCTTCTGAACAGAATTGGTTTGCAACGTAACAAACAGGGCAAAAACCACCGAAGCAACAAGCGTTGTTGCAACAATGGGAAAGCTTTTCTTAAAACCATTTATTTTCATGCGATATTGGTGCGTTCGGGTGATTGATTTCTAATGATATTGATTAACGGGATTTTTTAAAAATAATTTCATTTCCTGGTTTGCAAGTCGATCAAACCGTCTTTCATGGTCAGCTTGCGATCGGCCATATCCGCCAAATCAAGATTGTGTGTTACAATGACGTAGGTTTGCCTGAATGTATCCCTCAATTGAAAGAATAGTTTATGCAGCTCAATGGCGGAAGCCGAGTCAAGATTTCCGGATGGTTCATCTGCCAGGATGACCGAGGGGGCATTTACCAGCGCCCTTGCAACTGCAACACGCTGCTGTTCTCCTCCCGACAACTCCGACGGCTTGTGTCCTGCACGATCTCTGAGTTTCATAAAATCAAGCAGATCCATCGCTTTTCTGATCGATTCCTTTTTTCCTTGTTTGGCAATAAATGCAGGAATACAAATATTTTCGAGTGCAGTGAACTCCGGCAGCAGATGATGAAACTGAAAAACAAACCCGATCTGACTGTTGCGGAAATTCGACAATTTTCGTTCTGACAAGGTTTTTACCTGGATGCCGTTAAGCTCAACAGAGCCGGAATCTGCCTTGTCGAGTGTTCCCAGAATATGCAGAAGCGTTGATTTTCCTGCACCGGATGCACCAACGATGGAGATGATTTCACCTTTCTCAACTTCAAGATTGATTCCCTTGAGAACTTTGAGGGGGCCAAAAGATTTTTGAATATTTTTCGCAATGATCATACGGAAACCTTGAACGGCAAAGTTAAGAAAATAGAAATCTTTGGGCTCGCTTTTTTGTAAATCCAATCCAAACTACTATTTTTGAATTTCGATATTAACTTTCCTGCATATGAACCTACACGAGTATCAGAGTAAATCTATTTTAAAGCAATATGGAGTTGCAGTTCCTGAAGGCGGTTTAGCCCATACCGAAGAAGAGGCTGTAAAGGCTGCAGAGTATCTTCAGGGCGCAACCGGAAGTGATAAATTTGTAATCAAAGCCCAGGTGCATGCTGGCGGACGAGGAAAAGGCGGAGGCGTGAAAGTCGCCAAATCCATCGAAGAGGTGAGGCATTATTCATCACAGATTCTGGGGATGAACCTGGTTACGCCTCAAACTAGTAAAGAGGGAAAGCTGGTCAGGAAAGTGTATGTGGAACAAAATATTTTTTACCCCGGCCCCTCAGAGCCGGCTGAAATCTACATGAGCATTTTGCTGAACAGGCAGAAAGGACATACGGTGCTGATGTATTCCCCCAGGGGTGGAATGGATATCGAAGCAGTTGCCGAAGAAACGCCTGAACTGATCTTCACGGAGGAGATCGATCCGAAAATCGGCCTGCAGGCTTTCCAGACCAGAAAAGTTGCATTCAACCTCGGTTTAAAGGACGAAGCCTATAAAAACATGATTAAATTCGTGGGAGCAATATACAGAGCGTATGAAGGAAGCGATGCCTCACTGATTGAGATCAACCCGGTGTTTAAAACCTCGGATAATAAAATCCTGGCTGCCGATGCCAAGATCGTGATCGATAACAATGCTCTTTACCGCCATCCCGATATTGCCCTCATGCGCGACCTGGATGAAGAAGATCCGATTGAAGTTGAAGCGACCCGTCATGACCTGAACTATGTAAAATTAAACGGGAATGTGGGTTGTATGGTAAATGGAGCGGGCCTGGCAATGGCCACCATGGATATCATTAAACTTTCCGGCGGGGATCCCGCCAATTTTCTTGATGTGGGAGGCTCTGCCAATGCCAAGCGGGTGGAGATCAATATTCCCATCATTGTCAGACTCCAGGGAACCAATGCGATCGAGGGAAAAAAACTGATCGATGAGTCAGGTTTAAAGGTTCATTCGGCCATTACGCTGAAAGAGGCTGCTGACCTCGTTACCCAGGTGTTGAAGTAAAACGCACCTTCATCTCCTTTTCAAAAAGGAACAATCTGACCCTTTCCAGAACCTCAACAGGAGAATTGGAAAAGGAAAAGGATTCCGGGTTGATTTTCAGGTTTTCAACTTCATCTGAAGGAAAAAAACGAGTCAGAAATTCCCAAAGATTTTGTTCATCGGTTGCTGAATCAGTTTCTTTTGCTGTTTTCAGATATTGGAGTATCCGTAAACCATCGAATTTTTCATGAAAACCCCGGGTGAAATGGTCCAGGTCTTTGTGATTGGTTCGGAGGGGTTGAAGTGGATCATTCTCTTTGAAAATACTGGAAATAAATCGAATAACCTTTGTTTCCCGCGGTTGGACATATAAATCCGGCAGTAAGGAATAGGTTTCGAATATCTCGTCAAAAAACACACCCGGATAGACCGGATAACTCGACCAATCACCCCTTGCTCCTTTGATCATGGCAGGACCGGTGCCAAAAAAAACGCGATCAGAAAACCTTGCCTCCGGATAAACCACTTCCTCATTCCATAATAGCATGTGGCCATATTTCCTGAGCTTTTGCAGGAAATAGAAATCTTCACCGCTCAGTTTCGGAGTCATTCCACCAATGGCACGATAAGCCCAAACCGGTAAAGCCATCGCTGAACCCAGTGCGGTAAAAGCGAAAGGAGATCCAATACGTTCCAAATTCAGAAAATAGTGGCGCATGTATATCTCATACCTCAAAATTGCCCTGGCCGCATGTGCATCACTGGGTGCAGGATGAAAATAAGGCACCGACAATGCAGCAGAATGGGGATGATTTTGAAAATTCAGTGCGATCGATTTCAGATAGTTTTCATTGAACACGCTGTCGGCATCCATGCTGACGATGATGTCATCCTTTACAGCTGCAGCATTGATCTCATCCATCAGGGTTTTTCGGGCATATCCGACCCCGTGCTGTTTGCCTGTCCAGCCACAACCCCTCGAAGAGCGATCGATGATCACAATCCCGAAATCTGTGAAATCATGTAACAGCCTGATAGATGCTTCATTGTTGATGCAGGCAGCATATTTATCCGGAAGACTCCACCACGTTTCCGGCTGATTCACACAGACATACAATTTGAACCGTTTGTATGACTGATTGGCAAGACAATTCAGCAAACGTGGCAGGAAATCAGGCTCATCCATGACCGGAAGGGCCAGAAAAAGAAAAGGTAATCCGGAATCTCCACCAGGATCAGTGGTCAATTTTCAATTTTTGGAACAATGCATCATCCTCCACAACCTCAATTGCTTTCAGAACCTCTTCATCGTATTGGTTGATAATTGTATATAATTCGGTCATATCCCAGAGCTTCTGGGCAACCATGCCCTTGAGTTGTGATTTGATCAGCTTTTCAGAGGCAGCATACCCCTTTTCATCCTTTTTCACCCCTTCCTTTTCTGCGTAGGTAAAAAAATCAGCCATAAAGGCATCATCAATCTGGAAATTTTTATCATACAGGCTGAATTCGGGATAGTTGGTTTTCAGTGATTTTCTTGATTTATCAACAAAATCGCTGACATAACTATTGATGACATTCTTACGACGCAGGTCGAGATAATAATCTGAAATGGGTGTCGAATCCCATGGAATAAAAACATCGGGCATGATCCCTCCGCCACCGTATACTACCCGCTTTTTTGAAGTATAAAACTTCAATGAATCGGGAAATTTGATGCTGTCCGGATGAATAAGCTCTCCATGCTTCATGCGGATACTGAAATCTTCATAATATTTATCGATGCCGCCGGCATAAGATTTCTGAATACACTTCCCGGATGGATTGTAATATCTGGCGGTTGTAAGACGTATCTGTGAGCTGTCAGGTAATTGGAAAGGTCTCTGGACAAGCCCTTTACCAAAAGATCTGCGTCCGACAATAATCCCCCTGTCCCAATCCTGAATAGCACCGGATACAATTTCACTGGCCGAAGCTGAATTTTCATTGATCATGATGACCAGTTTCCCGGATTCACAGAGCCCTTTGGCCGATGAATAGAAATCCTCCCGTTGGGCATGTCGTCCCTGGGTGTAAACGATCAATTTTCCGGGCAGCAGAAACTCATCGGATAACTCAATGGCGGTTCCCATATATCCTCCCGAGTTATTGCGCAGGTCGAGGATCATGCTTTTCATCCCCTGGGAATTCAGCAGTTGCACAGATTCTGTAAATTCCTGCATGGAAGTTTGTGCAAACTTATTAAGATTGATGTAGCCGATTCCCGGTTTAATCATATAGGCCGCATCAATGCTGTTGATTGGAATTTTGTCGCGGGTGATGGTAAAATCAAGTAAATCCTTTTTCCCTTTTCTGAAGATCGAAACATTCACTTTTGTGCCCCGTTTTCCCCGCAGATGGTCCAGAACAAACTGAGTGGTAATTTTTTTGCCAACCACTAACTCTCCGTCAATTTTGACGATTTTATCACCCGACATGATGCCAAGTCTCTCGGAGGGGCCTCCGGGGATGGCGTGCACCACAGATATGGTATCTTTAAGGATCTCGAACTGAACGCCGATGCCATCAAAATTGCCCTCGAGCGGCTCATTCGCTCTCTGAACGTCTTTCTTTGAAATATACACCGAATGTGGATCCAGCTCCTTCAGCGTTTCAACGATTGCCTTTTCGACCAGCCGCCCTTCGTTGATGGTGTCAACATAGGCATAATTGATCAGTTGCATGGCTGCATTATACTTTTTCACCCCCGCATTCGGGTCCTGGGAAGTGTTCTGTGCCAGCGCTGAAACTTCAGTCAATAAAATAAACATCAGCATCGCACTGCCTCTGAAAATATTCAATATTAGCAAGTTATTCATTGTAAAAAACTTATTGATAGATGGTTTGAGCGTGTCAAAGGTACTTTTATTTTACTTTACGGTATCCTTAAGGCTTTAATTTAACTAATTTTATCGAAAAATATTATACAGTGGCGGACGAAGAAAAATTAAAGATTTACCGCAGTTTACGATTCCCGGTAATATTTGTGCTCTTGTTATGGCTGATCAAAGGCATGGATATGGTCTTTGACCTTGAATTAAACAATTACGGATTGTATCCGCTGGAAATAAAAGGTTTGCCTGGCATTCTCATCTCTCCATTCCTGCACGCTGATCTCGCCCATCTTTTCGCGAACTCGGTTCCATTGCTTATCCTTGGCTCATTTCTGTTTTATTTTTACAAAGATATCGCCTGGATGATTCTTTTCCTGATTTACCTGATAACCGGCATCTGGGTGTGGGTTTATGCACGGGGCGGAGTTCCTCATATCGGTGCCAGCGGTGTAATTTAT
>JAPLDG010000223.1 GCA_026391845.1 Bacteroidota bacterium | reverse complement strand
GGAAAAATGACTGGGAGGGTAACTGGTTCAGTATATAACTATACTTATAACCATCATTTCTTCTCCCGGTGTCAATGTGACGCACATACCGGTGCAGGAGCTCAAAGAGTTCATCCCCTGTATCGACTTTTCCCAACAGCACCAGTGATATCGTTTCGGGATTGAAATTCAACTGTTCCATTACAAAAATGAGGTAATAGGCAACCTCCTCCGGATGCTGAAAAGGAAATGTATTGAAATAGCTCATCTGTTGACCATTAAAAATCATAAGATCAAAAAGATGCTCACGAACATGCAGAAAGAGGTGAGGTGAATTGATCCGGTTTTTATAATTGATCCAGACACTTTCGATCAGGAGGCTCGAAGAATGGACAACCTTGGTGTCGGGAAAAAATTCCCGGGTGGCGTGGATGATTGATTCGGGCACAGTATAAACCTGCCACGCAGCCAAGGACATCAGATGATCATAGAAGATGAGCTCATCCTGATTCCGGGTAAAATTAAACGTTAAAAACTGCTCCTTTTCATCTGAGTCGAACAATACCGCAGGAATCAGGGTTGATTTCATTCCTTCATAGGCAATTTTAACTGTTTTGAAAGGATTCCGAAGCCAGGTGAGGTCGGTACAAACCTCATTTAAAAAATCCCGGAATGTCGGTTTTGAACCCGAAATACCATCGGACAATTTAAATTCATTTCTTACACAATAGAATAATCCAAGAATCTTATTCCTCTTGAAATCAAGGAGGCAGAAACTCATAGCGGTTTCACTAACCAGCATTGCAAGCCCGCAATTTCTGGTATCATGGGGATTGAAAGACTCGTCGAGCAAATTTACTTCAAAGGTGTATTGGTCGGCCATGGGGTTTGACAGGCAAAATGATCGCCTTGATTGGTAGTGCAATGATAAGAAGAAAACACGGAATTTAAAAAAGCAGTGAGAAGGCGAAAAAGAGTTTACAGTTTCACAAGGTCATAGGTTGGTGTTTCCTGTATAAAGGCATAGGTTCTTTTCTCGTGATCAATTCTGCATGCATAGTGGGTCAATCCGTTTGTAACTACCATATAATCCACCAGTAAGGTCATGTTGTACATCGCCACCTGGTCAAATACAGCCTGCGTTATTTCAACGGCAGGGGCCTTGCATTCCACTACCATGCAGGGCTTGCCATCAGCGCGGTAAGCGAGGATATCAAACCGTTTCACGAGTTGATTGTACTTGATAGCAGCCTCAACCACAATCAAAGAGGCAGGAAAACCAAGATGGCCGGTCATATAATGGAGAAAATGCTGCCTGACCCACTCTTCAGGGGTAAGTCTGACAAATTTTTTCCGGATTTCGTCGAAGATCTCGTGTTTCCCGCTTGTTCCTTCGCGGATGCGGGTGGTTATGTCGGGGAGATTTAGTTTTTCCATCATGGTTGTTCACGGATGATTTTGCTGACGCCTGTTTCATTGTCCTTTACAACTTTTACCAGGTAAACGCCAGGAACCTGATCGCTTAAGGATAACTGATGTCTTCTGCCCGACCGGATCTCGGTTTCCAGTATCCGGGATCCCATCATGTTGAAAACCTGAACAACGACAGGCGGTTTTATTGGTTCATTCGAAAGTTCAAGGGTAAAGATCCCGCTGGTAGGGTTGGGAAAAACTTTGAATATTGATTGCCCTGACGGCTTTGTCATAATTTCACTATCAGCTGTTATTGAGATTTTAGAAGGTGTGCAATCGGGTACGCCCGGGAGGATATACCCCCGCAGGTAGCCACCTGAAAAAACTGTGGTTCCGGGGAAGCAAAGGATGTTCTGCCCGGCGATCAAAGTCGCGGTTCCGCCATCCTGAACATGGAATGTTGTTCCGTTTCCGGCGACACTGATCGTCTGGTAGGCATTAAAACATGCTGCACCGGTCAGGGTATCATTCTGAAGCGTCAATGTTGGCGGCACATTTGTTACCATCATCGTTACCGGACCGGAGGTGGCCGGATTGCCTGTGATACAGGCAGCATCCGAGGTCAGAATGCATTTGATGATATCATTATTTAACGGGATATACGAATAATCCGGACTGCTTGTCCCGGCATTCTGATCGTTGACTTTCCACTGGTAAATTGGCGTTCCGCCTCCGTTAACTGGGGTAGCTGTAAAGGTAACCGAAGTACCCGGGGCCACAGGGTTAGCGGATGCGCTGATGGAAATGCTTACAGGATTATACGCAGCGCAGGTCGCCGTGATCTGTACATCGTCAAATGCCCAGTACTGACCATTTGACCCTGTATAATTCCACTTGAATTTAACCTGCGATTGCCCTGCAACTGCTGTAATAACCTGGTTAAAAATCACCGGATTCGTAGTGGAGTTGACAGTATATTGCTGGATCTGCACCCAGGATGCACCATTGTTGATGCTGTATGACAATGTTCCGGAAGACCCAGTCTGGGACCTGAAATAGTGTTTGAACTGCAGATTCACATTGGTATAAGGTGTCAGGTCCAGCAGCGGTGTGATCAGATCCGCATTTTGCGAATTACCTGATCCATAAGTATAACTATCAAGGTAAGCATAATTGCCGGAAAGCGAAGGCAAGGCCCCTCCCCCGCTTTTCATCCCAAATTTCCAAACCTGCCCGTTCCCCTGGTGGTCAACCTGGGACCAGCATGCCGGCTGGAAAGGAACAGAAAACGTTTCTGATAAAGGAAGACTGACCAGGCTGCAATTGGGAACATGGATATAACCTGTTTTGGTTTTAACACCCGAACCATATGAATTACTGGCTATCAGGGTAACTGTATATGAACCGATGGCTGTGAACTGCACCTGAGGATTTTGTGAAGATGAACTTGTTCCTCCCACATAGCTAACCGTTGCAGGACTATATGACCATGCCCACGAGGTCGGAGGATTGACCGAATGATCCGTAAAGGTAACCGTTTGCCCGATACCGGGCTGTATATTGTCTGCCGTGAAATCAGCACCCGGTACCCGGACGGAGATATAGTTTGCTTTGAGCTTCGTATTGCTGCCACTGGCGTTGGTCGCAGTAAGGGTGATGGTATAGGAACCATTGGCATTAAATTTTATCCTTGGGTTTTTTGATTCCGCATTTGTTCCTCCCGAAAAGCTCGCCGTTGCCGGGCTGAATGACCACAACCATGCAGTTGGAGAATTGGTTGATGCATCAGTAAACCTGACCTCGCCCCCGATACCTGGAGTCGTATCATTTGCTGAAAAATCAGCCACCGGCGGGAAAAGGACCGAGATATAATTTGTTTTTACGGCTGTATTGAAGCCGCTGCCATTGTATGCAGTCAGGGTGACCGAATACAATCCGCCGGCAGTAAACTGTACCTGCGGGCTTTTGGTGTGTGAATCGGTTCCTCCGGTGAAGCTTACGGTTGCGGGGGTGAAAGACCATTCCCAATATTCAGGGGAGTTGGTCGAAAGGTCGGTAAACGTAATTGTTTGCCCGATATAGGGCGTTACATCATTTGCCGAGAAATTGGCAACCGGCGGATAGAGAACCGAGATGTAATTTGTTTTCACCATTGTGCTGCCACCACCGGCATTCCATGAACCAAAGGTCACGGAATATAATCCGCTTTCCCTGAACTGAACCATGGGGTTCTGGGAAAAGCGCGTGGTTGGAACCTGAAAATCCACTGTTGAAGGTTCAAAAGACCACATCCACCCGGTCGGGTTATTGGTGGACAAGTCGGTAAAATTCACGGTTTGCCATGTATAGGGGGTTAAAATGTTTGCTGAAAAGTTTGCAACAGGGGGATTCGCGACCAAAATATAACCTGTTTTGACTGCCGTGTCGCTCCTGGTGCAATTTGCCGCAATAAGGGTCACGGTGTATAACCCTACCTCATTAAATGTTACGATCGGGTTCTCCGATATACTACTCGTATTTTGTTTATATGTGACGGTCGATGGACTGAAAGACCAGGCCCACGAAGTAGGACTGTTGATGGATTCATCATTGAATTGCACCTCCTGCCCGGTGTTGGGAGTGGTGTCGCTGGCCGAGAAATCTGCCATCGGAGGAAACGGGATCGTGACCGTATAATCCTCCACCTGCCCCCATTTGAATGTTTCACAAGCGTAGAGGTTGTAGGCATATTTCAATGAAACACGCATCCTTGTTGAGCCTGGCAAGGCATTGGTAGGAACGGGAATATTCATTGTTATCATGCCGGGCCCGGTAACCTGCCCCAAATCAAATGTCTCCCCCTGCTCATAAAAATCACAATCCTGGTTCCAGTCAAAGAATGCACAGCAATTGTATTTCACCGGATTCGTCGAACCTGTTGATATAGAGATGGGGTAAACCGATCCGCAGCACACTGTTGTCGAAATGCCGGTAAAATCCTGATAACCGTACACTCCTTCTGAAGGATTATTAATGGTATTGAATATCACGTTGCTTATCCAATTGTAAATCGCATTATTGGAAGTTGAAGCACATGGTTCGCACTGGTTTGGGTTAATGTAATTGCTCTTTGTTTCCGTATCAGAGCCAAAGGCATTTGTCACCGTAAGTGAAACTGTGTAAGGACCCATGACTGTAAATTGTACCTGTGGATTTTGGGAACTGGCATTGGTCCCGTTCTTGTAAACCACTGTGCCCGGTGTAAAGCTCCATGCCCGGGAAGTTGGGAAATTGGTTGATTGATCTGTAAAAATAACAATGGAGTTTACTGGAGGATCTGTTGCAGAGGCGGTAAAATCAGCAACAGGGGCACTTGTAATGCCATGGCAACTGATGCCAGCAGACCATCCACTACAAGTTATTCTATAATCAGAGGTGAATTCGAAGGTAAGTGCACCCGATACATTTTCAGCGGTGACGGTTCCAGGACTTATGGTACTGTTATAAATTCCAACTAACGGAGCCGACGTGTTTGGCCCGTTATAAATCCTTAAATAGTCAAATCCAGGTTCGGTAAAAAACGAAGTGAAGTTAAACCGGATCATGCTTCCGGGTATGGATGGATAAAAAGTTTCAACAAAGTTTTCATCATTCTGGTAATAACCTTGCGGACCACCTGAATCATAAAAATCCCCTGCACAGGTTGTTATTGACCCATTTGCCATTTTATAGCTTGTGCTATTTACGCTGATATAGTTGGTTTTTATTTCTGTATCAGAACCATAGGCATTCGTTGCGGTCAATGTTACAGTATTTTGCCCGGGCGCCAAAAACAGAACTTGTGGATTCTGAGAGGTCGCGCCTGTTCCTGCGACAAAAGTAACCGTTGAAGGATTAAATGACCACAAAAATGAAGTCGGGAGATTTGCCGATATATCTGTGAATGTTGTCGTCTGTCCTACCGGTGGATTCAGCATGGATGCTGAAAAATCGGCTATCGGCGGTACCGTTGTACTTTGGCAACTGATCGTTGCAGCCCATCCTGAGCTGTTAAACGTATTGTCAGAATGAAACCTGAAGGTTAGTGCCCCTGAACTGTTGGCTGCAGTGACGACTCCCGGACTTGTCATCCCGTGATATTTACCAATCACGGGCGCTGAAGAATTTACCCCGTTATAGATTGTTAACGTGTCATAATTCAATTCAGTGTCGAACCAGGTAAAGGTAAACCGCATCATGTTTCCTGCTGTGGAGGGATAAAATGTTTTAATCAAGGTTTCATCGTTCTGATAATTGGCAGAGGGTCCACCGGAATCATAGAAGGTTCCTGCACAGGCTGTTATTGACCCATTGGTCATATTGTACAAGGGATTGGTTATGGTAATGTATCCTGTCCTGGTTTTGGTATCTGTAGCGTCTGGTTTTGTGACGGTAAGAGAGACATCGTAGGTTCCTGGTGTATTGTAGATAATCGAAGGGGGAACCTGGCCATTGAAAGATGCCGGAGTCCCGCCAGGGAAAGACCAGTCCCACATGGCAGGGGAACATGCGGAATGATCAGTGAATGTAACAGAATTTCCAATGACAACGTTTACAGGTGTTCCGGTGAAACCAGCGATCAAATCTTTCAAGGTGACATATCCGGTTTTGGTCTCTGTATCAGAAGATATTCCATCTGACACTGTCAGAGAAACATCATAAGTACCTGTTGAATAATAGGTAACAAATGGAGGATTCTGTCCAATATACGATGAAGGTATCCCGCCTGGAAAACTCCATGTCCATGATGTTGGAGACCCCAATGACTGATTCGTAAAAGTAACCATATCGCCGCGACAGATAGTTGTTGGTGTACCTGCAAATTGAGCTTTCAAATCCGGTGGAGCAATCTGAAAAACACCGACCCGGCTTTTCCTGTGACCTTCTTCAAAATATTCACCAATCGACCAAAACGTTGCATCATCAACAGGATCAATGGTCATTTGAGAGTAGTCGCCATATCTGTTATAAGGGATGGATTGAGTCCCATTTATTATGACCCATTCATCAATGGTCATGGTACCCAATGGGTCGGATACATGCCTGCCAGTAAATCGCAGGGAAGGGTATTGTGTGCTGCTTACTACCGAATATGCCAACCCAATATTTCCATGGCTATCCATGCACATACTGCCCATAAATGCACTGTGTCCGTCGGGCTGTATGTATGTTCCTTCCTGATATATGGTCCATGGCGCTCCATCGTTTGTTTGCCGCAACTCAAACCAGCGTATTCCCGCGTGATTATCATTCCCGTCAAGGTCCACAACAAAATTAAACACGACCGAGTTGTACCCGGAAAATCTCCGGTACTGTGCCATATACATTATAACGTCCTGCCATGCATCTATACCGCTTCCCGAAGGTTGCGGAAGAATTGAATGTGAATAAGGTCCACCCCCGAAAAAATCGCCGTCAAAAGGCTGGGTATTTAATATCTGGGGGGTTGAAATAGTAGAGTTGGCTGGTGTAGTCCAATTTACATTGATGTTCCATATCTTTAAATGGTCATTCGATACCCCTGCCCATGCATCATCCTGCATGTAGACGATTGGTGCATTCCCTGGCGGAGGCATGTTAGATCCATTAACATTAAACCCCAAAGGACTATATATGTGATTTGTAACAATGTTTGTCAATGGAAATCCAACCATTTGGGCGGGAAAATCACCGTTAATCATCTTATCCCTTTCAACAACAAATACAACCTCGCTGGTGCTGGCATTATTCTGGTCTTTGTTGGTAGTAATATAATAACCATCAGACCATACGGAGAGTTTTGGATAATCAGGAAAGGTGTTTGTAGGAAAGCGATAGACATACCAGCCATCGTTAACAGGATCAGGCCCCTTGCTGATTGCAATATCAAAACCATTGGCAAAAAATTCCGAAATCAGAAATCTATCGGCATAACGATCATAAACAACCGTCGGATCTCCTTCCGTTCCAGGTAAGATCGTTCCAAGTGAGGCTGGCGGGGTGAGAGCGTTGCCTGCTTTATCCCAGATCCTGAAGGAAATGTTCCAGGCGTTTACAAAATGATTTGGACCAACAGCTCCAGTGGGATCAGATGGTATATAATAGGCGATTGCAGCTTCAAAAGTCAGCAAAGGAGCTATTCCCGGGCTTTTAATCACCTGTGCCTGTTTCTGTAGTAACGGGTCTATGCCAACTGGCAATCCTTTTCCAGGAATAAAAGGATTTATACCTCTCTGTTCATCGTTCATTTCTTTGACAATGTTCTTGGCAGGAATAAATGTTCCTGATGCTATTTGAGAAGCAATAGAAGGGACTTCGATCCTTGGTTCAGACATGCCAATAAGTGTTGGTTTCTGCAAAGAATCAGTGTTTTGCGCTTGCATATTAATTACGCAAAGAGTAAGAAAAACTGCGAAACAGAGATAATTCAGGATTTTCTGAATGGAGATTTTCTTTTTCATAGCATCCCGGGTGTTTAAAATATGAATAAGAAATTTGCTCAACGGATCGTACACACAAACTTAAGTAAAAAAACTGACAAATCAATTTCCACTATCCTGAAGAAGTACCACCAAAATTTGCATGAGTGCGTTTATCAGGATGCATTATAAAAACCAACCAAATTTTTCGAGGTAAAATTTGAAAATTTTGGCAAATGTTCCATTATTAGTTAACTTTGCCGGATGGATCGGAAACGCACCCTGTTATTTTTCAGAAACTACTTCAATGAGTTTTTTGAGTCTCAAAAAGAAAAAGTCAGGGAGAAGATTGATTATGTATTGTTTCTGTTAACCACAGCTGAAAGAATTCCTAAAAAATTCTTTTCATACATCGAAGGAACGGATGGATTATTTGAAATTCGATTCGAGTTTGAAAGTAATATTTACAGAATTTTCTGTTGTTTTGATGAAGGGAATCTGGTCGTGCTTTTTAATGGATTTTACAATAAAAAGAAAAACAAATGAAACCGGATAATACAAATATGAAACTAACAACCTTTGATGAACATTTGGAAAAGCGTTACGGACCGGTTGACAGTTTGAAACGAACTGAGTTTGAAATCAAAGCAAAAGCATTTGCTATCGGAGAAATTATAAGAGACGGACGTAAACAAGCTAAAATGACCCAGGAAGAACTTGCTGAAAAGACAGGCACACGAAAAAGTTTCATCTCAAGGATAGAAAATGGACACAGCGACATCCAGCTATCTACACTTTACAGGCTGGTAGAAATTGGCTTCGGTAAACAGATTAATTTAATAATATCAGAATAAAAAATCGGATTCATGAAAACCAAAAAAGAGATAGTTGACGACTGGTTGCCGCGCTATACCGGAACCACGCTGGAGGAGTTCGGCGATTTCGTGCTGCTGACCAACTTTACCACCTACCTGGAGATGTTTGCCAAATGGTTCGACGTACCCATCAAGGGCAAAGACAAAGCCATGCCTACTGCAACCCATGAACAAATCACCATGATCAATTTCGGGATGGGGAGTCCGAATTCGGCCACCATCATGGACCTTCTCAGTGCTGTGAAACCAAAGGCTGCCCTGTTTTTAGGCAAATGCGGCGGATTGAACAAGAAATGCAAAGTGGGCGACCTGATTGTTCCCATCGCCGCCATCCGCGGAGAGGGAACCTCCGATGATTATTTTCCGGCGCGCGTGCCGGCCCTGCCTGCCTTCAACCTGCAGAAAGCGCTGTCAACGGTTGTTCATAACCATGGAAAGGACTATTGGACAGGTACGGTTTACACCACCAACCGCCGTGTTTGGGAGTATGACGAGGATTTCAAGGAGCATCTGAGGATCACAAGAGCTATTGCGATCGACATGGAATCGGCCACCTTGTTCATGGTGGGTTTTGCCAATGAAATACCCACAGGCGCCGTATTGCTGGTATCTGATCAACCGATGGTCGGACGTGGCATCAAAACACAGGCCAGTGATAAACGGGTGACCGAAAAATTCACCGAGGAACATCTGCGCATCGGGGTGGAAACCCTGAAGGACCTCATTGAGAAGAAACTTCTGGTCAAGCACCTGCGGTTCGATTGATGATATAAAGAAACCGATGGCGGAAAAGAACAGCATCAGTTTTGAAAATCTGCTGAGCGACCTGAAGAACCAGATCTATCATCCGGTTTACCTGTTATATGGCGAGGAATCCTATTTCATTGATGCCGTTTCCGATTATATTGAGCACAACGTGTTGAGCGACCTCGAAAAAGAGTTCAATCAGACTATTGTCTATGGAAAGGATTCGAATGTTTTCACCCTGATGGGCTATGCCAAACGGTTCCCCATGATGGCAAACTACCAGGTATTGATAGTCAAGGAGGCCCAGGATCTGGATAAAATTGAAGAGTTACAGGCTTACGTGGAAAATCCGCTAACCTCCACAATCCTGGTTTTGTGTTATAAATACGGAAAGCTGGATAAACGCAAAGCACTGTTCAAAGCCATTGAAAAACAAGGCGTTACATTTGAATCAGCCAAACTATACGACAATAAAATTCCCGACTGGATCAACGAGTACCTGCGACAGCGAAAATATGGCATTACACCGAAAGCGGCCGCTTTGCTTACCGAATTTTTAGGCGCCGACCTGGGAAAGATCGTCAATGAGATCCAGAAATTACTGATAAACATACCTGCCGGCGCTCAGATCAACGAAGAATATGTGGAGAAAAACATCGGGATCAGCAAGGATTTCAATGTGTTTGAACTGCAGAAGGCGTTGGGCAGAAAAGAGGTGGTCAAGGCCAATCAGATCATCCTCTATTTTGCGGCCAACCCGCGCGAAAACCCGCTGGTGAAAGTAATCCCGATCCTCTCTTCCTTCTTTTCCAAGGTACTCCTGTATCACTATCTCCCTGATAAATCAAAAAACACCGTGGCGGCAGCCCTTGGGGTAAGCCCCTTCTTTGTCGCTGATTACCAGCAGGCTGCCAGGAGTTTCCCTCCTGGGAAAACGGTGGCGGTCATCTCACTGATGCGTGAATACGATCTGAAATCCAAGGGGGTTGACAGTGCATCTGCCACCGATGGCGAGCTGATGAAGGAGCTGATCTTTAAAATCCTGCACTGAGTTTATTCCACCCGGTAGTTGAATTCGGAAGAGCGGTAGGTTTCTTCGATGATCTGGCTGTATTTTTCGACGATGAATTTGCGCCGGAGTTTGAGCGTGGGTGATATTTCACCTGAATCGGTGGACCATTCTGCATTGAGCAACCTGATTTTCTTGATCTTTTCGGTTTTCCCCAATCCAAGATTGAACCGCTCCACATCTTTACGTATCCTGCGGATAATGAGCGGGTTATTCACCGCTTTTTCCCTCGAACCGAATTCGATGTTTTTAACTTCGCACCAGTTTCGCAGATGTTCAAAATTCGGTATGATCAAAGCAGCGGCATAATTGCGATTCTCTCCGACCACCATGATGTGCTCAATAAACGGCGACTCCTTGATCCGTTGTTCGATGGGTTGCGGAGCGATGAATTTACCCCCGGATGTTTTAAAAATCTCCTTTTTACGGTCGGTGATCTTCAGGAATTTGCCATCTTCAATTTCCCCGATATCTCCCGTGTGGAACCACCCTTCGGCATCGATCACTTCCGCTGTTTTTTCAGGCCGGTTCAGGTATCCCATCATGACGTTGGGACCTTTGACAAGGATCTCCCCGTCGCCGGCAATTTTCATCTGGTTACCGGTCAGCAGCGGCCCGACGGTTCCGAATTTCATCCCGTTTGGTTCAAACCTGTAACAGGTCACCCCCGGCGAGGTCTCCGTAAGTCCATAGGCTTCAAGGATCGGGATTTTTGCCGCCCAGAAAATGCGGGCCAGACGCGGGTGCAGTGAAGCGCTGCCCGAAACAATGAATTTCAGCTCTCCACCCAGCGCTGCACGCCATTTTCGAAAAACAAGAAGGTTGGCGATGGCCAGTTTCACATCGTAAACCCGGCCACGCGCATGGTTCAGCTCGTATTTGTGTCCTTGCCGGAGCGCCCAGAAAAACAGCACCTTCATCGGCAGGGGGAGATTGCGGCCCTTTGTAACGATCTTGTTGTAAATCTTTTCGAATACACGGGGTACCGAGGCAAATCCATGGGGTTTTACCTCCCGGATATAATCTCCGAGCTCGTCAATGTTCTGAACATAGAAGATTGAAACGCCGAATGATTGGTAAACATACCCTGCAGTTCGCTCGTAAACATGACACAGCGGCAGAAAACTCACAACCCTGTCGTGCATTTTCAGAGGCGGAATTTCACCCAGCGCCTTATAGTTGGTTACAAAGTTGTTGTGCGACGACATCACCCCCTTTGGCCGGCCTGTCGTGCCGGATGTGTAAATAATTGTAGCCAGGTCGCCTGGAAGAATCTTGTCTTTGATGGCATCAAGCTCTTCGGGACGGGGATAATTTCTTCCCAGTTCAAGGATTTCATTCCAACTGGCGATTCCATCCATGGGCTCGATGGAAAAAACACCTTTCAACCCGAAAATCCCGGGAATGACATTTCTGATTCTTTCATAGATCTCCTGGTCAGAGAAAATCAAATATTCAATGGATGAATCGTTGAAAATGTAACGGTAATTTTCTTCGCTGATTGTTGGATAGACCGGAACCTGAACAGCGCCAGCCTGAAGGATGCCCATGTCGATAAAATTCCATTCCGGGCAGTTGTTCATGACCGTTGCGATGCGGGTTCCTTTTTGAATGCCCAGCGCCAGCAACCCAAGGCTGAAGAGATTGCTGTTGGTCACATAATCATTGGCCGAAAAACACACCCAGTTTCCATCCTTTTTAATGTTAAAAAGGTTGTTAACGGACTGATATTCGTCTTTGTACAACTCGAGGAGATCGAAAATCCGGGTGATTTGCTTCATGTCAGCCAAACAGTATTAACGATTGTTTATTCAAAAAGTTTTGCAATGTTATCTGCATATTTCTTCATGATGATGTTCCGTTTCAGCTTGAGCGTCGGGGTAATTTCACCGGTATCAAAGGTCCATTCAGCATCGAGCAGCGCCCAGCTTTTAATTTTTTCCGTATCGCCAAAACACTTGTTATACTTATTCACCTCTGTTTGAAAGCGTTTCCGGATTCGCGGCAGGCTGATCATCTCCTCGTTGGTGGTATAGGGAATTTCCTTGACCACGCAGTATGACCTGAGAAAAACAAAATCCGGAACGATGAGCGCTGCGGCAAACTTCTGGTTCTCACCCACTACCACGATCTGATCGATGAACAAAGATTCTTTGAACGTATCTTCAATGGGTTGCGGGCTGACATACTTACCGAAGGATGTCTTAAAGAGCTCCTTTTTTCTGCCGGTTATTTTCAGATGGCCTTCAGGTTCAATTCGGCCCAGATCACCGGTATGGAACCAGCCATCCGATTCGATCACATCCCTGGTCATTTCAGGTTCTTTGAAGTAACCCAGCATCACATTCGGTCCTTTGCACAGAATCTCGCCATCGTCCGCAATTTTTACCTGAACCCCCTTGACCACTTTGCCTACCGTTCCGAACTTCATTCCGTTTTCGGAGAGGTCATTGACGGAAATAACCGGGGAAGTTTCCGTTAATCCATACCCCTCCAGCACGTTGATGCCCGCACAGGTAAACATTCTGGCAAGACGGGGTTGCAACGCAGCGCCACCTGATACCACCAGAAGATGCTTTCCGCCCAGCGCTTCACGCCATTTTACGTAAACCAGCTTGTCGTAGAGTTTTCGCTTCAATTCATAAAACCAGCCATTGGCGCCCTTTAACTCATACCTTAAGGCTAGGTGCAGCGCCCAGAAGAAAATCCAACGTTTAACACCTGTCAGTTTGTGCCCTGTGGCGAACAATTTATCATAGATTTTCTCAAGCAAACGGGGTACGGTCGATAAAATATCAGGCTTCACCTCCTTCATGTTATCTGTGATGGTTCCCAGGTTCTCTGCATAATAGATTGAAAATCCGAGGTAATGGTAGAGGTAATTCAGCATCCGTTCATACACATGGCACAGCGGCAGATAGCTCACGGCTTTGGCTTCTTCGCCAAAGGGCGGGATATAGGCGCAAACCTTGAAATCCGAAATGATGTTGTGATGGCTTAACATCACACCCTTCGGGTTGCCGGTCGTGCCTGAGGTGTAGATGATGGTTGCCAGGTTTGCCGGGGAAATGGCAGATTTTCTGGCCTCCAGCAGAGGTTTGTCAACATGCTTTTTACCCAGCTCGATCAGATCATTGAGATGTTTGTGTTCGTGGTGGTCCTTATACGTAAAAACTCCCTTGATTTGGGCCATCTCGGGCAGGATGTGATCGATTTTCCGAAGTAATTCCTGTCCCGAGATGAACACGTAGGTCACTTCAGCGTGGTTCAGGATATACTTGTAATCTGATTCACTGATGGTTGGATAGATCGGTACATGCACCGCCCCGACCTGGAGTATGGCCATATCCACAAAATTCCATTCCGCCCGGTTTGAACTGATTTGGGCTATTTTATCCCCCGGCTGAACACCCATGGCCAGGAATCCATAGCTGATGTTGTCAACAATCTCACGGTATTGTCTGATGCTGTATTTTGCCCATTCGCCATTCTCCTTGGAAGCAATAACATCTTCCTTGGGTTTAAAATTCGCCTCATGATAAGGTAACAGATCAAAAATTCGGGTGACTTCCATTTTTAACTATTATTTTTTGTGAATATTGATGGCGCTTGCCTGTGCTGTCGGCATCAGCACCATGTCGTTGATATTGACATGAGGCGGAAGGGTGGTAACATAAAAAACCGCATCGGCCACATCGGCTGCTGCAAGTGGCTGAAAACCATTGTAAACATTGTCAGCGCGTGTTTTATCACCCTTGAAGCGGACGAGTGAAAATTCGGTATTGGCGGCACCCGGCGCGATCTGGGTCACTTTGATGTTATGTGAAACAAGATCAATCCTGGTTCCTTTGGTAATGGCATCCACCGCGAATTTTGAACCGCAATAAACGCTGCCCATCGGGTAAACCTCCTCGCCGGCAACAGATCCGATGTTGATGATATGACCTTGCTGTCTGGCAACCATCAAGGGGGATATAAACCGGGTCATATAGAGCAATCCCTTTACATTGGTGTCGATCATCCGCTCCCAGTCATCAACCACTGCCTCATGAATGGGGTTGAGCCCCACGGCCAGCCCGGCATTGTTTACCAGTACATCAATATTTTTCCATTTTTCCGGCAGATTGGCAATGGCGCTTTCAGCCTCCGCTGATTTTCTGACATCAAAACAAAGCGGCAGAACCTCTACGTTGAAATTTATAACAAGTTCTTTTGCAAGTTCTTCCAGCAATATTTTCCGTCGGCCGGTGATAATCAGGTTGTGTCCGTTTTCTGCAAATTTCCGGGCGATTGCCATTCCGAATCCGGCAGTGGCACCAGTGATGAAGATAATTTTAGTCATAATGAAAATTGGCGAAATAGCGAATAACAAAAATAATTGTTAATTTTTAATTTTTAATTTTATTTGAATCCACTCCCTGGCATTTACAAACGCCTCGATCCACGGAGTTATTTCATCCCCGGTACGATCTTCCGGGTACCAGGCCCATTGCCAGGGGAGAACAGAATCTTCGAGATGGGGCATGATTGCCAGGTGCCTTCCGTCGCCGGAGGCGATGCAGGCTGCATCAAACTGTGATCCGTTGGGGTTGCCGGGATAACCGTGATAACTGAATTTCGCCGGAATATGATATTGATCTTCATTTCCAGGGAAATTGAATTTGCCTTCACCATGGGCCACCCAGATACCCAGCTTTGACCCTGCCAGGCTTTTCAGCATCACCGAAGGCCGGGATAAATCAATCCGAGTTCAACCATCAACTGGCAACCATTGCAAACACCCAGGCTCAGCGTGTCATCACGTTTGTAAAAGTTATCAAGCGCCAGCTTTGCCCGGTCATTGTAAAGAAATGCGCCGGCCCATCCTTTGGCGGAACCAAGCACATCGGAATTTGAAAATCCGCCCACAAAAGCGATCAGGTTGACATCCTCCAGGTTTTCGCGACCCGAGATCAGATCAGTCATGTGTATATCCTTCACGTCAAAACCGGCCAGATAGAGCGCCCAGGCCATGTCGCGATCACGGTTAACACCCTTTTCGCGGATGATGGCCGCCTTCACGCCGGAGGGTATTCTTCTTTTCGGGTCGATCCCGAATTGGGAAACCAAACCGGTAAAACGTTCCTGAAATCTGAATTCCAGTGGCTGCTTCCTGTAATTTCTGAAACGTTCCAACGCCAGTTCTTCACCCGATTGTTTTCTGTCAAGCAGATACGACGTCTTGAACCACGTATCGCAAAGTGCATCGATGCTAAAGTGAAATGATGAATCTTGCGTGGTGATGTTGAGCGATCGTTCACTGGTTATTTTTCCAATGATCGTCGCCTGCACGGCTTCGTAATTTTTAATTTTTAATTCGTAATTATTCTCCATCTGCAAAACAACCCCCGGCTTTTCAGCAAACAATATCTTGAGGGGATCGGTTTCAGATGACATCAGGTTAATCAGGTTTATGTCAAGTCCGATGTTTTCAACCGGGAATGTCATTTCCAGCAGCGTGGTGATGAGTCCGCCCGCGGCAACATCGTGCCCTGCCATGACAGCTCCGCTGCGGATGAGATCCTGAACCATTTCAAAAACAACGGAGAAGTTTGCTGCATCGGTTGCATCAGGCGTTTTATCTCCCAGTTGGTTCAATATCTGGGCAAAACTGCTCCCGCCCAGTTCAAATCCACAGCCGGAAAAGGGAATATAGAGCAGAATCGTACCTTCTTCAGGAATTAAATTCGGACCAACCACCTGTTTCACATCAGAGACCTCCCCCACTGCAGAAATAATCACCGTCCCGGGAGAATAGACCGCGGTGCCATCGGGGTATTTCTGTGTCATCGAGAGTGAATCCTTGCCTGTGGGAATGTTAATACCCAGGGCTATGGCAAAATCGCTCACCGCCTTTACTGCCGAATACAACCGCGCATCTTCCCCGGCATTTTTGCAAGGCCACATCCAATTGGCGCTGAGGGAAACACCCTTCAGCCCGTATGTCAGCGGCGCCCAAACCAGGTTGGTAAGGGCTTTGGCGATGGCGAGCCTTGACCCTGCCGCAGGATCGATCAGTGCAGCTGCCGGGGCATGGCCCAGTGAAGTGGCTATACCTTTCACACCCTGATAATCAAGAGCGGTAACACCCACGTTGTTAAGCGGAAGCTGAATGGCACCACAGGTTTGCTGTCTGGCAATTTTTCCGCTTACGGAACGGTCAACTTTGTTGGTAAGCCAGTCTTTGCAGGCAACGGCTTCGAGTTGCAAAACTTCGTTCAGGTAGCTTTGAAGTTTGTTTTTATCGTAAACCAGTGACGCGTGACGCGTGACGCGTGACGCGTCGGTGAGGATTGTCTTGGGTGGTTTTCCAAAGAAATCTGCCAGTTTGAGGTCGATGGGCCGAATTCCATCCCGGTGGTTTTCAAAAACAAGTTGCTGGTCCCCGGTGGTTTTTCCCACAAAACAGACCGGGGCACGCTCACGTTCAGCAATCTCCCGCAGGAGCGCGACATCCTTATCCGCCAGGATCAACCCCATTCGTTCCTGCGATTCGTTGCTTGCAATCTCTTTGTCCGACAAGGTTGGATCCCCCACCGGCAGGTCGTCAATTCTGATGAGCCCTCCTGTGGATTCAACAAGTTCCGACAGGGCGTTGAGATGTCCGCCGGCGCCATGATCATGGATCGAGATAATCGGATTCACCGCCATTTCAGTCATGGCGCGGATGGCATTGAATACACGCTTCTGCATCTCGGGGTTTGACCGCTGAACCGCGTTCAGCTCAATGGTGTTGCCATATTCGCCCGTAGCTACAGAGGAAACAGCGCCACCGCCCATGCCAATCCGGTAGTTGTCACCGCCTAATACCACAATATGCTGATCTGCAAGCGGATCACCTTTCAGACTGTCTTCCATCTTTGCAAACCCAACGCCACCGGCCTGCATGATCACTTTGTCATATCCATAAGTCCGCTCATGGTCAGCATGTTCAAAAGTAAGCACTGAACCGCAGATGAGGGGTTGACCGAACTTATTGCCGAAATCACTGGCTCCGTTCGATGCCCTGATGAGTATCTCTTCCGGGGATTTGTAAAGCCACTGACGTGGTTCCAGCTCTGATTCCCGGGAACGCCCGCCATCGAGTCTCGGATAGGAGGTCATGTAAACCGCTGTACCGGCCGTGGGAATGCTGCCTTTTCCTCCGGCCATGCGGTCGCGGATCTTACCGCCTGAACCGGTGGCGGCTCCGTTAAACGGTTCGACGGTCGTCGGGAAATTGTGTGTCTCGGCTTTCAGGGAGATCACCGATTGAATGTCCCTGATCGTAAAGAAATCAGCCACATTTTGTACACCCGGGGCAAATTGTTCTATTTCAGGCCCAAGGATGAACGCGACGTTATCTTTGTAAGCGGAAACCAGGAAATTGGGATGCTCTTTTGCAGTTTTCCGGATCAGGTCAAAGAGTGAATCGGCCATCTCTTTGCCATCGATGATAAAAGTGCCGTTAAATATTTTATGCCTGCAGTGCTCGGAGTTGACTTGTGAAAATCCAAAAACCTCACTGTCGGTTAGTTTGCGACCTACTTTATGGCTCAAGCCGATGAGATATCCGATTTCATCCTCGCTCAGCGCAAGTCCTTCCTGCCTGTTGTATGACGCGATGTCGTCGAGGAAGAGAACGGGGTCGGGGTTGTGAGCGATGTGAAAGATTTGCTGGTCGAGACCGTCGTATATATGCTGCAGCATGGGGTCGAAGGGCGTGACGCGTGACGGGTTACGCGTGACGGGTGACGTGACACGTGACACGTGACGCGTGACGGCCGGGTCGTAATTCGTAATTTTTAATTCGTAATTGGCGTATTCCTCAATCCGGCTGATTCCGCGAATTCCCATATTTTGTGTGATCTCCACGGCATTGGTACTCCAGGGCGTGATCATTTCGGGACGCGGACCGATGAAGGCACCCGCTAAAACAGGTTCGGCGATGCACTCCGCATCGCCGAACAGCCAGTTTAGTTTTTCCAGGTCTTCACTGCGAAGCTTTTCTCTGCTTTCAACCGCGTAATACCGATCAGAATTCTTGAAAAATGCAATCATGTCAGGATCGTTCAACTGGTTAAAAACCTCTCTGCTTCAATGGCAGCCATGCATCCCGTTCCCGCAGCGGTTACCGCCTGACGGTAATGGTGGTCCTGCACGTCGCCAGCTGCAAACACGCCTTCAATGCTGGTCTGAGTGGTTCCGGGTTTTGTTTTGATATAGTTCAGGTCGTCGAGTTCCAGCTGTCCGAGGAACAGTTCTGTATTGGGTTTATGACCGATGGCCACGAAAACACCCATGACGGGAATATCCCTTGATGCCCCTGTTTTGACATTGCGTACCCGTACACCGTTAACCCCGCTCTGGTCGCCCAATATTTCTTCCGGGGCGGTGTCCCAGATCATTTCAATATTCGGAGTATTCAACACTTTGTGCTGCATGGCCTTGGAAGCGCGCAGTTCGTCGCGGCGATGGATCATGAAAACTTTCTTGCAGAGTTTTGCAAGGTAGGTAGCCTCCTCGGCAGCAGTGTCACCGCCCCCGACGATGGCCACCTCCTGTCCGCGGTAAAAAAAACCGTCGCACGTAGCGCACCCGGATACCCCCATGCCCATGAATTTCCGTTCCGATTCCATGCCCAGCCATTTGGCTGAGGCGCCGGTGGCGATGATCAGGGTCTCGGCAGAAAGGGTCTTTCCATCATCGGCTTTAACCTTGAAAGGCCGGTTTGACAAATCAACCTCCGTCACGACCCCGAAACGTATTTCAGTGCCAAATCGTTCGGCCTGTTGTTTGAATTCCTCCATCATCTCCGGTCCGGTGATTCCTTTCGGGTAACCGGGGAAGTTGTCCACCTCCGTGGTGATGGTAAGCTGACCGCCAGGCTGCATTCCCTGGTAAATAACAGGTTTCAGGTCTGCCCTGGCGGCGTAAATAGCCGCGGTATATCCGGCAGGTCCTGATCCGATGATCAGGCAGCGGACGGTTTCCATGTTTTCGCTCATAGTGCTGGTTTTATTCTGCAAAAGTAGGAAAAAACACGGAACTTGGATTTCACTAAATTTAAGGTAACTTCGTAACCTGATAACATTTTTTGAAAACGCAGGTGGAAATGGGAAATCCTCATAAAAAAACCGAAGATGCATTAGTTCAGTCTCAAATGCTGCTCAAATCAAGTCTGGAGAGTCAGAAAGACACCATCCTTTTTTCCATCGACAGAAACTACCGGTACCTGTATTTCAACAAAGCACATTTGGAGGCGATGAAATATGCCTATAATCAGGATGTTGTGCTTGGTATGAATATTTTAGAATGTATCACTTCCGATGAAGACAGGGTTGCAGCCAAAGAAAATTATGACCGCGCGCTGGCTGGAGAATCCCATTCAAATGTCAGGATATTCGGAGATGTTCAGTTTGCCTACTATGAAAGTTTTTTCAACCCGATCACGAACGACAACCATGAGATTATTGGCGCAACCGGGCTGGCAAGAAATATCACAGATCGCAAAAATGCGGAAATAGCATTGAAGGAAAGCGATGAACGTTTAAAAAAGGCGCAGGAAGTCGCTCATGTAGGGAGCTGGGAGTATGATATAAAAAACGATACATTTTGGGGATCTGATGAAGGAAAACGAATCTATGGATTCGAAGATATGTCAGATGTTTTCACAGCCGGGGAGGTTATGAAAGGTGTTATTGAGAAAGACAGAGTTAACCAGGCACTGATTGATCTCATTGAAAAAAACAAGCCTTATAACATTGTCTTTGATATCATTCCACGCAATTCAACAGAACATAGAACCATAAACTCAATTGCCGAGCTGGTGAGGGATCAGCAGGGTAATCCGGTAAAAGTAACCGGTGTTCTGCTTGATATCACCGAGCGCAGGCAATCAGAAAATCGCCTCAATCTTTCAACAAAAATCCTGACCTTACTCAACACGACCACCCCTTTCAATGAAACGATCAGGCACATTATCACCATTATTCAGGAAGTGTATGGTTTTGAGGCAATCGGAATCCGGGTTAAAGAAGGTAATGACTATCCCTATTACAGCCAAAATGGTTTTGATGACAGTTTTCTGCAAACTGAAAACAGCATCGTTGAGCGCACAAAAGAGGGTGGAATTTGCCTGGATGAAGCCGGCAAACCTTGTCTTGAATGTACGTGCGGGTTGGTGTTGTCAGGCAAAGCCGACTCATCCAATCCATTGTTTACGGATGGCGGTAGTTTTTGGACGAACGATTCACCAGCATTATTGGGATTGACTGCAGATCAGGATCCCAGGAACAACCCCCGGAATCGCTGCATCCATGATGGATACGAATCTTTCGCATTGATACCATTTCGCAATGCAGGTGAGATTGTCGGATTGTTGCAACTCAACGACAGGAAGAAAGACCGCTTTACCCCCACCATGATACAATTTTTTGAAAGTATTGGCGAGGCAATTGGCTTAGCGCTCATGCGGAAACAGGCAGAAAAAGCAATCAGTGACAAAGATGCCATCTATCAGAATTTATTGGAACAATCGCTCGATGGCGTATATAAAAGCACCCATGAAGGAAAATTCGTAGAGGTCAACCCTGCCATGGTGAAGATGCTGGGTTATGAAAGCATAGCGGAACTCAAGGAGATTGATATCATAAAACAACTATATTTTGATCCGGATGACCAGGAAGTTTCGATATCGCAGGACTTGATGGAAGATAAAGGCATTTACCGCGTAAAAAAGAAGGATGGCTCCGGGATTTGGGTGGAAGATCATGGATGGTATGATTTCGATGAAAACGGAGCCATCTTGTACCATGAAGGGATAATTCGGGATGTTACAGAACGCAAGCAGGCAGAAGATGAAATCCGTAAACTGAATGAAACCCTGGAACAGAGAGTGATTGAGCGAACCAATCAGCTTGAAGCGTCAAATAAGGAGCTTGCTATCCGCATGGACGAAGTCGAACAGTTTACCTATATTGCATCGCACGATTTACAGGAACCTTTGAGGACTCTTACCAATTTTACCCAGTTAATCATGGAAGATTATTCAGGCAAACTTGATGAGGATGGAAATAAATATATTGATTTTATTCATGATGCAGCGGGCAGAATGAGGGAACTTGTTACGGGTTTGGTTGAATATGCAGTTTTGGGAAAAGAGAGCGTTGCGGTAGTGGCTGATTGCAATAAAATGGTTCGTGAAGTTCTTTCTGATCTAAGCGATTCCATCAGCGACAGCAAGGCAAAAATTATTATCCGGGAACTGCCTGAGATCAAATGCTATGCGACAGAGTTGAGACTATTGTTTCAAAATCTCATCATAAATGCGCTAAAGTTCAGAAAAAAGGAAGTTGTTCCGGAAATAACAATTTCAGCCGAAAAAACCGGCAGTGAATGGGACTTTTCAGTCAAGGACAATGGTATTGGCATTGAAGACAAAAACAAAGACAAAATATTCATCATTTTTAAGCGCATGAATAACCGCAGCGAATATAAGGGATCTGGCATCGGGCTGGCGCATTGCAAAAAAATAGTTGAAAAATCTGGCTGGAGTCCACACCCGGAGCGGGCAGTACGTTTAAATTTACAATCCCTGATCTGGACAAGCCGGGACCAAACAACCGCTCCTGACTCCTGACATTTAGTGCTGTGCAACGCGAACTAATAGGTACGAATGACGAATGACAAAGTACAAAGGCTGGGATTAGCCGGCCCTTGTTCGTCCTTCGAACTTTCATCTTTGTACTTTCCACTTTCGTTTGTCCTTCGAACTTTGTACGTCCCACTTTCGTTTGTCCTTAAAATGGGCATTAGTGCGGTAAAAATCACAATTGTGAATTTTATGTCATTCAAATTTAATTGCTTGGAAAATGTCAACGCACTAAAATCAGGAAGCGTCAGAAGTCAGAAAACTAGTAAACAACCACCACCGGAGGTGGTGGCTTTAAGAAAAACAACCCTCTAAAAGAGGGTAAAATCAGAACCTTCACGCTCAACTTTACGTTCTTCTGCTTCTTGAAATTTCACATACCGACGAATCATATCCTCGCTTATG
>JAPLDG010000075.1 GCA_026391845.1 Bacteroidota bacterium | reverse complement strand
GTAATCCTGAATATTCGTCCGGCCTGAATACCATGCAGGATCGGTGGCAAGAATGCCACGGAAGACAGTCGTCCCGGCATGCTCGCGAACACGATCAACCAGCAGCCCCAATCTCTTCAAAAAGAACCATCTCTTTCCTTCAAATGCCAGTTCCCGGGCCTCCTCCTCCAGCAGTACCTCCTGGTCGATCGTGGTGATCAGTTGGTTCGGGTTGGGAAGAATCCGGCTCTGCCTCAGCGTATTAATGTAAGAAAGAGCCTGCGCCGTATTTCCCAGTTGCATCTCCGCTTCGGCAGCCATCAGGTAAACCTCAGAATAACGGAACATATAGATGGAATTGTACGAACGAAGCGTGTTGGGCAACTTGATATAGTCCCAGTATTTCTTGCAGCTGATGCTGGCATCCCTGAAATAATTGGATCCCGAAAGCATGCTGTTCTGCCCGTATTTCAATGTGTCTCCAAGTTTATAGGGCATGCCTGAAAAATTGTATGAATCGTCGTTATAGGTATAGTAGTGTTGCCACCATGACGACCATCTTTTATCGTTCACCGAATCATACAAACTCATCAGATATTCGTTGGGGAATATCCTGGCCCAGCCGTATCCTCCGAATTCCGAGACCATTTTTATCCCCGGAACTTGCTTGTAATCTGTCGTAAATACCAAAGGAAGACGATGAAAATAGCCTCCTCCCACGGCAAATTCATCAAACTGCATGACATAAATTGCTTCACGTGTATCATTCCTCCCGTCTTGGGTATAAACCTGTGACGGATCGACAAGACCGTATGGCCCGTCATTGATCAGACGGGCCGACAGGGTGGCAGCTGTCTGGTAGTCCTTCTGCCATAATGCAACATCGATCCTCAAGTATAATGCTGCGCCAAGTCCGAATTGTCCGGGGCGGGCAGCCCAGTCATTGCCAAAGGAACTGATGGCAATATCGAGATCGGATACGATCGTTTTATATACCTCCTCTTGTGTAGCAACATTAAAGACCCTGTTCTCGAAATTCTGCGAAGTGGTGGGTTCCAGGTTTAGCCAGATGTTGTCAAATTTCCGTACCAGCCAGAAATAGGAATAAGCCCTGTAAATATAGGCCTCCCTCAGGATCATCTTTTTTGAGCTGTCAGAAATCTCCGCCTGCTTCCCGAATGTGATGATGCTGTTTGTCCTTTCAATGATCTGGTACCACTTGCGCCACCAACTCCGTATCGACCCCTGGTCGGGCAGGCTCACATCGGTTCTGTATCTTGCCACACTCGGGTTTACGGCAGCCCTGACAAAATCGATATCTGTCCCCGCATCTCCATGAACCAGAACGAAATCACTGCTTTCATTGTCGTCAACCTGGGCGCGTTCCATGCTGTATAAACCGTTTACAGCAGCCTGGAGCCCGTCTTGGGTGGTATAGAGGAATTCTGTGGTTACTTCCGATGGGTTTGTCTCCTCCAGGTATTTCTGGCAACTCCATAGCCCGGGAAGTAAGATTGACAGTGCCACGGCAATTATTTTGTTTCTCATAACAGATCTGTTTAGCAAAAGCATTAAAAATTAATATTTACTCCGAGGGTAAAATCCCTTGTTTCAGGATAATCCTCGGGATTTGTTTCCGGACTGAACGATTGATATTTCGTGAAAGTGAGCAACCTGTCGCCCCTGACATAAACTTTGAATCTTGACATTCCCATGGTCTTGATCCATTTCGCAGGGAGATTGTATGCCAGGGTGATATTTGTCAGGCGGATATAGGAGGCATCCTGGTAACCAAGAGATCCCCGGTAATCGGAAGTGACGGTTTCATGTGGCCTGAAAACATTATTGCCGGGGGTTTCCGGAAGCCAGTAATCTCTGAAAATACCGTTTTTATATCCCTGAAGGGAGCCGCCATAATTTACGTCATACATAAACTGGTTGCTTTTTATTCCTCCTGAGACAATGTAAACATCCGCTGAAAATTCAAACCCTTTAAATTTTACTGCTGTATTGAAAGAGATGATAAAATCAGGATCACGGTTCATGACCACCCGGTCATCGGCTGAAATAATTGAATCGCCGTTTATATTTGCAACCCTGACATCTCCCGGGCGTGCATTTGGCTGGGCGGAGTGGGCGATATCATCGCCGACCTGCCAGATTCCGTCAAACTTGTAATCATAATAAACGTTTACCGGCTTTCCGATAAACCAACGGTTTAATACATCATCCTCATATTCACCGGTTTCCGGATT
The DNA here is from genome assembly GCA_026391845.1 of Bacteroidota bacterium. GTDB lineage: Bacteria > Bacteroidota > Bacteroidia > Bacteroidales > FEN-979 > CAIVAT01. The sequence continues at coordinate 17 of JAPLDG010000075.1, read as the reverse complement.
CTGAAGGACCCCTTTCG
>JAPLDG010000194.1 GCA_026391845.1 Bacteroidota bacterium | reverse complement strand
AGGATGGATAAAAAGGCAATTCTTTTCATGATTGATCGAATTTATTTTTACAAAGATAGGTTGAATTGCCTCAGAAATGCAAAATAATTCTGTCAATCGCCATCAATCGAACGGTCCTTCAGAGGTACCAAAATACTCTTTGATCGCATGGTTGGCATCATCAAAAGGTATTTTTGCCTGCTTTGTTAATTGTCTGCCCGATAAAGTCCATGATTGATGAAGGCGTTCGACTAATTCTCCAGCGTTTCCAGGTTCATCACAGAGGTTCTGGTCCACGGGATACTTGTAAAAGCCTTCCCCGGATTTGAAACCAAGCCTCCCCTGTGAAACAAGATCAGATAATGTTGCAATAAACCGGGAGTAATTCTCTTTATCCGGATCGTTCTGTAAATAGTTTAAAATAGATGCCAGCATTGTATCGATGCCGACACTGTCGCAAAAATCAAAAATGCCAAAAGGGAACAGATATGTCTTAACTAATTGATCCATTTGTAAGTAGCTGCAATTTCCTGATTGCACCAATAAGAATGCATCATTTTGAACCTTCAGGAAAATCTTGTTGAGCAGAAAACTGTTTTTTTCATTCATCGTGATGAACCGGCGATCGATATCACGTAAAAAAGCTTCGATTGTTGACTGAGTTTGTATTGTCGTATTTGAGGTAATGGTAAATTCCACAATATTCTTTAGTGGAACCGGATAAAAAAAGTGGAGACCGATGAATTTCCCGGAGCGCGGACCTACCGGATACAAGTCGGATGGCTGGATAGAGGAGGAGTTGGATGCAAAAACAGCATCGGGTTTAACAATCCGGTCCAATTGAAGAAAAAGGTCCTTTTTGAGTTCCATGGATTCAGGAATTGCCTCAATGATCAGGTCGCATGATTGCAAATCGGGTAAATTGTGCGAAACCTGCGTCCGGATCAGGATATCAAACCGCTGCCGGTCAAGAATACCGGCATCCAGCGACCGTTTGATGCGTTTGGTAAACTGTCTGTGAATTTTTTCTGCATCCGCCCCTGGACTACAAATCCACACCAGATCGAATTCAAAATCAAGTAGATAATGGAAAATTCCACTGCCCATTTTGCCTTCGCCGACGACACCCACCTTTTTAATCCCGGAAGTATGATTCATGATCTGAATACCTGTTATTTTGTCACGCGTCACGCTTATATCCTTTTTCCACGCCCCTTTATCCTGCCCCATCACTATCTGCCTGTATTCTGCCATATTTTTCTGATGAGCTTTTATGTGGCGGTTATATCCCAGCATCGATAGCAGAAAACCCAGCCCTTTATCAATGGCTATTTGTTTGGTAACGATGAGGTTCAGGATAAATCTGAACAATTTTTTACGGTCAGGATCACCGGTAAGAACGAATTCTTTAAATGTTATCCAGGAAAGCCTTGCTTTCATGAATGCGGATAGTTCGCCACCTGGCCGGGTGAAGGCGCCCTTGCTGAAAAGCGCTTCACCTTTTTGTCGGATTGTATCGAAGGAATAAAGTTTTGCGACAGTCTCCATGTATTTGTCGAAGATCTCAATCTGGGACATATTCATGTATTGAAGTGTTGGGAAGTGGCCCACACCCAGTTCCGGGTCGCAGGACAGCAATCTTCCTTCATCCGATAACTTCCGATGGGTTTCAGTTCCCGGGGGGGCATTCAGCAAATGGAGGTTGACATGCGGCAGGTTATGCTGCATGGTGAAATCGAAAATCCGGTCGAATTCATCCAGTGTGTCATTGTCAAACCCAACCACAAAACTGGCGTTGATATGAATACCGGCCGCATGAATTTTATTGATGGCCTCTGAATATATACTTCCGCCCTGATTGTGATGTTTTTGCGATTCATCGAGACTGGCAGGGTTGAGTGACTCAAACCCGACCAGGATGTTGAAACATCCGGCCTCCGCCATTAAGTTAAGAAGCTCCTCATCTGTTGCAACATCCAGGCTGCACACGCATCCCCAGGATATTTTCAGCGGAATGATGGCCTGCATAAGCTCTTTTGCATATTTTTTATTGATGGTGAGGTTGTCATCAACGAAAAAAAAGTACTTGGTGGGTGCTGCCCTGATCTCTTCAACCACATTATTAATATCGCGGTAGCGCATCTTCCTGCCGAAATTTTTAGAGACAAGGCAAAAGTCGCAGTTGAACGGGCATCCCCGGGATACCTGAATGGCAACCTGAAATATCCTGTCCATATTCACCAGATCCCACCTTGGAGGTTTCTGGGTCTTAAATGGAATGAAAATTTCTGATTCGTAAACCGGTTTTAGACAACCATGTTCAAAATCCTCAAGCGCTTGTTCCCATTTGCCTTCGGCCTCACCGGCAATCACGCAATCGCCGTGTTTCAACGCTTCTTCCTGCATAAAAGAAGCATAAGGACCACCATATATAACCTTACATCCCATGGCCCGGTATCGGTCTCCAAGCTCAAAAGCACGTTTCCCGGTCGCTGCCAGTGTGGTGATTCCAACAATGTCAGGTTTCAGGTTTTTCGGCAGTGATTCTATCTCTTCATCAAAGATATGAATATCGTAGTGGTCTGGTGTGAGTGAGGCAATGGCAGGAAGAGCCAATGGGATCATGAGTCTTTTTTTTCCGAACATTTTTGCCATTTCACTATGCGCGGGATAATTCACATACCTTTGTTTCGGTGAAATCAGGAATAACGTATATTTTTTGGAACCAGTCAAATAGATTAAAAATTAAAAATTAAAAATTACTGAAAATGCACAACCCGGATTCTCATCTGTCATCGTTTACTGATCACGTATCCTCCCTGCATAAACTTGCTTACTTCTGTAACGAAACTGAGAATGATGTCACCCTTTTCCAAATGTTCCTCTTTCCTGATCCTGTCGAGACAAAGCAATGCCATCGGCGGGCCAATGTATCCCATTGTGGCCATTTTTGAATAGCTTGTTTTCGGATCTATGCCCAATTGCACACATTCATCCATGATGAATTCTGCGATGTGTTTTGATGGAAAATTGACCTGGAAAAATTTAATCTTTTCAACGTCTATCGGGTATTTTGCAAGCATGCGCTGCAGTCCTTTCAGGAAAACCGAACCGTCGGGTTCATGAAAATTCTCACGAAGTTCTTCCTGGAACATTTGAGCCAGGTGATGATACCCGAGTTCGAACTCCGTTCTCGGGTTCATAAAGTACGCCGGGCGTTTGTTTCCCATGGCAGATGGCTTTCTCCCTCCCACAGATTCAATATAATTATAGTCCATAAACAGACCGTTGATGGGTGATGGTGAAGCCTGGAGCACAATGGCTGCGGCCCCGTCGCTCAGGAAATAGCGTAAAAAAAGTTCTTCCTTTTTTACAAGGGGTTGGTTGTAATATTCAGCTACCAATTCTGAGGATGAAATACCCGAAGAGATGATCAGGGCAGTCTTATACCGACCATTCCGGATCAGGTCGGCTCCGATCAGCAGCGCCTTATAAGCTGAAGTACAGTTGGCATGGACAGAAATTTCAGCACATTCTGTAATACCCAATGCTTCCTGGATGCGAACGCTTGCAGTCGGCATCTCTGATCCTGGTGTGTACTGCCGTAAACGATCAGGTCGATATTCTCCGGTATCAAACCGGCATCGGAGATGGCTTCCAGTGAGGCTTTTACCGACATGGTTACATTGTCTTCAGTAAATTCCCGGGTGATGGGATCCAGAGCAAAATGGTAATACTCTACTTCAAGCAACTCTTTCATTAATAACCTCATCCGTTTTAGCCATTTCCGGATCTTATCAGGGGCAGCAGTCAATTCGCCCAGATAATGATCAACCTCATCCGCAGGGATGGGCATACCGGGAAGGAAGGAACCGCTGCCAACCACTTTAACAAAGATTTCTCCGTTATTTTGTTGCATGCAATGGCTTTAAAAACTTATGGATATAGAATTTTCTTTCTGCATTCAGAATATGCACAGGCAAAGCGCGGGCAAATGAAATGCTTAGCGGGATCACTTCATTTTTGGGCACGACTGCATCAACCAGCCCCATTTCCAAGGCCTCAATTCCCGAAAATGTTTTTCCCTGCAAGATAATTTCGATAGCGGTAGCATTTCCTGCCAGCGCTGCTGCATGCCGGATGCCTCCCAGACCCGGCATCAGGTTGAAAGTTGATTCCGGCATGCCAAGAACCGCCAGATCCTGAAATGGCTGAAAAGCGCCAGTTCAAAAGCAGAACCAAGGCAAACACCTTTAATGGCAGAAATCACGGGAATTTTCAATTGTTCAAATTTTTCAAAAGCATGATAGTTATCAAGCATGGCTTGATGGTCAATGTGGGCCAGCAATTCACTGATATTGGCCCCGGAAGAGAAATGTCTGCCATTTCCGCTGATGACAATGGCTCTCAGACCCTGCATGGTTGAAATTGCATGCATTATTAGCTGCAATTCCCTGAAGAATTCCATGGTCATGGTGTGCGATGGAGGCTGGCTGAGCGTCAACCGTCCGATCCCCTGTTCGATGGTCCAGGAAAGGTTCATGCTTCAGACTCCTTCCGTTTTGCGGCGTTCTGCTTCATCTCTGGCAAGGGTACAAAACAATTGTGTCTCCTCTTTCATGGCCTCATCCCGGGATAGTTCCAGGGCATTTTTCAGTGACTTCATAATCGATCTGATCACCTTGACCGGACGATCATGGGTCATTTTCTGCATGAGGGTCCAGGCAAATTCGAAAGCAAGATCTTTTGGAGCAATATAGTCTATGATTCCCATTTCTTTCGCATCCCGGGCATTGACAATATCTCCGCCGAGGATCATTTTTGCTGATGAGGAGATCCCGCAGTGCATTTTCTGATGCCACGCGGATATGACAGGCAAGCGCAATTTCAAGCCCACCACCGAAACAGACCCTGTTGATTGATGCAATTACCGGTATCTCAAGGTCTTGAATGTTGTTCAACAGAATAATTCCGTCATTCATCAGGCCTTGCAGCATTTCCGGGTTGTTACTGACTTCATAAATATAGTCAAGTTTTCCACCGGCCGAAAAATTCTTTCCCCGACCTTTGATAATCAAGCCTTTGAGTGAAGTGTCTGAAATCCATTCTTGAAACAGGGCCATCGGGATAAATCCGGGGATCGCCAGTTCATTTTCAGGCGGGTCATCCAGGGTGATGATCCCGATAGAATCAAGTATTTCATATGTCGCCTTACTCAGCTTTGTCATTCAGTTTCAATTTTAAATTCCTGATAGAATTTCAGCCGGGACATCCATCGCAATTTTATCATCATCGATGAAGATGAGTTTCGTGGTTGCCCTGGCAGATGCGAAGCCGGTGGTATGGTTAAAGATTTTCTGCCGAAAAATGAGGTAAGGTTTTTCCTGAATACAAAATGATTCGATTTCAAGTTCATCGAAAAGTTTAATTTCCCGCTGATAACGAATATGGACATCTGTGACAACCGGCAACCGGTTCTTTTCCTTTAAGATGCCATACATATTCAGTTGTTTGAAAAACTCCCAGCGTGCATGTTCAAAGTAATTAAGATAAACCGCATTGTTGATGTGGTTATAAGAATCAAGTTCATAGCCGCGGGCAGTGAGGCTGATCGTCAGTTTTTTTGGCATTATTCTGCAGTCTCAAATTTACCTTTAAATTTAAAAAACAATGTTGACTCGAATCCGATTGTAGCAGTCACAGAAATTTGATTATTGCTGATGCGTTTGATGCCAAAATTGAACTCAAGCTGTGGATACACCGTTGGCGTAATCATTGAAAGGAACTTAACATTGTCAGAAGATATTAGATTTAAACGGTGCACGACGGCTTTTTCAACCAATTCTTTCACCATTTGAATCTGGCACACACCCGGAACCACTGGATTTCCCGGGAAATGTCCCTTGAATATCGTATGACTGGCGTTGAGCAACACTACGGCTTGATAATTTTGTTGTTCCGACTCGGGATTGTTTGCTGTAAATAACTGAATTTCAAAAAATAAGCCTAAAAGCATGCCCTGTCAATCAAGTTAGCGGTGAGTTGGCAAAAGTAGGGAAAAAAGCGAACCGATGAAAAAAGGAAACCCCAAATAAGCATTTGCTTTTCGGGGTTTCTCAGGGAGACAACTTTCTAAACCAACCACAATTTAGAGAAGCATCATTGATAGAACAGTTTTAATTGTCCTATATTTTAATTATTCTTTAATGCAACGAACTGAGTAAGCCTCTGCGCGAAAATCACTTACAGTCAGAGCAGAACTTGTTGAAATTTCCAAAAAGGTTGCCTTGGTTGTGTTGGCAATGGTACTTGTCCAGTAAGCGCCTGTGCTTCCTGCTTCATAAACAGTTGCATCATAAAACTCACGGTATCCTGCAACAGCCCATTTTAAAGAGGATCCATAAGCTCCGGTGATATTTTTAGAATTCCACGAAGTAGCTTCCGTATTCATTTCGGTTGCTGTGGGAACCCGATATCCTGATGGACAGGGGTTATTCAACGCTGAATTACCCTGCCACAAACTATGATTTTGTGGAACACGCCAATCCCATGGAGTTGCTGATGATTTAATAAACAATGAATGCCCGGGGGTGTTTGAAGAACTCGTAGCTGAGGTAGTTCCGTTTAGTCCAACTCCCGTGTTTGCATTCGTCCATACGATGCATTGATGGCCATCAGACAACCGCCCCCATTGGAACAGAGAGCCATATGACAAAAAGTCAATGGCTGAGGTGGCAACCTGGGATGCGCCTAAATTGCGATCTAACCATACCTTAAGTGTCTTGTGATTTGCAACTTCATAGTATGTATAGCTGTTATTGCATGAACTCTGAACAATCGGAGTATTTTTGACTGTCACTACATTGAAAGCGATTCCGGTTCCCAGGGATACACTATAAGAATTGACGCCTGTTATCAACGGGGTACCATTTCCATATAACGTAACATCCTGGATTCCCTTGAATGTAAACATGCCACTTTTTGTAAACGCTATTCCATTGGCAGTGTTGCTGATCAATGTGTAATATCCGATGGTATATACATTGACCTTTAGGGTAATGGTATTGGTCAGGTTCAATCTAAGGTCGGTGCGATAAGTGCCATTGACAACGGCAGACATTATCTTTCCGGTTGCAGTTGCTTTCAGTCCCACATCAGACTGCGTTTCCTCGGGAACTGGCTGTATTTCTTCAACTTCTTTTTTGCATCCGGCAAGGAATAAACATGCAACGAGCATCAGCGTTATTCCGTTTCTGAGTATTTTTTGAGTTTCCATCTGATTCAGGGGGCTTTGTGGTTGTTGATTTCAGTATAGAATCTGTCGTGTTTTTAATTCCTGTGATTTCAATTTCTCGATCAAAAGATATTGGTAAATGTCGCCCTAAATGGTCCTGAGCGCAATTGGGGGTATTCGTAAATTTATGCTCCGGAAAACCGCAATTTGAAGTTGATGTCATTTATTTTATTATACACGATGTCAGTGTATTAGAGAAATCAATTGGCGTACAGCTTTTCCGCCTGCCACAGCAGGATTGTATCTGAATTTCGGTAGAACAGCGCTGATGGCGCAACCTGAATGCTGCGTTTTGAATTTTTTCTTTAAAAGTTTAACCCGTTCATGCAAGATGGGGATATCTCTCAAAAATGAATAGTTTCGTGCCAGACCGACACAGACATAATCAATGAGAAGGAATGGAACAACGGGGCACCCCTTAAGTTTATAAAAGGCATCCGGTGAATCCTTGAAAGGAAATAAAAATTCTTAAATTTTATTGCTTGATGATCCGGAATATTCCACAGTTCTTTTCTGAAATCAATTTTATCAAATAGATTCCGCAAGGTTTGCCAGACAGGGAAAGATTGTGTTTTCCATCGCCTTTCAAATTGGTTGCCAGCAGCTTTTCCCCGGTAATGTTGAAAATTTCTATCATGATATTTTCCGAGACTTCAAAACCGCTCAACCTTATGGTAAAATCTCCATCTGTGGGATTTGGGAAAACGTTAAAAAATGGAAGACTTAAGCTGATTGAATGCCTTTCTTCACTTTCTATAACAGTTGTCATTGAAGGAGCTTTGCTACCGCAATACTGGCCTGTTGTTGTAATATAGCCATGCATGGATCCGGCTGATTTAACTAGTGTTCCTGGCAGATAAATAATCTTCTGCCCGGCTATCATGGTGGCGTTTCCACCCTTCTCTATTATAAAGGTAGTACCAGCACCGGCAACAGTAATTGTCTGGATTGCATCGAAGCATTGTGTGTCTGTAATATTGATGTTTTGAAGCACAAGAACTGTTGATACAGTGGTGACCGACATGATCACGGAATTGGAGGGAGCGGGATTGTTCGCAACACAAATTTCATTTGAATTGAGAAGGCATAAAATCACATCTCCATCCACGGGGATGTAGGAGTAAGTATCGAATGTTGCACCAGGCACATCTATTCCATTCACATTCCATTGGTATGAAGGTGTCGATCCACCATTAACAGGTGAGGCTGCAAATGTTACTATGGTCCCGGCTAAAACCGGGTTAGCCGAAGCTCTGATAGTAATACCCACCCAAAGCAACGGGTTTATGGTCATGGTTATCGGATTTGACAGAGCTGGATTGTTGATTGAACAAGTTGCACTGGAAGTTAAGATGCATGTGATCTCATCATTATTCCTTGGTACAAAAGAAAAGACCGGGTTGGTTTCTCCGGGAACATTTGTTGCATTCACCTGCCATTCATATGTTGGAGCTGTTCCTCCATTAAAAGGATTTGCTGTAAAATTAACAGGGGTTCCTGCACAAACCTGATTAGCAGATTCAGTGATCGTCACACTGACAGGTAATATTGGTTCAACCAACATATCAATATTATTGGAAATTGCCGGATTGCCACTGGTACAAGCGGCATTTGAGGTAACCACGCAAGAAACAGCATCATTGTTTACCGGGATAAAAGCATAGGTGGCATTTGTTGCTCCACTTATTAGAGCTCCGTTCACCTTCCACTGATATGCTGGGGATGCTCCGCCATTGACGGGTGTGGCCGTAAAGGTCACCGAGGTTCCTGCACAGACCGGGCCAGCCGAGGCAGAAACAGAGACGCTTACTGGCAGTAGTGGGTTTACAGCCATCACCACCGCACTTGAGGTGGCCGGGCTGCCTGTGGCACAAAGAGCATTGGATGTTAAAACACAGGAAACTGCGTCATTATTAATCGGAACATAAGAGTAGCTGACATTTGTTGCTCCACTTATTCCCGCTCCGTTCACCTTCCACTGATAGGATGGCGATATTCCGCCATTGACAGGAGTGGCCGTAAAGGTCACCGAAGTTCCCGCGCAGACCGTGCTAGCAGATGCAGAAACAGAGACGCTCACCGGCAATAATGGGTTTACAGCCATCACCACCGGATCTAAGGTGGCCGGGCTGCCTGTGGCACAAATAGCAATGGAGGTAAGTACGCACGATACAGCGTCATTATTAACCGGGACAAAAGCGTAGGTGGCATTTGTTGCTCCT
>JAPLDG010000270.1 GCA_026391845.1 Bacteroidota bacterium | reverse complement strand
ATGTAATCACCTGATCCTCTGAGCTGAGACTGGTTGAAAAGGCAATTTTCCCGACAAATTCAGTTGCAAACCACGACAGTGTTTCCTCCGGGGAGGAATTTTGAAATTTCCGGTTTAAATCTGCAACGTTATCCAGCATTTTGATTCTTATGCGTAAAATTTTTGTGAATTTACAACAATCGGCTATGAAAATGCAAGTTTTTACTGAAAGATTAATGTATTTTTGACCAAAATCTATTTTCATGCATGTACATTTTATCGCCATTGGCGGCAGCGCCATGCACAATCTGGCCATTGCCCTGCATAAAAAAGGGTATTTCGTTTCCGGTTCGGATGATGAAATTTTCGAACCATCGAGGAGCCGTCTCGCTGCCTGCAACATCCTGCCTTCGTCTCAGGGATGGGACTCATCACGCATAACTTCTGATCTTGATGCTGTTATATTGGGCATGCATGCAAAATCAGATAACCCTGAGTTACTGAAAGCCAAAGAACTCGGGATAAAAATATTTTCATACCCGGAATACCTCTACGAGCAATCGAAAAATAAAAAAAGAGTTGTCATAGGCGGAAGTCATGGCAAGACCACCATTACTGCCATGATTCTTCATGTGCTGCAACACGCCTCAGTTAATTGCGATTACATGGTCGGCGCCCAGCTTGAAGGATTTGATGTTATGGTAAGGCTGACAGAGGAAGCCGGTGTGATGGTAATTGAAGGTGATGAATATCTCACATCGCCTATCGACCTCCGGCCAAAGTTCCACCTTTATAAGCCTGACATTGCCTTATTGAGCGGAATCGCCTGGGATCATATCAATGTATTTCCGACATTCAATAATTATATTGAACAGTTTGTAATTTTCATCAACCAGATTTCATCCGGGGGTTCTCTTATTTATTGCAAAGAAGATATTGAATTACAACGTATTTGCCCTGATTCCCGCAATGATATCCGCATCATTCCCTATGCGGCTATTCCACATGAAATCAGCCATGGAGTAACCAAAGTGAGCCTGGGAAACCGTCATTTTCCATTACAGATATTTGGCAGGCATAACCTGATGAACCTCAACGGGGCACGTTTGGTTTGCAATGAACTTGGCATCAGTGACCTGACATTTTATGAAGCGATTGAATCATTCAGGGGAGCATCGAAACGGCTCGAGTTGATTGCAAAAAACGATAGCAGGGTTGTTTATAAAGACTTTGCTCATGCTCCATCTAAGGTTAAAGCCACCCTGGAGGCTGTAAGGGAACAATTCCCGGCGAGGAAAGTGATTGCCTGCCTGGAATTACACACATTCAGCAGCCTGAACAAAGAGTTCCTGAGTCAATACAGGGGAACCTTGGATCCGGCAGATACTGCCATCGTGTATTTCAGTCCGCATGCCCTGCAGTTGAAACGTCTGCCGGAGCTCACGGAGAAGCAGGTTAAAGAAGGTTTTAATAAAACCGGTCTGGAGGTATATACCGACTCAGCACAACTGGTTGACAGACTGCTCCGGGAAAAAGATCCCGAAGCAGCGCTCCTTTTGATGAGTTCAGGAAATTATGATGGCATTGACCTTGAAGACCTTGGATTAAGATGGATTAACCTGTGATCCGGATCAGCCGTTCATAGAAATCAGAAATTCTTCATTGGAGTTGGTAAACTTCATCCTTTCTCTCAGAAATTCCATGGCTTCCAGCGGATTCATATCGGCCAGGTGATTTCTCAGGATCCAGATACGCTGCAAGTCATCCTTATCGAGGAGCAGATCATCACGGCGTGTACTGGAAGAGACGATGTCGATCGCAGGGTAGATGCGCTTGTTGGAAAGTTTGCGGTCGAGCTGCAATTCCATATTGCCCGTACCCTTGAATTCCTCAAAGATTACTTCGTCCATTTTAGAACCTGTTTCAATCAATGCAGTGGCAATGATGGTGAGGGAGCCTCCGTTTTCGATCTGGCGCGCAGCTCCGAAAAACCTTTTGGGTTTCTGAAGGGCGTTTGCCTCCACTCCACCGGATAAAACCTTTCCGGAGGCAGGGGCAACCGTGTTGTATGCTCTGGCAAGACGTGTAATGGAGTCGAGAAGAATCACTACATCATGACCGCATTCGACCAATCGTTTGGCTTTTTCAAGGATGATATTGGAGATACGTGTGTGACGTTCGGCCGGTTCATCAAAAGTGGATGAAATGACTTCAGCTTTCACACTGCGTTGCATATCTGTAACTTCCTCCGGGCGTTCATCGATCAATAATATGATCATGTAAACATCCGGGTGATTCGCCGCGATGGCATTGGCGATCTCCTTCAGCAAAACGGTTTTACCGGTTTTGGGCTGGGCAACGATCAATCCACGCTGACCAAAGCCAATGGGAGCAAACATGTCGATCACACGGGTTGACATGCTTTCATTTTTATGGCCGGTAAGTTTAAATTTCTTCATGGGAAAGAGCGGTGTGAGATAGTCGAATGGGATCCGATCACGCACCTCTTCAGGTTTACGGCCATTGATAAGGTCAACCTTGATCAACGGAAAATATTTCTCCCCTTCTTTCGGCGGGCGTATGGTTCCACGAACAGTATCGCCGGTTTTCAAACCAAATAATTTGATCTGGGACTGGGATACATAAATATCATCGGGAGAATTCAGGTAATTATAATCAGATGAACGGAGAAATCCATATCCATCGGTCATCATTTCCAGAACACCCTCACAGGAGATAACTCCATCCAGATCAAAAGGAAATTCTTCACGGACTTTTTCTATAAATTTATGTCTTTGGAATTTACGTGGAAATTCACGCTGTTTGCGTTCTTCAACAACCGGTGGCGTCTGTGCATCGGCAACAAGGCCAGTGTCGTTGGTTTCGCCCTCTGAAGCTTCGATCACACCGTCAGGTTTCTGGATCACATCAACAGGATCGATCGCGACATAAGGTTTATCATTTGTTTCGTCAAAATCGAAACGTTCTGCAGCGGTATCTATAAGTTCTGGCAGGGTCATTTGCACCAGCGGTTCGGCTGGTAATTTCTCCTGATATGGACGAAATGGTTTGTTTTCCCTCGGATTTTTCTGATCCCGGGGATTCCTGTGCTCTCTGGGAGGCAGCGGTTCTCTTGAAGGAGGAGATTCTCTGGGTGGAAGTGGCTCTCTTGAAGGAAGAGATTCCCTTGGAGGAAGAGGCTCCCGGGGAGGACGCTGGTCTCTCGGATGACGCTGTTCCCGGGGTAAACGCTGCTCAACCTTTGGCTTTTCATTTGGTTCACCGGCCAGGGTGTCTGGCCTGGGTTCTCTTGGTGCACTCGGAGCAACAGCTTCCCTTGGCTCCTGTGGTTTTCCATCAAGATCCTTACGGGGACGTCCGCGGAAGGGCTTGACCTGTTCTTGTTTTTCCTGATTTAAAATTTCGGGGGTGGGATTCAAAGCCTGATGATCCAGGATTTTATAGATGAGATCCTGCTTTTCGAGTTTATCAACTTTGGGGATGTTGAATTGTTTCGCAATTACTCTGATTTCCGATAGCTCTTTGCTATCAAGGGAAATAATGTCATACATGATTTAAAAAATTTAAATTGATTGAATAGTCAATAGAATTATGAACTATAGGTTTGAGGATATAAGATGAAACGGGTTGAAATTGTAATAAGAAAAAGATCGTGGGGATCTAAATTGGTGCAAATATAGTAAATATTTAAGGATTATCAAGTTTTTTTATCAAAGTCATTTCCGGTCAATCGAAATCTTTCCTAATTTCGCACGACATTAATGATTCTAACATGTTGCAGCGAATTCAAACCTTATACCTTGCCATCGTGGCAATTGCCTGTATCCTGCTTTTCTTTTTTCCACTGGCAAACTATTATCATGAGATCCAGGGAAATTATAAATTGTTTATCTATGGAATAAAGAGCATGGATCCTGAACCCAAAGTACTGTTCAGTTCTTACTTCACAATCCCTCTTATCTTTATGGCTGTCGCATCATTCATCTTCGCGGTTTCAGCTATTTTCCTGTTTAAAAACCGTCCGCTCCAGATCCGGCTCTGTGCATTTAACATGCTGACCAATATTGTTTTGGTGATGGTTATCTTTTTCTTTTATGCCACAAAGATCAAAACCATGACCTTGATAGAACCTGAATATAATTATACCGGGATGGCCCTACCGCTGGTATCCATTCTTTTTTTGGTCCTTGCCAACCAGGCGATCAGGAAGGATGAGGCGTTGGTAAGGTCGGCTGACAGGCTGCGGTGACAGGGAAATCGTGACGCGTGACGCGTGACACGTGACGGGTGACGCGTTATTTAGGGATATCGAGAACTTCGAGGTCATGCATAGTATCGTTTTCGATCATCATCCTGATGGCGGTTATTGATTTGTGGATGCCATACTTTCCGGCGGCTCCGGGGTTGATATGCAGGAGGTTGTGCTTGTTATCATACATGACTTTCAGGATATGTGAATGACCGCACACAAAGAGTTTGGGTTTTTCCTGCTCAATAATTAATTTCGCCCGTGGGTCATAACGACCCGGATAACCGCCGATGTGGGTCATCAGGACTTTTACCTGTTCAATTTGAAAAACAGACACTTCAGGATATTCGATCCGGACATCCTGTCCGTCAATGTTTCCATACACTGCCCGCAGGGGTTTCAATGCATGCAACCGATGGGCAATGCTGATGTTTCCCATATCACCGGCATGCCAAATTTCATCAACACCTGAAAAGAAATCAACGATCCGCGGATGGATATAGCCATGGGTGTCGGAAAGGATACCGATGTGGAACATTCGGCAAATTTACGAATTAATGAAGGAATTGCCCCGAATGCTGAAGGAATGAAAAGTTTTCCTGATGTTCTTTGACCATTGGCTGAATAGAAGTACTTTTGTTTATTCATTAACGGATGTTGCATGTCAGAAGTTCTTCTAATCATCATCGGCATTGTTTTAATCACCGGTTTCGTGGTGCTGTTTTTCCGGCAGGGTAAAACCAGTTCCAAAGAGGTTACGGGTGAGATTGATCAACTCCGGAAACAGGTGGAGTTTATAGGTGCGGAGAAACGGGCCATGGAAGAACGGTCAGGAATGCTGCAGCAACAGATCAGCCACTTTACCCTGCAGATCTCGGAAAAAGACCTGTCAATACTGACGCTGAACAAAGATCTTTCGACAAAAATTTCAGAGTACGGCAGTCTGCAAAAGAAGCTGGAAGACCAGCAAACAGACCTCGAAAAGCTACAGGATAAATTCCGCGTGGAGTTTAAAAACCTTGCCAATGAGATCCTGGAGGAAAAAACACAAAAGTTTACGGAGCAAAATAAAATCAAACTCGATGAAATCCTGAAACCTCTGGGGGAGAAAATCCGTGATTTCGAGAAAAAGGTGGATGAAACCTACGACAAGGAATCCAAGCAGCGGTTTTCCCTGGAGAAGGAGATTAAAAATCTGACAGACCTTAACCAGCAGATCAGCAAGGAGGCCAGCAACCTCACCAACGCATTGAAAGGACAGGCTAAAACCCGTGGTAACTGGGGAGAAATCATCCTCGAAAGCATCCTGGAGAAATCCGGGCTGTCGCTTGACCGTGAATTTTTTATCCAGCAATCCCATACCAATGAACATGGTAAGAGACTTCAGCCGGATGTGATCGTTGCATACCCCGGCGAACGCAATGTGGTTATCGACTCAAAGGTTTCGCTGCTGGCTTATGAACGGTACTCTTCCGCCGATACCAAAGAAGAACAGGAGCTGGCTGCACGAGATCATCTGGTATCCATACGAAATCATATCACCGACCTGAGCAGCAAGAATTACCAGGATATCTATGCGTTAAAAAGTCTGGATTTCGTGATGCTTTTCATGCCCATCGAACCCGCTTACATGCTCGCCATGCAATACGACCCGAACCTTTGGAACTGGGCGTACGACCGGCGGATTCTGCTCATCAGCCCCACCAACTTGATTGCTGCCCTGCGGATGATCGCCAATTTGTGGCGGGTTGAATACCAGAACAAGAATGCCATGGAGATAGCCCGTCAGAGCGGTGAATTGTACGACAAATTCACCGGATTTCTGGAAGATCTGCAGGATGTTGGAACCAGGATTGAAGCAACACGCAAGGCCTACGATTCCTCCATGAACAAACTCTCCACCGGAAAAGGAAATCTCATCAGGCGGGTGGAGAATATCAAATCACTGGGCGCCAAAGCAGGAAAGGAGATCCCAAAGTCAATGCTGGACAAATCCACGGAAGAAGATAACCACGAATACTGAGCCTGCCGACAACCGACTGCCGACTGCCAACTGCCAACTGCCGACCGCCAACCACCAACTGCCAACTGCCCACTGCCAACTGAAAACAATAGACATAGAACAACCATTTTTAAACTTTGGAGCATGAAGAAAGAAACATACATTTACGGCATCAGGCCTACGATTGAAGCCATCAAGGCAGGAAAAGAACTTGAGAAGATTTTTCTTCAGAATGGATTGAGGGGGGATGGATTCCACGACCTGTTTAACCTGATCAGGGAGCTGGAAATTCCTTACCAGTTTGTTCCGGTTGAAAAGCTCAACCGCTTGTCACGACAAAACCACCAGGGTGTTATCTCTTATGTGTCGGAAATCACCTACCAACTCATCGAGGATCTGGTACCTTTCGTTTTTGAACATGGCCGTGTCCCCCTGTTTCTGCTCCTCGACCGGGTGACCGATGTACGCAATGTCGGCTCCATTGCCCGTACAGCTGAATGTGCCGGCGTTGACGGCCTGGTCATCCCTGCCCGAGGCTCAGCACAGATCAATTCAGATGCCATAAAAACCTCAGCAGGAGCCTTATACAAACTTCCGGTGGTCCGTTCTCAAAACCTCAAAGAGACGATCCAATTTCTGAAGAACAGCGGATTAACCATCATTGCAGCAACTGAAAAGTCAGAGAAAGATTACACAGCCATCGACATGAACAAACCGCTGGCCCTGATCCTGGGCTCAGAAGGGGAAGGAATTTCGGAGGAGTACCTCAAACTGACCGATGAGGTCGTGAGGATCCCGCTGATGGGCGAAATCGAATCGCTGAATGTTTCGGTTGCCACTGGTGTCATTCTTTTTGAAGCGCTGCGCCAACGGGGGATCAAATAGTTTTCTTGGATGAAGTACCTCTGCAAATACACGGCTGAGATCATCCTGGTAATCTATGTCCTGCTTTTCCTTGGGTTCAAATCACCGGAGAAAACCTGGGACCGGGTGATCAACAGCGATGGCAAGGGTTACTATGCCTATCTGCCAGCCATTTTCATTTACCACGACCTGCAGTTCGGGTTCGTGGAGCAATATGAATCCAGCTATTATCCTTCCAACCGATCTGTTTTCAAGGAATTCCGAAACAAGGAGGGTGACCGGACCGTGAATAAATATTTTCCGGGGCTGGCCATTCTCTGGCTCCCCTTTTTCCTCTTCGCACACCTCATCGCCTGGCTCCGCGGTTCCCCGATGGATGGCTATTCGCTCACTTATCAATATTCCATCGCCCTCTCAGCGCTGATTTTCCTTTATCTGGGTGCAAAGTGGCTGCAAAAGCTTTTGAAGGCATTCGGTTCAGGAGAAAAGGTTGCCGCGCTCATTGTCGTTGCAGCAACATTGGGCACCAACCTCATCTTTTATACCATCATCGAGCCTTCCATGACGCATGTCTATTCTTTCGCACTTATTACTGCGTTTTTATTGGTCAACTACAAACTATTTCATGAGTACCGTTCGGGTTGGTTTGCAGGCTCCCTATTCCTGTTCGTCTTGATCATCCTGATCCGGCCGACCAATGTCCTGATCATTTTTCTGGTTCCATTTTTGGCCGGAAGCCGCGAAAACCTGATTCAAACTCTCCGGAATCTATGGCAGGAAAAGAGAACCATCATTTTGGGAGCCATTCCTGCTGTCATCCTGCTGGCCATCCCGGTCATGCTATGGTATCTGCAGGCCGGCAAGTGGTTTGTATATTCCTATGGCGATGAAAAACTTAATTTCATGCACCCGCAGATGTTCCGGATTTTATTCAGCTACAACCGCGGATGGTTCCTGTATACTCCCCTCGCCTTCATTGCCCTATTTGGATTTCCCGGCCTCTTCAAACGCAGCAGATTCCAGTTTTTCTGGCTGCTGATTTTTCTGGTGCTCTATATCTATACCGCCTCCTGCTGGTGGGTTTTTTACTACGCATCCAAATGCGGACAGCGTGTTTTCATCGACATTCTCCCCGTGATGGCCGTGCTGCTCATGTTTGCGGTGGGATTATTCTCTGCCAACAGATGGAAACGGGTTGTTTCAGGGATCATCATTCTGCTCATCTCACTGAATATCATCCAGTTTTACCAGCATACCCAATGGATCTTCCCTCCCTACAATATCAACAAACCGATCTATTGGAACTCTTTTTTCAGTTTGACAAAGCAGGCGAAAATTTTCCTGCCGATGGAAGGAATTTTGGCGGAAAGGACTTTCACCAATGATATGGAAAAAGACCAGGGTCAGGCTTGGTTGAATCCAGGGACGCGGAATGATTCGGAATTCCATCAGGGACATTGGTCATCCTTGTCGGATCAGACAATTCCATACAGTGTGGGATTTGTTACCCGCCCCGACTCCCTGTTTGTTACCGGAAACCGGATCATTCGAATCGAGGCTTTTGTATTGAAGCCTGGAAAAAAAACCGAAGCCACACTGGTAGTCGATTTTGAAACCGATGGAAAAAGTGTGAGCTATAATGCGCTGACACTTGATTCTTACACCCGGGAAGGCCGATGGACCAGAATCGAAGCAGCCTTTTATGTGCCGCTCAACCTGCCATTGAATGGATCGGTGAAGATCTATTTTTTCAATCCTTCTCCCGATCAAAAACTTTTTATCGATGATCTCAGAATCGATTTTATATCTTTGAAAGATGAACCCGGGTACCGGAAGATTGAAGGGATTCTGCTGCCGGAGAAAATTAATTAAACAATGTAAGCAATGAAAACAATGAAAACAATGGTGGCAATATAAGCAATGATAAATTTCTCAAAATGTATATTCTAAAGATCCAGGGTACAGAGAAAATTCCGGATTACGTCCAGATCAGGGATGAAAATTTCTCCCTCATTGCCTACTTCAAGATAACCAATCCAAAAACTGCATTGAGCCGGTGCAATCTGCTCTATAAAATGGAAGAAATTCTGCAAATTGCAAACTGCCTGGAATACGGGAAAATCAGGAAACTTGACCTTTAGTCATCGGAAAATATGTTACTTTTGTCGAAACCGAATCCTGCGATATGACTGGTGACCGCATTATTGAACTTGATAAAATTTCTGTTTACCATCACGAAAACCTCATTCTGGCAAATGTGACACTTCTGATCAGCAAAGGGGAGTTTCTCTACCTGATCGGGAAAACCGGAAGCGGGAAAAGCAGCCTGCTTAAAACCATTTATGCCGAACTGCCTGTGCAAACCGGGTCGGCTTTGGTGGCAGGATTTGACCTCGTGAAATTGCCCAGGAAAGAGATTCCCTACTTACGCCGGAAATTGGGAATCGTTTTCCAGGATTTCCAGTTATTGATGGATCGTTCGGTGAATGAAAACCTGTTATTCGTCATGCGGGCAACCGGCTGGAAGGATAAACGGGAGATGCAGCAACGATTGCTGGAGGTACTGGCCAAGGTAAACCTCGGGAATAAGGGTGCCAAAATGCCTCACCAGCTTTCGGGTGGTGAACAGCAGCGCGTTGCCATTGCAAGGGCCCTTGTCAATGACCCGGAGGTGATCCTGGCCGATGAACCTACCGGTAACCTCGACCCTGAGCATTCGGAAGGCATCATCAGTTTGCTGATGGATATTTCAAAAACGGGACGAGCCGTGGTGATGGCGACGCATAATTACACGTTTTTCGACAAATACCCGGCCCGTACCCTGCTGTGTGAAAATGGAAGAGTTCTTCCGTTTTAAGCTCCCAGGGTCGCTACCATTACGGCTTTGATGGTGTGGAGGCGATTTTCGGCCTCATCAAACACTATAGAGGCGGCAGATTCAAAGACCTCTTCAGTTACTTCCAGTCCATTCAGTCCGTATTTTTTAAAGATATCCAGCCCGACTTCAGTATCCTTGTTGTGGAAGGCAGGGAGGCAATGCATGAATTTCACTTTCGGGTTGCCACTTTTTGCCATCATGGCAGGATTGACCTGGTATGGCAGCATCTCCCTGATGCGTTCATCCCAAAGTTCCTTGGCTTCGCCCATGGATAACCAAACATCGGTATAAACAAAATCGACGCCTTTCAAACCTTCTTCCACACTTTCAGTCAGGGTGATTTTTGCGCCGGTGTCTTTGGCGATCTCCAGACATGTGTCAACAAGTTCCTGATCAGGCCAGTATTTTTTCGGGGCGCATGCACGGAAATCCATCCCCATTTTTGATGCACCCACCATCAATGAGTTTCCCATGTTGTTGCGGGCATCTCCACAGTATACAAAAGCAACCTTGTTCAGCGGTTTATCACT
>JAPLDG010000192.1 GCA_026391845.1 Bacteroidota bacterium | reverse complement strand
TATCAAAGCATCCGTAGGCATTGGCCACCGTGACCTGATAATTTTAACCATCAGATACCGTAATGGATGAGGTCGTGGCCAAGGTTGACCAAAGATATCCGGTTCCTCCTGACGCTGACAGCGTTACCGAACTTCCCTGGCAGAATGTGGTGGGTCCTGAAGGGGTGATTGTTGCATTTGGCAAAGGAGTAACGATGACACTTACACTTTCGCTGTCGCTACAACCACTTGCGTTGGTCACAGTTACGGTATAGCTGCCACTAGCGGTTACAGCAATAGATGAACTTGCAGATGTCGTTGACCATAAATAGCTTGTACCTCCTGATGCTACCAGATTTACAGACCCTCCCTGGCAAAACGTGGTTGGTCCCCCTGGTGTAATGATTGCAGTAGGTGTAAGAGCCGGTGTGCAGGTACCAAGAAAAGTGATGTTATCCAAATATAGATTATTGCCATTTAAATTTACCCCCCGGAATAGAACCCGATTTGTCCCGGCTGGCAGAGCATATGTCTTTGTTGCCCATTGACCTGATGTTGGTACAAACGCAACTGTGCTTACCCCACCCGTATTCAATGGTCCGCTGGCACCTCCCAGCCATGTGTTCAGCAACACAAACGAAGTCCCGTTATTTGTTGAATACCAAAGTTCAAGCTTGTCAACCTGAGTATTATAGGTGGCATAAGCATGATCGAATCGCACGATTGGATCGGTCAATGCTGCCAGATTGAGTTCCGGGGATATCAAATCAAAATTCCCGGCGACAAGGGTGAAGAAATTTGCCAAGGCGGAAGCGACTCCAACTCCGTAACCGCTTGCAGTCGATGCACGCGACCATGGCAGACCTGCATATGACCAGCAGACCGGGGGAAAACGTGTTGATTCAAAATCATTCTGGTTCGGATAAATTGTGGCAGGTTCACACATTGTTGCAGTTGAGGTATTTGTTCCTGCTGAATATGTTGGAGCAGCGCCATTAACCGACCATGACCTGTAGTAATATGTCGTTGCAGGCAGTAAACCTGAAGAATGGCTGAACGTTGTTCCAGAACCATTGAAGATAACAGTTCCTCCACCTGCAATAGAATTACCTGCCACATAAGAGCCGGAAGGTGATCCAAAAGTATTTGTTGTATTGTATGCCACCAGAACATTGTCAGGTGTCGCATTTCTGACCCAGTTCAGATTGATTTGCGATGAACTGACAGCGCCTGACATAAATCCAGAAGGTGGAACCGGACTTCCTGCCGAAACATAACTGATCTGGATGTTAGGCCGGTTTGCACTCACGGTTCCAATGGAAGCGTTAACAACGGCCAGGTCATCGCCTTGCCAGGATTCCTGTGTACCTGAAGCATTTGAATACCTGAATACAGGATAAGTTGTTGCACCAATTCCTCCTGAATTGGTTTCACAAAGAACAATAATTTTCGTTCCGACGAGCACATAATCAGCGATATCGATCGTTTGCCATCCGGCAACCGGGAAACTCATTATCCCGCTATATACCAGTGTTGCCCCGGTTTTCATAACCGTCCAGGCAGATGCTGTCAGGGAAGATGAAGTTACTGTCTTGATATAAATTTTCACCGGACAGGTCACCGGATCTCCGGTACCGACATACCATCCAAGGTATGTAATAAGTGATGATGTAGGGATAGTGGTATATAGCGTTGCAGACCGTTCATACCCGTAATACATACCAAATGGCTGCTTCTGTGTTGAAGTAGCTGAGTTTCCAATAGTCAATACTGTCTCGGCGGAGAGCGCTTGGGTTATCAATGACAATGCAACGACCAGGTACAATTTTTTCATCCGGGGAACTCAACCTCAAAGTTAGGGTGGAACCAAACAACAATCAATTGTTGAAACCCATAACTGAAACTTACGTAAAACCGGAAGAATGAATACAACAGCAACCTGTAATTTTCTGAATATCAACATATAAAAAATGTTCAATGACAAGCTGTTCCGACGCCATGGCATTGGTCAGGAACATCAAATCAAGTTGATTTGCTTACAGACAAATAAGATTGTGTAATGCTAATATTGGATCAGTGGATATCAAATCCGACGCTCTTCAGATGATTCCAAAAGTAGGGATAGGATTTTGCAACTGCATCAGGATTAAGAATTTTCAGGATTCCAGTTTTCAAAACGAGCGGTGCCAGCGCCATGGCAGTGCGGTGATCGCCATAGGTTTCAAAGGTAATTCCGGATGGAAAGGAAGGTTTCACCGGCATTATCTCGAGCGTATCGGTATGCCCTCCATCTCCGAAAAAGCTGACCTGAATCCCAAGCTTTTCCAGTTCATTCTTCAAGGCACGCAAACGATCTGTCTCCTTGATTTGCAAACTCCGAACGCCCTCAAATCGTCCCCGTATGCCAATTCCTGCGCAAGTTGCAATAACTGCCTGAGCGAGATCCGGAAAATTGGTGAAGTCGAAATAAAACCCATCAATTTTTTTGCGAACTTTAGTCAGACGGATTCCACGATCGGTAAATTCGGTAAGGATACCAAAATTCTTGTAAATAACTGGTAAAACCGCATCCCCCTGCAGGCTATCCCTTTGCAGGCCCAAAAGCTCAATATCCACATCATCTGAAAAAACGGCTAATTCATACCAGAAAGCCGCCGAGGACCAATCTGATTCAACATCCACATCTTTAAATTGATATGCTCCAGGTGATACATGTAGGCGAGTTTTCCCGATTTTTATTTTTGCACCCATGAACTGCATGAGACGGATGGTCATCATAGCATAAGGAGAGGATACTGTTTTTCCTTTTAAATGGAGGATCATGCCTTCCGGAAGATATGGGGCAATGAGCAATAAGGCTGTTGTGAACTGGCTGCTTATTCCCGAATCAATGGTCAATTCTCTTCCATGTAATTCATTTCCACGTATTAACAAAGGCGGATAACCGGGTTTCGCGAGGAAATCTATGGAAGCGCCAAGGCAATTCATGGCTTCGGCCAGGATACCGATGGGCCGTTGTTTCATACGTTCCGAACCGGTTAACACCCATTTGCCCTGTCTCATGGATAAAAACGAAGTCAGAAAACGCATGGCGGTACCGGCATTTCCGGTATCGAGTTCCATGACTTTATTCTGTGCATTGCAATTAAGGATAACCTCCAGCAATCTTTGCAATAACACAGTATCCTCTGCCTCAGATAAATTGTCGATTTTATATTTCTTACCACTTAAAGCCTGCATGATCAGCAACCGGTTGCTGATACTTTTTGAAGATGGAAGCTGGATGCTCCCTTTTAAAACCTTATCCGGTTTACTGATTATAATTGAATTCATAGGTTTATTGGTTATCCGACCCTGACATTTGTTCACTTCCTGCCTGGCAGGAATTGTAATAGGCAAAGGCTTCCAAAATGTCTTCCTTATTGATCGTCTGATTGATGAGCGGATAACCGGGTTTAGATATTAGCGTAAACAGAAGCACTCCATTGTTATTCTTTTTATCATGGATCATCAATTCCATTAGAGCCGGCACGTCCATGGCGTCAACCGGATAATAAGGGAAACCTGCAGTTATATACTTTGTAATCGCTTCCAGGTCAGCCATTGGAAGCCCCGCTTTTTGATGAGACAGGAATGCGGCGCAAATGATCCCTGCTGCAACAGCATCACCATGCATGAGTGGATGCGCTGATTTCGACTGCGAATATCCCTCCAGGGCATGACCAATCGTATGACCGAAATTCAGCACTTTTCGGATTTTCCGCTCACGATAATCTTGCATCACAATACTATTTTTATATTTAACAGTACCAGCTATTAAATGATGCCATGGTCCCGTTTCAATAGGTTCGCGGAGAAGCAAGGTGACCGGGTGTTTTAGCAGCTTATGCCAAATAGTAGCATCACTGATCAGGGTAGTCTTGATAATTTCAGCCAGTCCCGACCGAAGATGAGCAAGCGGTAGTGTCTTGAGGAATCCGGAACAGATAAAAACAGATTTTGCGGCATAAAATGATCCAATCTGGTTTTTAAGATGGCCGAGATTAACGGCTGTCTTGCCGCCGATTGCCGCATCTGCTTGTCCCATGAGGGAGGTTGGAATATTAATGTAACTAATCCCGCGTTTGAATCCTGCTGCAACAAAACCGCCGAGGTCACTGATAACTCCACCTCCGAGATTGATTAACAAGCTGTTACGTTCAGCTCCTGAAATCAACAGGCGGTTCCAGATTTTTTCAGCATTTTCAAGCGATTTGGCAGCCTCTCCTCCCTCAATTTCAATGATATGCGCATTCTTCAGCGATTTGGAATTTTCCAGAAGCAAAGGCAGGCAATGTTTCCTGGTATTGTGATCAACCAATAAAAAAGTACTTCGCGGATGAAGCTCCCGAACAAACCCGTCGATGAAAGAGAGGGAATCACTACCGAAGAATATCGGGGTTCGGTCGGTGGTAACGATGCGATTGGAAAATTTCTTCATGCAGCGTTGGGGTAGTTTAATGAAACGCAGCCATGAGAAGGCTGATATCCTGAAATGGAAGGTTATATGACCTACTGATAAACTGATTGGTAAGAATTCCATTATAGATATAAACGCCCTGTCTTACTCCAAAATCGCGTTTAAGCAGATTTTCGATGCCTCCTTCAGAACCGATGTCAAGAATGATAGGTACGATGATGTTATTCAATGCCAATGATGCAGTGTGAGGCACTTTTGATGGTATGTTCGGCACAGCATAATGAGTAACTCCATGCACTTTGTAAACAGGAGATTTATGGGTTGTCGGTCTGGATGTCTCAAAACAGCCCCCCTGGTCGATGCTCACATCAATCGCAACAGCGCCATCTTTCATCTGCCTGATCATCTCTTCGCTGATGATACAGGGTGTTTTACCTTCCCGGGCATGAATGGCGCCAATCAGTACATCGGCAGTACGAAGGGATTCTACCAAGGCCATGGGATGTAAGATGGATGTAAACACGCGCATGCCCAGGTTGCTCTGAAGCCTGCGAAGACGATAGACCGAATTATCAAAAACTTTAACCAGCGCACCCAATCCGATGGCAGAGCGTGCGGCAAATTCACCAACAGTGCCTGCTCCGATAATGACCACTTCAGAGGGAGTAATCCCGGTAAAACCCCCGAACATTTCCCCACGGCCAAAATCGGGACTGGCAAGATAGTCGGCAGCAATGAAAATGGAAGTGCTGCCGGCAATTTCGCTCATGGCACGAATAATTGCAAGCTGGTTTGTTTTATCGCGGATGGTTTCAAATGCCAGGGCGGTAACCTTTTTTGAAAGCAGTGCTCTGAAATACTCTT
>JAPLDG010000138.1 GCA_026391845.1 Bacteroidota bacterium | reverse complement strand
AAAGAGGTGGTATTGGAAATTGGGATGGAAGAGAACATCAGTTCACTCAAGGAGGTCATAATTTCGGGTGTGAAAAAGCATGAAACGATCAACCAGATGGCACCGGTAAGCGCCCGGTCGTTTTCGATGGAGGAGGTAAACCGCTATGCAGGAGGGAGGTCGGATCCCTCAAGACTTGTGTCAAATTTCGCGGGGGTCAGCACCCCGAACGATTCGAGAAATGACATTGTGATCCGCGGAAATTCCCCGATGGGTGTATTATGGCGGATCGAAGGTTTAACTGTGCCAAATCCGAATCATTTTGTCACCCTTGGTACAACTGGTGGCCCGGTAAGCGCCCTGAACCCGAACTCGCTTGGTAATTCCGATTTCTTCACTTCGGCATTCCCGGCTGACTATGGAAACGCAACAGCCGGTGTTTTTGATTTGCATGTTCGAAACGGCAATACCGAAAAAAGGGAGCACATGATCCAGTTTGGTGCCTTGACAGGCCTCGAAGCCATGTCAGAAGGACCTTTTAAAAAAGGGGGAAAAGCCTCTTACCTGATTAACTACCGGTATTCGTTTACGGGTCTGGCTCAGAATCTTGGGATTTCCATCGGTACTGCAGCTACGCCGTTTTATCAGGATCTGACTTTTAAAATCAATTCCGGTGAGACAAAGTTCGGTCGTTTCACCCTTTTCGGACTTGGCGGTACGAGTCACATCGCATTTTTACATGACGAAACAGATGCCACCGACATTTATGCAATTCCGGGGCAAGATTCCTATTCCAATAGTAGGATAGGGGTTGTCGGTTTAAAGCATTTTATCAGGCTCAACAATAAAATTTACTGGAGCAGTGTTGCAGGAGTCACCTATTCCGAAAATGGTTATGCGCTGGACACCATCAATGGAAGCCAATCTCCACTGAGGGTGAGGGATTCAAAAGATACGGAAATCCGCTATGGCATCAATTCCTTTGTTGATTACAAGGTGAATCGATTTCCTCCGTCTGAATCTGAGGTTGCAGGATCGGCAATATTCCACCGGATGGAATAATATGTGGGACTTTATAGGAAATACCTCATTATTGGCGGGTTACGTGGAGACAAAATATCGCATCAACGATAAAATCACACTTGACGCCGGTTTGCGCAGCCAGTATCTGACACTGAACAGTGCAACTTCTTTCGAACCACGCATCGGGTTGAAATATCATATAAACATGCAGCATACAATTGCCATTGGTTTTGGCCATCACAGCCAGATGCAGCCTCTCTCGATATATTATTACAGATATCTTTTGCCGAACAATACCTATGATGAATCGAACAGAGAGCTTGGCTTTACAAACAGCCTTCATTTTGTTGGTTCTTATGAAGTGCGGCCGTTCCAGGACTGGCGTATGAAAACGGAATTGTATTACCAGATGCTCTACAATGTGCCAATATCTCAGGCAGGTAACAGCTTTTCCATGCTGAACGAGGGTGCTTCCTACGCCCCGACAGAGCAGGGTAATCTGGAAAACCAGGGAACCGGTAAAAACTATGGCATTGAAGTGACCGTGGAGAAGTTTTTTTCACACGGATACTATGCGTTGCTGACGGGGTCGCTTTATGAAGCGAAATATACGCCAAGCGATGACATAGAGCGCAACACAGCCTTCAACGGAAATTATGTTTACAACATTCTGGCTGGAAAAGAATTTAAAGTGGGTAAGGATAAACGCAACGCCGTGATCATCGATCTGAAGTTTTCTCATGCCGGTGGCAGGTATTATACACCGATTGACCTGGAAGCATCCAGGGCAGCAGGGAAGGAGGTTCTGATGGGAGATGAATATGCTTTCTCAGAAAGATATCCAGACTTCTACCGACTCGATGTAAAAGCAGGATTTACCTATAACAGCAAGAAAAGCAAACTTTCCCAGTCATTCAGTTTTGACATTCAGAACGTGACAGGACACCAGAATATATTCGCCCAGCAATATAATCCTGCAACTCATAAAATGAATGTGTTGTACCAGATTGGATTTTATCCTAATTTTATCTACAAAATCCAATTCTGAGAAACCATGCAAACAAGAAATCTGCAGAGTGCCGGGAAACACGTTCATTTGGCCAACCGCCTTCCCCTTTCAGTTTTTCTGATTATTTTATGCTGGCTGGGATTACTGATAGCTCAACAATTACTGTGGGCTGGTGCGATGGGAGCTGGTGGAGTTGATGCCGCTTTATCGGTAAAGCCTGATGTTTCGGGCAATGTCTATACCACCGGTATTTTCAACAACACCGTTGATTTCGATCCTGGTGCCGGGATATCCGAATTAACATCAGCAGGTATGGAAGACATTTTTATTGTTAAATGCGACGCTGCCGGTAATTTTCTATGGGCAAAGGCGATAGGGGGGGCAAACCCCGATTATGGAACATCCGTTTCTATTGATGCATCAGGAAATATAATCCTCACGGGACAATTTCTCGGAACGGTGGATTTTGATCCGGGCCCGGGAATCTTCAATATGTCAAGTATCGGTAGCCTTAACACCTTTGTCTGTAAATTAGATTCATCTGGAAACTTTATTTGGGCAAAATCAATGGGCGGAACATTTCAAAATTCAGCGAATTCAATATCTGCTGATGCTTCCGGAAATATTTATATAGCGGGCTCTTTTTTCGAAACAGTCGATTTTGATCCCGGCCCGGGAATATTTAATCTGACTTCGGCAGGTGGCCAGGATATCTATATTGCTAAAATTGATCCTTCAGGTAATTTTGTCTGGGCAAAGACTATGGGAGGCCAAGGAGATGATTTCCCCGTCGCGGTATCACTTGATGGTTCAGGAAACATTCATACTACCGGAGCATTTAGTGAAACCGCCGACTTTGACCCGGGCCCTGGTGACTTTAATTTAACGTCAGCGGGAGTCGAAGATATCTATGTTTGTAAACTTGATAATTCCGGCAATTTTATTTGGGCCAGATCCTTTGGCAGTGAAAGTTTTGATGAAGGCCAGGCTATTACCACAGATGCTGCCGGCAATGTTTTAATTACCGGTTTTTTTAGCGGTTCGGTCGACTTTGATCCCGGAAATGGTATGTGTGTTCTGTCGACGCCGGGAGATACACATGATTACGACATATATATCCTGAAACTTAATGCTTCGGGTAATTTTATATGGGTGAAATCAATGTTCGCAACACGTTTCAATGAGGGCCGGTCAATTGCTGTTGATCCTTCCGGAAAAGTTTTTTCAACGGGAACCTACCAGGGTACATCGGACTTTGATCCCGGTGCGGGAAATTATACATTGACCCCGACCGGCTCGGAAGAGATGTACTTGTCGGTTTTAGACGCCGAAGGCAATTTCTTATGGGCGGGAGCCATGGCAGGCAATTCGGCGGGAACTTCTTTAGCCCTTGATGATTCCGGCTTGCTTCATGCTACGGGTTATTTTGGTACAGGCTCCTGTGACTTCGATCCCGGATCGGGCACCTTTAATTTGCCATGCCAGGGGATGACCGATATTTTTATTGCGAAATACCACCCGGTTTTAACGGGTCTTGAACCAATGAACAACACCAATCGATTGTCCGTCAACCCCAATCCGACCAATGGGCGGTTAAATATCAGTACAAAAGAAATTTCCGGCAAGGTTGTGTTGTATAACCTGATGGGTGAAGTTGTTGAAGAGTTTGACAGTCAGGTGTCTTCAGGTGGAGGCGTGCTTTCTGTCAACATCAGCAACCATCCGGATGGTATATATTTAATACGGGCAAATGCACAGGATTACAATTTTATAAAAAAAATAGTTTTACAAAAATAAAAAAGTGAGAAAAATTCTGATCATCAACGGGCATCCGAATGCGGATAGTTTCAACTTTGCCATTGCAGATGCCTATAAAAAGGGGGCGTCACGGAGTGGCGCCGAAGTAAAGGAAATCATCATCAGGGATTTGCAATTCAATCCCAATTTGAAATCAGGTTATCAAAAACGAACGGAGTTAGAACCTGATTTACTCATGGCCTGGGAAAAAATTAAATGGGCAGACCATCTGGTCTGGATTCATCCTGTTTGGTGGGGTGGTCTACCGGCCATAACAAAGGGCTTTATTGACCGGGTTTTCCTGCCAGGATTTGCATTTCAATACCGGGAAAACTCTGTATGGTGGGATAAACTGCTCAAAGGGAAATCTGCGCACATTATTACCACACTTGACCAGCCTTCCTGGTATTACAGGCTCATATTCCATCAGCCCAGTGTAAACCAGTTGAAAAAATCAACCCTTGAATTTTGTGGTGTAAAACCTGTGGCCGTAACCTATTTCGGACCTCTGAAAAGTTCAAATGAAGAAACCCGGATAAAGTGGCTTGCAAAAGCGATGCAATTGGGGGAAAACCAAAAATCCATATAGCCTCAACATGAATTGTGTTACCCAAAATATCATCATAGACAGCATCCTGGATGCCTCAAGGAAAGATTTGGGTAACGACTTCGAGCAGTACCGGAATCATGTGTACCGGGTTTTCAACCTCGCCATACCCTATGTTTCAGAAAGCAGGAACATGGATACTTTGTCTGTTGCTGCTGCATTTCATGATCTGGGTATCTGGACAGGAAAAACCTTTGATTACCTTGAACCATCCATTGCGTTGGCAAGGCGCTATGCGACTGTCCATGACCTGGATGCCCGAACGACGCTTGAAATAGAAACCATCATCAGCAATCACCATAAACTTTCTGAAGTCAGAAATTCACAGCTGGCTGAGGTTTTCCGTCAGGCTGATCTGGTTGATCTTTCTTTAGGACTCATACGCTGCAGCAGGACCAGGCGTGATATCCGCCTTGTCAGGAAAACATTTCCCAATAAGGGATTTCATTACAACCTGTTTCGGTTTTTTCTGAAAAATTTATTGAAAAATCCACTGAATCCTTTACCTATGTATAAACTTTAATGCCAACGACTTTCTGAAAAATACATCTCAATAATTGAATCGTTATGAAGATTGCACAACGGTTAAAAATGTCATTCGGGAAATACTTCGATGCTCCGATCGAGGTGTGGATGCAGTTTGCGGAATTATGTGAATTGGTTAAATTCAGGAAAAATGAAATTTTAAAGCATGTAGGGCAGGATGAAAAATATGGTTATTTCATCCTTTCCGGCAGTGCAGGTGTTTTCATCTGGAAAGAGAACAACTACATGTGTCTCGATCTGATGTACGAAGAAGCTTTTTTTGCAGATTACATGTCTCTGATAACGCAACAACCCTCACCTTTGGAAACCATGGCGCTGGAAAATTCAGAGATGCTGCGAATTACACGAGACAATGTTGCCAAGCTGAAACAGACACCTTTTGGTTCAATAATCTTTCTGATTTCAGCAGAATGGTCTTTTGTCGAAAAGCAGCAACAGCAGATTGACCTGCTTCTGAAAACTGCGGAGCAGAGATACCTGGACCTCCTGGAAAAACAACCAAACCTGATTCAGAGAACTCCCCAAAAACATGTCGCTTCCTATCTGGGGATCACAACTCAAAGTTTGAGCAGGATACGAAAAAAAATCAGTAAAATGTGATTTTTTATCTTAGGGTAACTTTTTTCACTTTCCCGAAATTGAACTTTGCATGGTTTTAAAAATGATAAAATTATGCAAAACAGAAAACAAAGAAAAGTTGGTTCACTTCACTGGAAATTGATGGGAATGCCGAAAGCAAATAATTTAATAATTGTCGTTCTGCTGGTGTCGCTGACAATCATCGCTGAAGCTCAAACCGATCATGCTGCAACACCCTACTTCAGATTGCCCATCCGGGTTTCTTTTGGGAGTCAGGCCGTGGGCTTTCCATACCAAAATCTGTTCAGCGCCTTTAATCCTTCCTTTTCGGCAGGAACAGAGTTCAGATACAATAAAAATGAGACACACAGGATTTGTCAAACCCTGAATGTTGGCTTTTCCGTAAGCGACCAGATTGGCTCAAAAGTTATGCTGAATTCTGATTTTTGTTATCGCTATACGCATTCCTCCGGCGTTTTTGCTGACATTTCAATTGGATTGGGGCTGTTAAACCAGTTTCATGCCCGCAAAACGTATCAGTATAACAGTTCAACCGGGGAATATGATAAAGTGAAGGATTATGGGACCTTTGGGTTGATGCTGGGTTATGGCATGAGCCTTGGCTATGATTTTTCCCGAAAGAACAGATATCCGGTTTCCATATTTGTAAAAAACACATTTTATATTCAATCACCCTATTTCGATATGACTAATTTTCCCATCATGCCACAGTCAACCATTCAGATAGGGTTAACCGTTAAAATCAGAAAACATGAAAAATAATCTCACCACCATCCTGTTCCTAGTTTCCATGACCTTCCTTTTTTCCTGCAAAAAAGAGTATTCCGACCCCGAAAACAACAATTCCTGCAATATTAGTTCTATGAACCATCCCAAAAACAATCAATACCAGTCGATGATTGATAGATATACAAAGGATGGCTTTGTGGGATTAACCGTTTTGGTGGATGACTCTGCCAGCGGGCTCTGGATTGGTTCATCAGGTTATGCTGACATTGAACATAACGTAAAAATGACCCCCTGCCACTGCCATCATACGGCAAGCATTTACAAAACATACATTGCAGTAATCATCATGCAGTTGGTCGGGGAAGGCAAGATAAAACTGGAAGATCATCTGACAAGCTACATTCCAGGGGATATACTTGACAAGATTCCCAATGGGAATGCTGTAACAGTTGAAAATTTGCTGCAGCACCGGACTGGGATTCCCGATATTTTTGAAACGGATTTTTTACTCGATTTTTTTAACAAATCCAGTGAATCCTATTCCATTGAAACTCTGCTCGGGTATGTATACAATAAAAAAGCGCTGTCGAATCCCGGAACAGAATTTTTTTATTCAGATGCTAATTATGCGCTGCTTTCGATGATTATAAATAAATTTGACGGCGATTATGGAAATTCGATCAAAACCAGGATATTTCAACAGTTGAACCTGACGGAATCATTTTTCCTGAATACATCGGCTGACGCGCCCGAAGGATTGGCAGACAGCTATTGGGACCGGTTTGGCAATGGCAAGATCGAAAATGTTTCCGACTGGCAAATTGATTTCACCAGCGGATTAAAGGGAACCGATGGAATTGTTGCAACGGCAAATGATATGAAAATATTTTTGCAGGCTTTGGCTAACGGTAAACTTGTTCCTGATTCTTTGCTGTCCGGAATGACTGCCTTCCTGGATGTTCCGGAGTCGGAACGGCAAAAACACGGGATTACCGGGTACGGTTATGGTTTAATGAGAGTCAATGTCGGCGGTGATACGTGGTACGGGCACTTTGGCAACCATATTGGGTCAGGTGCGATAGCCCTTTACAATCCCAACAGAAAAATAACAATCGTCGCCTTTGAGAATACGGGAACTTTCTTCTCAGATAAGATTAAACCGAAATTTTACAACCAACTGATACGGGATATTGAAGCAGTAGCCTATTAAAGAATCAACAATCAAACTAATTATTTGTACATTTTAAATTTAAAACCATGAAAAAAATCCTTTTGGCTTTAGTTCTCCTGGTTTTTTCCGGAGCCCGCATGATGGCACAATCCGAAGCAAACCAGCCGTCTTCAAAACAGGATGATGGCGAAATTAAAACACTCTTTAATAAATCGGATCACCCGATGAAAATGGGCTATTACATCAGTCCTGAATTCGGATATTCGCAGTTCGATGGCCGTGATGTGTTTTTAGCCGGCCTCAGCATGGGAGCAATCATCGACCATTTTTTCTCGATCGGGCTCGGCGCAAATGGTATCGTAAATCCAGGTAATCTGTGGTATAACAACATCAAGGATTCATCAGGTGCTTATCTTTATGGTGGTTATGGCGGTTTGAAACTCGAATTCAGGGTGTTACCCTCTTTCCCGGTTCACGTTAATTTTCCCATCCTGATCGGGGGAGGAGGAATGGTCTACAATACCTGGATGTATCACCATGAAAATGAGAAAAATAACAATTATGACGGCACAACGCTGGACTGGGATGCATTTTTCGTGGTGGAACCCGGCGTGATGGTCGAACTCAATTTGGTGAAATTCATGCGACTGGATGCAGGTATCTCTTACCGCTACACACCCGACTTGAACCTGTTCAATACAAGCAGCGGGCTGATCAATAATTTCAACACGAATATTTCGCTTAAATTCGGAAAGTTCTAGCACCTGGGGAAATAGAATTATTAAAGGATGAGATCAATAAAGAATGTCGCACAGTATTGTTTACTGATTGTATTTTCAGTGACCATCCTGTTTCATATGTTTGTTTTGTTGAAGGTGATACCCTACAGCATCGTTTGGGGCGGCAGGTTGCAATCGGATGCGGCCATGTACAGGTTTGAATTTGTCTCATTGGGAATTGCTGTTTTGTTTTTAATGGTAATTTTAGTGAAATTCCAAATTCTCAAATGGCGAGTTCCGATTTTAGCAGGTAACCTTGCTCTTTGGTCGATGCTTGCCTTGTTTATGATCAATATCGTAGCAAATCTTATGTCTGACAGCTTCCTTGAAAAAATAATTTTCACTCCGATAGCAATATTGCTGTCGGTTTTAATCCTCATTGTAATTCTAAAAAAGTAAATATTAACCATGAAGGGTGAGTTGCTTTTGCAATTCATCCTTCAGATTCAACAGTTCACCGGTTTTCTTCTTTCCCCCTTTTTCATTGATGCGTTATTTTGCCTGAAAACAAAAGGAATTAACAATCATCCAACATTAACAAGAAAAACCAGGTAAAATGAAAAAGACAACATTCTTATTGGCAGTAATTGCAATATTTGTAATCGTAAATTTCTCGTTTGCGCAAAAAGTAATTATTCCTTTGACGGACACTGTCCAGTTGGAGGATACCTATACGATCATATGGAACGGATCCAGCATCGCATATCGTTTTGTCAGTGAAAAATGGGAGCGGGCGGCAAACTATGATTATCAATTCAGTGTGATGCAAAAACGGTATGAAAATCAATGGAAGTCGGTGAAAACCCTTCATCGGATGCATCCGGATTATGATGGAAAAGCAGGGCAGCGCGACCAGACCATGTATTTTGAATTGACATACCATTTACGCAATGATTCTGTAATTTGCGATCTGAATTCGTCTTTGGGCAAGGGAAAAGGTAATTCAGACAAAGAGTTCAGAAAACAATCCATTGAGTTTAAGGTCGAGAATTTAAGTAAATTCGCTCCATACGATCATATTCGCATCACACAGGAATATAAATATGAACAGGGACTGCTGCAGGAAACGGTGTTGTTATTCAAGTTGAAAGACGGGAAAGAGATACCATTTATGAAAAACGATGAAAAGGCCTATTTCTATTTAAAAGGAAAGCTGGACAAGGCCCCGACATTATTTAAAGAATAGGGGTGTGAAACGGAACAAGTTCATGCGAACAGGGTAAATCTTATTCAACAATGAGGCACGACGACAAGAGGTTTTTATATATGATCCTGCTGGGGATCATGGTAACCCTGGCACTGAACTTTTTCATTCCCGGAAAAACCTGGGAAATGATGCATTACTATGATTTCCTGGTGTCTATTGCCATTACCGTATTGGTTTGGGAGGGGAACCTCCGCATCGACCACAGGTTAAACCAGAAATATCCATGGATTACAAAACCTGCCAGGCGACTCCTGATTCACCTTGCCATGAGCGTCGGCTACAGTGCCGCGATTATATTCATTGGTTCTTTCATCTCTAATAGTTTTACCAACACGATGCCAACGAATGGCCGGGATTTTATCAGAGTCACCTCGATCATCCTGGCTGCTCTTGTTCTTATGTCTATTCTCTTGTTGACCATTGAAATTAGTACGCAGTTTTTCAAACACTGGAAAAATTCACTGGTTGAAATCGAAAAATACCGTGCAGAAAGTTTGCAAGCCCAGCTTCAGAATCTGAAAAACCAGATCAATCCGCATTTTTTGTTCAACAACATGAGTGTCCTTTCATCGCTGGTATATAAGGACCAGGACAAGGCTGTTGAGTTCATCAGTCAGTTATCAAAGGTTTATCGATACCTGCTTGATAATCAGAATAGTGAACTTGTTTCAGTTGAAGAGGAGCTGGCTTTCATCCGGGCCTATATCTTTTTATTGCAAATCCGGTTTGACAGGAATCTGGTGATCCATGTTGAAATACAAAAAGAGGAACTAGCCCGGTTTATTCCGCCGATGGCAGTTCAGATATTAATTGAAAACGCGATTAAACACAACGAGGCGTCGTCTGACCACCCATTAACGATTTCAGTCAGGTCAGAAGATGGGAAAATTGTAGTAACGAATAACCTGCAACTGCGCAATCAGCATGAGCCCGGTTCAAAAACCGGACTCCGGAACATCATGGCCCGCTACAAGTTTTTCACCTCCAACCCGGTTGAGGTTGCACATGATTTCACAAAATTTGTCGTAAAAATTCCTATATTATCCTCAAAATGAATGCAATTATCATTGAAGACGAGAAACTGTCAGCAGAACACCTCAGTTATCTTATTGCCAAAATTGATCCGGGTATCAATGTGCTTCATACTTTTGATTCCATCCGGCAAAGCGTTGATGCCTTTAACAATGGCATTCAGGCTGACCTGCTTTTCGTGGATGTCCACCTGGCTGATGGATTGAGTTTCGAAATTTTCAGTGAAATCTCAATCGATACACCCGTGATCTTCACAACAGCCTACGATGAATATGCCATTCGGGCGTTTAAACTGAACAGCGTGGATTATCTTTTAAAGCCGATCGGCCAGGAAGAATTACGCAGCGCCCTTGACAAGTTTAAAAAGTACAGCCGAAGCGATCAATCCGCTGCCTTTGACAACCTTGTTCATGCATTTCAGTCCATCAACAAACAGTATAAGAGCCGTTTTATGATTAAAATGGGCGAAAACATAATTTCTGTGAAAACCGGGAATATTGCCCATTTTATTTTTGAGGATGGAATCGTGGTTTTATCAACCCAATCGAATCATCATTAT
>JAPLDG010000010.1 GCA_026391845.1 Bacteroidota bacterium | reverse complement strand
TTTGGTCGTAACAGTCCCCATGTCGGTGGCTGTTCCATAATTATTGGTGGTATTCCATTTATAGCCGGTTGCATTGGCGCTGGTATTCCAATTCCAGGTGATTTGTGTTTGCGTTGCCGTGTGAGTTCCGGCTGTGGGTGAAGCTGTTAAGGGATTGACCGTCATGGTGAGCGTATTGGAGGTAGCCGGGCTGCCAGTCACACAAATCGCATTGGATGTCAAGACGCAGGTTACCACATGATTGGATGCCGGAGCATAGGAATAGGCAGCATTTGTTGCGCCTGATACTGAAGTTCCATTAACCTTCCATTGGTAGGCAGGTGTTGACCCGCCGTTTGCAGGCGCGGCAGTGAAGGTAACAGTGGTCCCACTACAAACAGGATTCGCCGAAGCAGTGATCGAAACAGAAGCCACTAAAACCGGGTTCACCGTCATCGTGATCTCATTGGACAGGGCAGGACTGTTGACAGCACATGCAAGACTGGAAGTAAGACGGCAGCTGATTTTATCACTGGTGATTGGCGTAAATGTATATGTCACATTGGTGGCACCGTTGATGTTGTTGCCATTGAGTTTCCACTGATAGGCCGGGGTTGTGCCTCCATTGGCGGGCGTTGCCGTAAATGTAACAGAAGTACCAGCACAAACAGGATTCGCAGAGGCGGATATTGTGATCCCGGTGGGCAGGTTCATTGTGGTTGATTGAGTCAGGATGACGGAGGTTGAGGTCCCGCAATTCCGGTAAGCCCACACATAACGGGTGTATGGGGTGTTACATACCAGCCCGGTTTCGGTTTTGGTCAGGCTGGTACCCATGTCGGTAGCAGAGGTATAATTGTTAGTGGTGCCCCATTTGTAGCCGGTTGCATTTGTCACTGCATTCCAGTTCCATACGATCTGATTGGCCGATGCAACCTGCGTTCCTGCGGTTGGTGCTGCGATCGGGTTGAAAGTGGTGGATTGCGACAGGGTGGTGACGGTTGAGTTGCCACAGGCATTGTATGACCAAACATAGCGGTTGTAAACAGTATTACAGGTAAGACCGGACTCCATAAGCATCAGACTGGTCCCCATGTCGATGGCTTCGTCGATATTATTGGTCATGCCCCATTTGTACCCGATGGCTCCTGTAACGGCATTCCACCTCCAGATGATCGAGGTCAAAGCTGCCGTATGCGTGCCTTGGGAAGGAGATACAGGATTTGCAAGGGTTGATTTAGACAAAGTCACAGCATTGGAGTTCCCGCAACTGTTATATGACCAAAGGTATCTGGTATAAAGTGAGTCGCACTCAAGATTGTTTTCTGTCCTGGTCAGACCGGTTCCCATATCAATAGCCGTGGCAAAGTTGTCGGTGGCACTCCATTTGTATCCGGTTGCTCCCTGCACTGCGTTCCAGTTCCAAATGATCTGTGATGAAGTGGCCAGGTGGGTAGCGACGACAGGAGGAGTCGGATTGAGGATTGTCGTTTGGTTTAATGATGATGATAAGGAGTGGCCGCAATTGTTATAAGCCCACACGTATCGGGCATAAGCGGTGTTGCAGGCCAAGCCTGTTTCGGTTTTTGAAGTCAGTGTACCCAACTCCAGTGCAGTGGCATAGTTGTCCTCCGTGTTCCATTTATACCCTGTTGCCTGTGGCACTGTTGTCCAGTTCCAGACAATCTGATTAACTGCCGGTGCATGGATTCCCTGTTCAGGCGAAGCCAGGTTGAAATTGGTGGCCTGGGTTAATATGGTTACATCAGATCGCCCGCAGCTATCGTAGGACCATAGATACCTTTCGTAATTTGTGTTACAGGAAAGACCGGTTTCTGTTTTAGTTGTGTCTGCACCATTCAATTGTGCGGTACTGTAATCATTGATTGCGCTCCATTTATAGCCGGAAGCGCCGGGCACCGGATACCATTTCCATTTTATCTGTGTTTCAAACGCCTCATGGATTGCAGCGACCGGGGCAACCGGGGCAGTAAAGGAAGTAGTCATAGTCAACATGACAGGAGTGGAAATTCCACAGTTATTGTATGCCCATATAAAACGTTGATATGCGGTATTGCACACCAAACCGGTTTCCGTTCTTGTTGCAAGATTACCATTATCCGTGGATGTTCCATAATTGTTGGTGGTGTTCCACCTATACCCTGAAGCTCCAGTTACAGGGTTCCAGTTCCAGATGATCTGAT
Source organism: Bacteroidota bacterium (assembly GCA_026391845.1). Taxonomy (GTDB): domain Bacteria; phylum Bacteroidota; class Bacteroidia; order Bacteroidales; family FEN-979; genus CAIVAT01. The sequence continues at coordinate 9,363 of JAPLDG010000010.1, read as the reverse complement.
CATTGAATGGCACATGTGCACCGGCAGCAGGATCATCCGGAGAACTGCATATCATCAGGGTATTCCACCGGTCACCAAAAAAAACAAAGAAAGCGCCATTGCCATCGATTCCGCAATCCGTGCAGAAAATGATCAAACCATTCGCGGGATTGGGGATGGCCTTGATCGCTGCATGGGTCATTCGGGGAGGAAGCAGTCCTTTATCAGATGATTTCACATCCAACATGGCTGATGGATCAGGACCGCTGTTCTCGGAATTGATGGCCACCTGGGCAGTCGTCTGCAAATAGAATGCTACAATACAAATCAAGAGTACAAACTTCTTCATGGGATTGGGTGTTGAGGGTGAGGATGATGGTTGCTAATTTACACAGCCAAATTAATCAAAGTGAACCTGTTGCACAAGAATATTTTACGCTTACCTAACAGATATTTCTTCATCTGCCTCATGGTCAACACAAAAAAAACATCAACAAATACCTGTGTTATGGTTTGGATTGACGACACCTGACCTTTCACCCTGAAATGGGATATAGATGGTAATCCGGGTCCCGCTATATACAGCATTTGGCTCAGGGACGGATTTTGTCACTAATCAGCCACGGAGTGGCGGCACATAAATCACCGCGGGCTTCACCCACGGTTAATCATATTACGCGCTTTCAGCGCTGGTTTTAGTATAATCGGTCGTTTAGTAAATTTTCACTGACATTCCGTTTTTTTTCATTATCTTTGCATTGCATCAAGATTCCTTAAATGGGAACCAACCGAGTTGAACACTGCGGTGGTAAAACGATGCGGACTTCAAGGTCAAAAATGTTCCGTAACATTCCTCTCCTTCAGTTTCCGCCTGTTACCTGATGCGTAAATGTTAAACCTTAAAATCTTTATGCTATGGAAACAAATGAAAAATTACCTCAGCAGGACAAGCCTTTCAGCAAAGCACAGAGAATGCCGGAAGCACAGGCAGGGATGAAAGAAAAAATTTCAAAACCGGCGAAGCTCAGCGACCCACCATTCGGACAAGGCTATATAAGGGAATGCGGAATGATTGTCACGGAGGACAGAGTAGGAAAGGCTTTCGTGATCTCCTGTCCGAAGCCGAAAGAAGAATCAAAGAACGTAAAATAAATTTCGGGATAGCTGTAAAACTGAATTCCTGTTTAAATCACAAAAAAATACAACAAATGAAACCCTCAACTGAAAACCTGGTTCGAATTGTCCTTGCCGTCCTCCTGCTGATCTGCCTCCTCCGGTTACCCTATGGCTATTACCAACTCATCAGATTCATTGCAGTGATTGGATTTGCTATCCTTGCCTATTACGAATCCGAAAGGAAAAACACTCCGCTGGTTATTGTGTTTGTTGGATTAGCAATTTTATTCCAGCCACTTGCTAAGATCCCTCTGGGCAGGCAGGTTTGGACTGTTGTCGACCTGGTAGTGGCGGCAGTGCTGATTGTGTTGGTATTTGTACAGAAACAAAAAGTGAAATAATTGAAGTACCAAAAATTGATATTATGACCAGAGTGAAGGAAAGTATGGCAGCACAGGATCGGATGAACAAGGCAAGCGGAGTAACGGCAGAACATCTCAAGTGGGTCAACGACTTGTTCGAGAATCCCGTAATCTCTGCTCCGATATCCTTTAAGATATCAGATGACAAGAAGATGGAACCAAAACAGACCGGACAGGAGGAGGATATTCAGGAAACAGGAAATCATTTAACCCGGTAGCTGGCTCAGTGACTTCGGGAATGTTGAGGGTGTGCTCCATTCGCTGCTATGCGCTCATGGTGCACTTTAATTCCGAAGGCAACGAACTGATTATGCTTCTATTTTATTGCGAAGTTGAACGTAAATACTACTGTTGTTGTAAACCAGAAACCGGGTATTGGCAAAAAGTGAGCCGCTCTCCTGTTCAGAAGCGCTCCACCAGCTGGCAATGTAACCAAAATCGTAGAACACGTAATACATATTTTGAAACTAATCCCCATAACCTGCGGGAATGGCTGTAAACATACTTTTGTTGGTTGCCCCGGTATTAGGAGTAATCCACAGACCTGTTCCATAAGCTATTTCTTTCCACAGATTAACGGCAGAAACAAAGATATATATCTTACTGTCAGTTGTACAAAACACCTGTAAACCATTCGCAGGACTGGAAATTGCTTCAATCTGGGTATGTGTCATGCGTGGAAGCAAAGAGCCTCTGGTTGCCGAATTTACATCCAGTATGGCCGAAGGATCAGGAGGTAAATTGCCGGTATTGATACCAACCTGGGCGGTTGCCTGCAAGCAATATGCTAAAACGGCAATCAATAGTACAAACTTCTTCATGGGATTGGGTGTTGAGGGTGAGGATGATGGTTGCTGATTTACACAGCCAAATTAATCAAAGTGAATTGGTTATGCAAGTCGTTTTACGATTCCCTAACAACTGTTACTTCATCTGCTTCATGATCAATACGAATAAAGTAACAATAAATACTTGTGTAATGGTTTGAGATGCCGACACCCAAACCTACTTACTTTCCTCCTATAGCCTACGCCGATGCCCTCACCGCTGATCGTGTAAGGCTTGTCACCAGATAACCTGCCATAAAATAAAAACCAACATGTGAGATTGATTGAAATAATGTGTACTTTTGTAATTACAATGTGATTATAAGCACAAAACACATGCAAATATCAGTGATCGACATCGGAAATTCTAAAGGGATCAGATTGACTAAAAATCTGTTAGAGAAGTATGACATCAGAGATAAAGTCGAATTGATTCTGGAAAAAGGTAGAATTATTCTAAAACCTGTCTCAAAGCCCAGACAAGGTTGGGAAAAATCATTTCAAGAGATGCATGCAAATGGGGATGACAGACTTTTGATAGATGACGTCTTTAACGACGAAAATCTTGAGGAATGGAAATAAAACAATATCAGATTATTATCGTCAATCTTGATCCCACAGTTGGAAGTGAGATAAGAAAAACAAGACCATGTGTAATAATCTCACCTGATGAGATGAATAAACATTTGAGGACAATAACTATTGCTCCTGTTACCTCTAAGTCTAAGGATTATATGACGAGAGTTAAATTTGTTTTCGAAGGAAATGATAATTGGATTGCAATTGATCAAATTCGAACAATTGATTTGACAAGGATTATAAAAATTATCGGGGAACTGGAAACAAAGGAAATCAAAAAAATCAAGTTAATTATCAAAGAAACCTTTGTTGATTAACCATTCACATAAAAGTTGCAATTCATCCCTTGTTCCCTGTCTGCTCAAGACCTCCCGCATTATCGGGAAGCACCGCAGGGTGGTTTGATACCTGCTCCTGTTAGCCGATACCGATAGGCCTTTCAATTGTTTGTTAAAAGTTAATAATCAATTGTTTTCTATCGTCATTGCAACAGTTATGCGCTTGGCTTTGTATGGTGTGCTCCATTCGCTGCTTCGCGCTCATGGCGCACCCTAATCTCGCAAGCAACGGACAGAAAACCCGTCTTTCTTGTAATAAAGGATTCTGTCTACATAGCCGTAATTATACCCCATAAGCCAGGTTCCGCCATTACCATAATTATCCTCATTAGAATTCCACCAGAGGTCGAAGTAGCCAATGCTGTAGAACGTCCCATCGTAGTATCGGTAACCTGCCGGAATGGCTGTAAAACCACTAACATTGGTTGCACCGGTGTTGGGGGAATGCCACAGACCGTTGTAGGCTTCGATTGTACCGGTAGATTTCATTTTCCCGCCTGCAACACCTGTTCCTCCAAGAAAAGTCGTACAGGTAATCCATTCATTATGTGTTGGAATATGCCAGCCGGTGGGGCAAATTCCCTTAACACCAGCTGTAGTTACATATTGCATCATTTCATCCCATTGATATAAAGCACCGTATATATTGCAATTCGAGTCATTATTGTTGTAACAGTATTTCTCAATTGTGCTGTTATTTGTTTGTTCCACCGTTCCATTTATCCTTGTTCCGATATTCAAATTTTGTCTCATCCAGCATTGTGAGCCAATAAGAACCGTAGTATAAACTTGATTGTCCCTTGAATCAGTAAAAGAAGAACCGCAGGCAAACGAACAGGAAGAGGTTGATTGTGAAAGGGTGACAAAGGCGGAATTCCCACAGGCATTGTATGCCCATGCATAGCGGGTGTAAAGCGTGTTACAGGTCAGACCGGTTTCGGTTGTGGTTGTGGCTGTGCTCATTTCTGTCGCCTCAGAGTAGTTGCTTGTTGTACCCCATTTATATCCAGTTGCATTAGGAACAGTATTCCAGTTCCACGTGATCTCTGTTTGAGTAGGAATATGGGTGCCGGAAGATGGTGATTCAGGAACTGCATTCACCGTCATGGTAATGGCATTTGATGTGGCCGTGTTACTGAATGTACATGGAGGGTTTGATGCCAGAACACAGGTAAAAACATCATTGTTGGCTGGGACATAGGTATAGGTTGCATTGGTAGCGCCACTGATTACATTACCTCCCAGTTTCCACTGATAATTGGAAATTGTCCCTGTGTTGGTTCCGGTAGCGGTAAACGTCACCGTGTCGCCTGCACAGACATTGTTCGCAGAAGCGGCAATGGTCACACCAACTGATAGCATTGGGTTTACCGTTATGATGATGGTATTTGAGATTGCCGGGGTTGAGGTACAAGGAAGACTGGATGTCATGATGCATTGAACGGTATCATGGTTTGCAGGGGTGTACATATAGGCCGAATTGTTTGTACCAAATGAAAAACCATTAACCTTCCATTGATAAACCGGCAATAGTCCTCCATTGGTTGGCGTGGCCTGTATAGACACGATAGACCCGTCACAAACCGGATTTGTTGACGCTTCAATGGAAACGCCGACCGTTGGATAGAATTCACAAAGGGTTGTAAAGTTGAGTTCGTTTCCATAACCAGTCGTGGCGCCATTTGCAGCATAGCTCCTTACATAATAATTTGTATTGGGTAAAAGCCCGGTGATACTGGTCACAAAGGTTCCTGTTCCGGTTCCATCCGTTGTTTTGCTGTCCATGATTGTCGGATTTGGATTTGTACTCCAACACACTCCTCTGGCTAAGACAGGTAGTCCTCCATCCAGCGTTATGTTCCCACCTGAAACCGCAGAATTCGCTGTAATACTGCTGATCGCTGCCGTGGTAAGAACAGGAGGACAGCCTCCCCATACAGGTATCCCGTTGCAAAAGAACAACTGCTGACCATAGCTTCCGGCAGGGATCAATACCCACTGCGAACCGTTCCAGTATTGCATATCACCGCTGTTTGCTCCTTTGGGAGCAATGACCGGTACCCATTGCACGCCATCCCAGCTATAAATGCCGGGACTAACATTATAGGGTGCCATACCAGCTGTTGCTGTGTTGTAAACCTGTAAACCAATTGCCGGTGACGATACAGGCGTAGCGAGATTAGTTGCCGATAATGAAACCCGGGGTGGTAGTAATCCTTTGACCGCGGATTTCACATCAAGCATCGCTGACGGATCAGGTGTGCTGTTATCGACACTGATGCTAACCTGCGATACTGCCTGCAAGCAGAATGCTAAAACAAAAAGCAAGAGTACAAACTTTTTCATGTAGTTGGGGTTAAAGGTGTTGGCGTTAGAAGTTCGTTTACACAGCCAAATTAATCAAAGTGAACCTGTTGCACAAGAATATTTTACGCTTACCTAATAGAGGCTTCTTCATCTGCATGAGGATCAGCACGAAAAAAGCACCAAGAAATTATTATGTTATGGGTTCATGTGGCCAACACCAGAACATGCTTACTTACTTTCCGCCTATAGGGTTCAGGTAAGTAAGTAAGTTTTTCTCAGAAACTACGCAACCGGTATCCATGCTGCCTAAAACGGTGCCACCTCCAATTCGACCCGGTAAACGTCATTCAGGCGCCTTGGCACATCCACCGCTGCAAGATATTGTTGGTCTTGCATTGTAATATGGATGGTAAACACTTTGCAATCGGTCGCTAACGGCTCAAAGTACAACGTGAACTGCATCACCTGACCCTTCACGCTGAAATGGGAATTAGATGTTACACCAATTCCCTCCATGTAAAGCATTTGGCTTTTGTGTTGTGAATCGTGATCACTGATGGTAGCCTTCGATGAAAGCTGGAAATGGCAATCTTCCTCAAGGGTAAAAGAGCAGTGAACGACTACCGCCCGCTGCTCCTTGAACATGTGAAGGTTATTTGTTATCCTTTTCAATAACATTCCCGCCAACTAATTTGATTATCCAGCATGCGAAACCTTCTTAACGTATATTAGAAAAAAAGTTGCCATTTCGCTTCGGATACATTATATTTGTTGCATCATTCAAGGTCCTTCCACACCCGGATTTTTTAACCTTCCTCTGAAAACCTTGCTCTAACCATTCTCTAACCATCCTCTAACCATGCTCTGTCCTGCTCTTCAGTTAGGTCCAATGTCCTATACTGCTTCTTGATCCTATACACCTGCTTGATCAACCCATAAAAAGTATCAACAAATACCTGTGTTATGGTTTTGGGTCGACGACTGGTTCGCTGTTCAAATATCAAATCTCAGGTTTCAGGTTTCGAATTTGAAATCTCAAATCTGAGATTTGAATTCTGATCCGGTAATTTCATCATCCATGGGGAAAACAGGAGAACCAGAGGAATTAAAGTCTGGCTCATGGCCTCATTTCAAACTCACTTTCGCAATCCATACCGCAGCCGGATCTCCCTTTCCCGGCTTTTATCCGCGATATAAACAATTGTTCTGCCATCATCTAGAACAACAGGGTATTTATCTGCCACAGACCCGGAAGAGAGTTTGGATACGGGAACTTTAACCCTGTGGTTAGATATTTCCAACCTGTTATCCACTGAATCATTTACCTTTATATGCTGATTGTTTTTCATGGTCGTCTGAATTTTGAATATTGCCGCTAAAATTATATGGCTTTCGGGTCAATTTGATCAAAGAGGCTGTATAGTTATCAACAAAAAACGGTGATAAATATTTTTCCTTTTTCAAATAATTGCCCGATGAATGCCTCTTTCTATTCTGCAATATCAGTTGAAACAATACCGTTATGTATTTAATCAGTTAATTTTTCGTACTTTTACTTTCCTTGTTGATATCACAGTAGGAAATCACCATGAACCAAAATAACCATCCGTCATCTGAAGATTTCGATTTAGCACACATTTTTGATATCTCCCCTGACCTCATCTGTATTCTTGACCGGGAACACAAAGTGATCCGGGCCAATCAGGCCATGATTGAAGCCATTGGCGCTTCATCAGGCTCATTCGTAGGTTCAAGGTGCTACCTTTGCGTACATCAGACAAATGAGCCAGTCACCTCTTGTGTACACGAACAATTACTGAAAGACGGAAAATCGCATACTGCCGAAATGTTCATTGATCACCTGGGCGGATGGTTCTCCGTCAATGTAACTCCACTCCATAACGACAAGGGAGTTGTAATTGGATCGCTCCATGTTGCCCGCGATATTGCCGAAAGAAAAAAAACGGAAGAAAAATTGCGCACGAGTGAAGCCCGTTACAAAAATGCGCAGGAAGCAGGCCATATCGGAAGCTGGGAGTATGATATAAATAAAAATATCTACTGGGCCTCTGATGAAGCGAAACGAATATATGGCATTAAATCGGATAATGATCATTTCCTGGCTGAAGATGTTCTGAATTGCATGGTCGATAAACCTGCTTATATCCAGGCAATGGTCGACCTGCTTGAAAAAAACAGAACCAGCACAATCAATAATATCACCTATGAAATTATTCCGGTCGACTCCACGGAAAAAAAAACAATAAATTCTATTGCGGAATTAATTAAAAATGAGAATGGCCAGCCAATCAAAGTGACCGGTGTCTTGCTCGATATCACTGAACGTCGAAAGGCCGAGGTAATCTTAAACAAAAAAACGGAAGAACTTAAAACCATGAATAGGTATTTTGTTAACCGGGAACTCAAGATGGTTGAGCTTAAAAACGAGATCAATGAACTTTTAAAAAAATCAGGAAACCAAGAAAAATACATTGTTTAATCCTGTAAAACCGGAAAAACAACCACCTTCTCTTTTATCCTGGTTTTAAATGAGCTCACGCTGTTGCGGAACAGGATTGCCATGACCACCGTCATCAACCCTCCCGGGATCGGGAGAATCGCGCTGGCTATGTTGTTAACCGCAACCACATTCACCCCGCCCCTGATCACCGGAACCAGTTTATCCGGATCTGTTTTCGAGGGGATTTCCTTAACCAGGTTGGAATAGATGTCGATGATGCAAACTCCGGGCTTCAACCATTCAGGTTGAATATATTCGGGCGTTTTGGTAACCACAACAAGGAAATCGGCCCTTTTACAATGTTCCGCGAGCTTTTCAGACGCTTTATTTACAAAGGATACGGTACAATCATCGGGCACAACCCTGGATGCCGCAGCCCTGACGATCATCTTTGTCAGTGTATTTGAGAAGAATCCCTCATCCAGCAAAAATACCCACTCCTGATCTTTCCGGGTTTGAACATCTGCCTCCCTGAACATCTCAAACAATGCTTCCGGCAAACACATCGGATAGCGGCTTGTTTGAATATCCGGGATCATCGTGCTCATCATATTCACCGGGTGAAAACCCTCTACTTCCCTGGCAGGATCGATCCTGTTTACAATCCTTATGGGATTTAACTGTTCAGGCAGCGGCTGAAGCAGGACGATTGCATCGAGCTCGTCTCTGCAGTTCAACCTGTCGATCATGTCAAACACATCCTGCTCGGGAGCATCGTTGGACATAATCTCTGTAAAAACATTGAATCCCATCGCCTGAGCCATTTGCACATGCATCGGGATGTTGTATTTTGCAAGCGGAACACAGGCGAATCCAAGAAACACAATCCCCGGAACCTTGTGATATTGTTGCTGAAGACCGGCTACTGCGGTTTTAACTTCCCCGAAGATTCTATCCCTGACCAAATCTCCTTTGATAATTTTTGTTTCCATGACATGTGAATTTTAGTGAATTTTCAAAACAAAAGTACCCCCGGGTTCAACCTGGTCAAAACTGATTTACCCGAACCAGGATTCCCCATTTGCAGAAAATCCGACATCTTTGGCTATGAAACCGAATATCTGCAGTAAATCCAAACCAATGTGGTTTAAATGTCCGCCATTGGAAAATATCATGAAAATTGTAAATCAATCATTACTGCTGATGCGTTAACTTTTTGTTTTTTGTTGTAAGCTATTGAAATTAAATATAATATAAGCGTTCTTTGATTTTTTGATTTGAATTGACCTGTAGTTTTGCAGTACTAACTGCGGAACTATGAATTCAGGAAAGTA
>JAPLDG010000233.1 GCA_026391845.1 Bacteroidota bacterium | reverse complement strand
GCGGCCAGATGGAGGTGATCGACGACAGGGTGGCTGCACACCGGCGCATCAATCAACACTACCGTGAGTTGCTGTCAGACATCCCGGGTTTGCTTTTTCAATCGGAACCTGAGGAAAAATATTTCTCCAATTTCTGGCTGACTTCGGTCATATTCTCCGAACCCGGTGAACCCGTCAATGCACAATCGGTCATCAGGGCATTGGGTAAGGATAACATCGATTCGCGGCCATTGATGAAACCAATGCACATGCAGCCTGTGTTTAAAAATTACCCTGCCTTCCTCAACGGCCATTCGGAATATCTCTTCAGCCACGGATTATCGCTGCCTTCGGGATCAAACCTGTCTGACCAGGACATCGAAAGGATTGTCGGAGGAATCCGGTCGGCAGGAGGTTCATTGTAATTTACCAGGCGCTCTTGACCCGTTTGATTTTATTTTTCAATGAATCAAGTTCAAGTTTGCCCGTATCGGGCGTTGAAAAGTAACCGGTGAACTTTTGCCCCATCTTCAGATATTTTTGTGTAAAGGTACGTGACGATATCCCCCATTTCAGCATGAAGGTCTTCCGGCCCTTGTTCTTTTTGATCCTGTTGGTCGATTTCGAGCCAAAGTGATATACCAGGCTGTTGCCCTTGCCTTTAAAATACCTGACGCCTGTCTCCCACAGTTTTCGTGCGAAATCGGGATCGGAGTACATCCCTGGACTGAATTCAATGCTTAAACCGCCCACCAGATCCCACAAATCGAGGTGCACCACATTCGGCGGCCAGGCGCTTCCATTCCAGTCGGACGTTGCCAACCCCTGGTATTCTTTCAACAGGGCAGCTTCATCAAAACTCCTGATGTCGCGCCCGAAGTCACGCACGACCACACAGGAATTTCCGGTGTCAACCGGTTCTATCATGGTACACGACAGCATGAAGTTTTTATGCCCGATGCTTTTTATTTCACGGTCAAGCGCCAAATCCCAATCGGGCAGCAAATACATGTCATCATTGACATAAACAACATACTCCGATTTTATCAGTGAGCGGGCAATATTCAGCCCGTAGCAAATTCCGATGTTTTGCCGGGCGTGTACATAGTCAACCTCCTGTTGCTGCATCACCCATTCAAGCGTTCCGTCGTTGCCTTCGTTGACGATGATTACCAGCTGGTTTTCGAAATGAGAGTTTTTCAGAATGCTGCCGATGCAAAGCTTCAGATATTCCAGATTATTCCAGGCGGGAATTAAAATACAAAATGGGTAGGCGCTTTTACTGCTTCGCCCGTTTTTTACAATGCTTTCAATCATGTTTTTTTTGTTGGAGCCTGAATCAGTTATACTTTCTCTTTCTTGTTTCTTCGCTGCAAATCCATCAGAAAGGTATATTTCATAAATACGGTGATGGCGGAAATTTTTGCAATGAGGTAACCTTCGTACCCATCGCGGAAACCTTGTTTGAGGAGATAGAGCTTGAGGAAATTGATGGCAGGGTTGAGGATGATTTTCCGGAGGTTGCTTCGTTTCCCATTTGAAAAGAGTGCATTGGCCGACATGGTGGCAAATTTCTTTTGCTGGTTGAGGTGTTCATCCAGCGAGTAGAATGAATAATGAAGAAGGTCGCCTTCCAGGTGTTTGACGACTGAACCCGGCTCCATCACTACTTTTTCATGAACAATGCTGTCGTCCCATTTCCCCTTACGGATATCCCATAACCTGAGTTTTGTATCGGGATACCAGGCATGCCTGATCCATTTTCCGCAATAATTGGTCAGCCGGTTCATCGAAAAACCATCGGAATCCCAATTCTGCTTTACATGCCGGATGGATTTCTGTAAAGCCGGGGATAGGGCTTCATCGGCATCCAGCGAAAGTACATGCGAATGATGTGCCTGGGAAACCGCAAAATTCTTCTGTTCGTTGTAGCTTGCAAAGGGATGCTCAAGAAAACGCACCCCGGATTTCAAGCAGATATCCCTGGTGCGGTCGGTTGAAAACGAATCAACCACAACGATTTCATCCGCAATATCCTGCAACGATTCAAGGCAACGGGAGATGTTTTTTTCTTCGTTAAAAGTGATAATGACTGCAGAAATTTTTACCATCATCAATGGTGGAGTTTTATTCAAAGATTAGAGGCTGCTTGAATTTTTAATTTGTATTGAATTATTCATTTAGAGGGAAAGAAACTATTTTATTAATTGTGAATGAATCAGGTTTAAAGTTTTCTGTTTGTAACATTCCCAAAGGGATTTAAAATCAAATTTCAACAAACTCTGAATATTACGCAAATATCGGTTTAATCTTTTACAGGTTCCGGTTCGTTCAGTGCAAATGCAGAAGCGAAAAGCAACGTGTTGAAAAACGCATAAAACACAACGCCTTCCTGCCGTTCAAACATCGATTCAAAAAACATGCTGATCCCGGTCATGAATAAAAAGGCAAAATAGAGGTAATGTTCCTTTTTGATGGAATAAATGGCGGGCATGACGATCATGGTTACCAAAAGAAGCAGGCCAATTATTCCCAGTGCAATGAACGTCTGAACGTACTGATTATGAGCATTAAGATAATGTTTCAAAACCCCCATGACTTCTCTGCGCTGGTATTCTGCCATCAGCTCATCTCTGACATCACCGGTTCCGACGCCAAAAATACCATTCTGTTTTATAATTTCCTGTGAAGACTTCCAGATTAAAACACGTTCATTGGTACTTCTGCTGGCGTTTTGTGCCGTGTCGGCGGATGCCAGATCCTGTTTTGCCTGTGAAACCCGTCCGGATGCGCTTGGGAAAATCACCATAAAAAGAAAAAACGCAATCAATGCCGAAGGAAGGAATACCGCCACCGTAAGCCATCTTTTGTACCTGAAGGCCAGAATGGCAACGTAAAAACCAACAACGGCAAGCCATATCAGAAGGCCTGATTTTGAACTCAAAAGAACGATCATCAGGGTGAAAAAGAGAAGAATCAGCACGTGCATGGCTGTTTTCAGAAATCCTTTGACACTTTGAGCCACGAGAAAAAACCAGAGAATGTTCGAAACGGCAAAAGTAAGGTACAAGGCATAATAGCTCGGGTGAAAGTTCCAGGCGAGACTTGTATAGTAAAATGCCCCGGACTGGTGGAGAAAAAAAGTATGATAGCATGCCCGTCCCAGAAAAATCAGACTTCCGGCGATACAACCGGCTGCAAAGACCCTCAAAATCACCCCGGTCTCTTTTTTACCGAGGATGGGAAAACGTGAAGTGGCAAAAATCAATGGAAAAAGGAGAATGGATAATTTCATCCCAAGATCCTCACCGGCATATTGAAAATTAGTTGTATGGATGAGTCCGATCAGGTACAAGATATAAAGAAACGAAAATGAGAATATGAAAAACCGGGTTCTTTCCTTAAAAATCAACGGAAATGTTTTGAGGTACTCCCCTTCAATCAGCCAGTTAAGCGCAAGTAACACAATCAGCCAGGGCAAAACGACCTTGCTTAAAGGAATGGTAAAAGCGATGGCGAATAATAGTGCCAGGAATATTTTCCGGTGGGCCATTTTTCGTTGATCCCGGCTGGTCATCTTGTATGTCCTACCATGTTGATTTTCTGATGCATGATGATAAATTGGATGATCCCTCGCAAATAACCCCAGCCATAAGCGAGGTGGATGAGGAAAAACAGCCAGGGAAGAAAAAAGATCAGGCCGGCCCGTTTGGCTGCACTTGCAACTTTAACGGAGAATACCAGCGCCGTCAGTAAATAGATGCTCATCACGGCGGCCAGCATCAACCCGAAAAAGGGATAAAAAAAGGATAATGGAATGGTTGTCAATAAGAATAAAACGAAGAAAAACGGCACCAGCTGCCGGATGGTCGTGGGCTTGCCTATTTTGAGCGAAACCAATGGCTTGAACAAACCATATTGGAAAAACATTTTTACGATCGACTTCACCGTCTTACGCGTGAAATAGGTCACGGAAATATCGGGAATAAGATAGATACTGCCCTTGCTTTTTACAAGCCGTGCATTGAATTCATCGTCCTGATTGCGTAAAAGTTCTTCATCAAAAAGACCGATCCTGTCAAAAACCGAACGTTTGTAGCACCCGAATGTGACCGTGTCCACTTTTTTTATTCCTTTTGACCCGATGCGAAAATGCGCATTCCCCACGCCAAAGGAACAGGATATTGCTTTGGAGATTGCCAGTGCGCCAAGCGTGTCGTCGGGAGGTTTAGCCTTGCACAAACCGCCGACGTTATCGGCGTCCAATGATAAGGATGCTCTAATCAATGCTGAGATATAATCGGACGAATATTCCGCATGTGACCCGAGAATGATGATAAAATCCCCTTTTGATTGCCGGATGCCCATGTTCAGGGCAAATGGAACATATTGCCGCTCATTGACCACCAACTTGATAAATGGGTGATTTACAGCATATTCTTTGATGATGCGCTGGGTTTGGTCCTTGCTGTTGCCATCCACGGCCATGATTTCCATGCGGTCGTGGGGATAATCCTGGGAAATCAGGTTATCCAGGATCGTTCCGATGAATTTTTCTTCATTAAAGCAGGGAATGATAACGGAAACAAATGGTTGCATCATTATAGGACGATAAAAATTTTGGTAAAATTAGAACTAAATTTTTAATTCATTCCTTTTTGACACATTCAGGGGCATGGCGGAAACTTTTATGGACTATTTCCATGAGATTTTCATATTTTTGGCTCCTGACTGATTGCTCGCATGAAGAAAAAAAATGAAATGGATGTCAGTGAAAAAGCCCGAGGAATCGATATTTCCATCGTGATTCCTTTTTACAGGGGGGAGAAATTCCTTCCCCGGCTGGTCGATTCCATCGTTGCAAGTTTTCAGGCCTCCTCCGGAAATTTATGTGTTGAATTGATCGTGATCGTTGACTCGGCCGAATCTGATGCTGATCATGTTTTCATGCTGGTGAATCAGGGGATCACCGGGATTGCAAACCTTATCCTGGTGGTGAAAAGAAACGAGGATAACCTGGGTGTCGCGCAGTCAAGGACCGTTGGCAAGCATCTGTCCACCGGTACATATATTACCTTCATCGATCAGGATGATTATGTCGGATTGTCCTACTTTTCTGTCATGGAACGAAACCTGCCGGCTGATTTCGATTTTTTTCTGCTGAACGGATATGTTGAATACGAGCAATATCATAACCACAGACCGGTGTTTTATTACAATCCAGGGCTTTCATTTAACAAAATCGCGAAGGTCAACTTTTTGATTACACCGGGGTTGCTGGTTTTCAACAAAAGCCGGATGGTTTGCGAATTCAGGCAGGTTTCAGCTGATCATCCGGGCAGCGTCGATTGGGCATGCTATCTGGAACTGCTTTCGCATTCCTCTTTCAGGTACAGGTATATCCCTCAAAAAATTCTTCATTATGTCGTTCACGCGGAGAATTATCATCAGGACAAGTCCAATTTTATCAACTCCCAGATCAGGACCATCGGGTATTTTCAAAATAAATATCCTGAAAACAGATCCATTAAAATAAAGTTGGCCTCCCTGCAATTCCGGTTGAAGCGCCACCTCGGGATGATCAGACTTTCTACGCTTACCATCAAGGATATCGGCGGGTTTCTGTCGTTTATTTACATTGAGCTGTTTAGTCCGCACAATTTAATTTTGCTGATATGGCGGAAATGGAGTACCTTGCATAGCCACCGACCTGTTTAACCTGACCATGGGGATTCTATGCAACGACACGTGACCCATCTGCTCCGTACTTTTTTACACGCTTCGACATCATTCGTCAGCAATCAGATTTTGCATTATGACCGCTATCAACCATCTGTAGGTTTTACGGATAAATTGGAGAGTGATCTCTATCAGGCAATTGCTTCCCGCTATCCCGTTTACCAGGCACCGCATGGGTTGCTTGGTAAATTTCTCTGCAGCCGGTTTTTAGAATTTTCGCCTTCGGATGAACGAAAACTGATTCAATGGGTGCAAGTGATGGCCCCGGATGTGATCCATGTGCACTTTGGAGTTGAAGCGATCCTGTTTTCAAAAGCGATCCGAAAATTAAACATCCCGGCGGTTGTATCATTTTACGGCCATGATTGTACCTCATTTCCTGCCAAATACCAGGGTCTCGGTTTGACCATGCTGAAAAGATCGGTGTTTTTTAATCCCGCGATTAAGATGATCCTGGCCATGTCGCCGGATATGCGGGCGGATCTGATCGCACTCGGTTGTCCTGAGGAGAAAATCAGGCTGCATTATTTCGGCACCGATGCATCTCAGTTTGTAATGGACCGGAGTTATACCAACAAGGATGTCATCAACTTTTTGATCATCAGTCATCTGGAGGAGAAAAAGGGTCACCGTTATCTGATTGATGCCTTCAACAAAGCAACTGTGTTGTCAACCCGGAAAATTCAATTGTATATGGTCGGCAACGGAAAGCTGGAGCAGGAGATCAGGGAACAAATTGCATCGACAGGCGCTAAAAATATATTCATGCAGGGGTTTGTCGCATACAGGTCAAAGGAACATCTCGGGTTGTTCAAAAGTGCAGATGTATTTGTACATCCGAGCATCACGGCAAAAAATGGAAATAAAGAGGGAATTCCCGGTTCGATCATTGAAGCCATGTCGGCCGGACTGCCGGTTATTTCGACCAATCACGCCGGAATTCCATATGTGATCACCCATGAAAAGACCGGACTGCTGGTCAATGAACGGGACACCGATCAACTTGCTGCAGCCATTTTACGGCTGGCTGCAAGCGCTGATTTACGAAGGAGCCTGGGAACTGCTGCCAGGTTGTATGCCCAAGATGAATTGGATGTGGATAAAAAGCTGTTGGAACGCGAAATGCTCTATGATGAACTTTCAGGGTTTTAAGCCCTGCTGAATGTTGTTTCTGTTTTCACGGAATGGACGATCCACAAAATAACGCCGATCGAATAAAGACTCAGTGTGCCGGAAAGAAGGATTAAACTGAGGATTTCGTTTTTAAAAAACAGCCCTCCGAGAGATATCTGGGCAATCATCAGCAGAGCGCCGATAACGGTTATATAAAACATGGTACGGGTTTTTCCGATGATGATCGGGGTATAGGAGATGGACGCGCGGATAAAATCAAAAAACAGCCAGGGCGCCAGAATCCTCGCGTAAACACCCGCTTCATGCCAGGCCGGTCCGAAGATAAAACCGATTAACCATGGCCCCATTGTCAGCATGGTGATGAGTGGCAGAAAAGCCACGATTGCAGCCATTTTTATGGTTTTTTTCGTCAAATCGGTGAGGTTGCCCTGGTTGACATGCCGTTCCGATGCTTCTTTGTAAAAAACCTGGGCAAAGGAGGTTCCGATCAGGGTAAGCGGGGCTTGGAGCAACCGCTGGGAAAGTGAATACCATCCGACGATTTCAGCAGAGAAGAAAGCCTGCAGCAGAAATATGATGCCATAAACCTGGACGAGCTCAACCAATATCTGCGGGGTATTGGCCAATGGAAGATCTTTGTATTTCCGGGCGAGCGATTTTTGAGAAGAGATATCGAAGTGACGGAGGTTTTCGCGGTGTCGCATCAAAATGCCAATCACGAAAAAGAGGTTGAAGACCAGCAACCCGAAAAAATTGCCAGCCAATAATCCCCATACCCCGATACCCAAAAATCCCAACAGAAGCGTCAGGAAATTGTTGCCGGCAGCATTGACCACTTTTGCGGTTGCCAGGGTACGGTACTCCTTTTTACGGTTATACCATTGCTGAAAAACATTCCCGGAAGCCACCATAAACGCCATCACCGGGAGAAGATAGATCCATTGCCTGTAAACCGGATTGGTTAAAAGCCCTGGCAGAAAAAGAAAATTTACCAGGAGGATGATTGCGGTCAGAGCCAGACACAAAAAGAAGGCGATGCCTAGTGCAATGAAAGCGACATTGACCGAATCTTTTTCTTCCTTTTGCGGAACCACCGCCATCTCATACCGCAGGGTGGCGATTAATCCGATCCCTCCCGCAATGGAGATAAAAAAGGTGAAAACGCCCACATCCGCAGGGGTGTACAATCGGGTAATCAACGGGGTGACAAGAAACGAAATGGCTTGCGCCATGGCTGTTCCCGCGACCAGTTTGGCTGAATTTTTTAAAAAGTCGGATGACCTGAAAAGGTTTATTCGCATAGGCGTCATTCAACCTTTGATGGATAAAACTCCCGGTTCCGGTAAATATAGACCTTGTTCGCCTTGTTCACTGGATTTAGAAAATGCATAAGCTCGTCGATAAATCCCGGTTCAATGGTCGTTTCATAAACCATAGACGGGAAATACTTCCTGGTTTTTTCAACCCTGACATTCAGGTTCCCGGCTCCGGAAAATAGAAAAAACTGAGGGTGATAAAATTTCGGCTTTGCCGCAATGTATGCAACTCTTTGAAATACAGTTGTGTCCGAAGAAAGTTTTTCAGGGTAATCAGGCCATTTCCCGGTATAAAACAAGGGTGGTAAGGGAACATTTTCATCCTCATCCATGATGATAAAAGTTTTAACATAGGGATATTTTGACAGATAGTACATCGATTCTACCTGCGCACGTTTTGAATACATGAAGCTCAGACCCGTTAAGAGGATCAGGTTGATTGTCCAGAAGAAGATCCAGCAAGCCTTCAGCAATTTTTTTCGCTTCATCCAGAACGCCGACGAGACCATGTAACGATAATATCCCATGGATCCAACCATGATGAAGAACGGGATAAAAGGGAGGATGAAACGTTCCTGCTTGTTCGGAAAATAGGAATGAAATGCGAAAAAGAGTGCAGTGGGGAAAAAGAGGATGATATATCGTTTCCAGCCGCGGAAGAACCCGTAGAAAAGCAACAGGCTGACTGGCGGAAGCAGAATCCCGCCTACGGTAAGGAAATAATTGTACCAGGGTTGCGTAAAATAGGAGTATCGCCCGGTGATGTTGACCTCAATGTAACCCAGGAACTCAGCAAAGGGATATCCCCAGATAAACAGATCGATCAGGGTTTGAATACAAAAGAATGAAACCACGACTCCGACGGCAACTCCTGCAGATTCCCTCCATTTTCCCTGGAAGAACATCAGCAGGAAAACTCCCGCCGGGAACAGGACCGATTGATACCGGACATCAGAAGCAAGCCCGAAAAAAATACCGGCCAGAAACCAGGTGTTAAACCGTTTGGGCATGTTCCGGGGGCTGATTATTTGCCAGAACCCCAGCATCAGAAAAGGGATGCATACCGACTCCACCAGGTTCCTGACGCCGCTCCAGGGCATAAAGTAGTAGAGCGCGAGCAGGATCCCCGCCAGTTTTGCAGATCGTTTATCGGAAAGCTCTTCAACGATCCGAAACCCGTAATAGACCGTGATCAGGGAAAATGCACCATGTAAAACTCTTACAATAAGCATTTTGACCTGGGGATCCTGGATATTCAGCCATTGCATTACCTTAAAAAGCAGAAAAAGGATTCCCGGGTAGAAAAAATTATGACCGCTGGGACCCACATTGTCTTTGCTCCCGGGAAGCCAGGAATTGTAATCATACCCGTAAACCCACGATTGAGGCGCTTCGATCACCAGAAAATGATCATCCAGCATACCCCATCCCCTGGCAAAAATTGCTGCAAGCAGACGGAATACAATGGCCAGCGCCATGATGATGACCAGGGGCTGGTCGCTCCACAACTTTTTGACGCTGAAATCTAATTGGTTTGTTTTTAACAGCCGGAGCATCATCCTTCTTCTATTTTGACTTTTGCTTTTTTATGTTGCCTTTTGCCTTCTTTTCCACCTCTGTTTCTCCAAGGTCTGGGATGATGCCAATGTAATTTCCGGGTGTAATATCTTTTAACTCTTCCTTCACTTTTTTCTCTATTTGTAAACCTTCGATAAACCTGAGCAGCGTGGATTGCGTAATTCCGCCTTTCCCCCGGGTCAAAGCTTTCAGCGCTTCGTAAGGGTTCGGATAGTTTTCGCGTCGAAGAATGGTTTGAATGGCTTCAGAAACCACCGCCCAGTTTTCGTCGAGGTCCTCCCTGAGTTTCGATTCGTTGATGATCAGTTTGTCGAGGCCTTTAACGAGTGATTTAAAAGCGATGAGTGAGTGGGCAAAGGGAACGCCTATGTTCCGGATCACGGTAGAGTCGGTGAGGTCGCGTTGCAGACGCGAAATGGGAAGTTTTGCCGACAAATGTTCAAAAACAGCATTGGCCATTCCCAGGTTGCCTTCCGAATTTTCAAAATCAATGGGGTTCACCTTATGAGGCATGGTTGATGAGCCGGTTTCAGTCGCTTTGACTGTTTGTTTAAAATAATCCATTGAAATATAGGCCCAAAGATCACGGTCCAAATCGATCAGAATGGTATTGATGCGTTTCAGATTGTCGAAAAAAGCAGCAAGGTTGTCATAGTGTTCAATTTGCGTAGTGGTTTGACAGCGCTCAAGTCCAAGGGTTTCACCGACAAATTTGTTGGCGAATTCAACCCAGTCAACATCAGGATATGCCACATGATGGGCATTGAAATTTCCGGTAGCTCCGCCGAATTTGGCCGAAATGGGTATCGTTTCCAGCAACGCCAGCTGCATCCCCAGCCGTTCTGCAAAAACATAAAGTTCCTTGCCGACCGTGGTGGGTGAGGCAGGTTGACCATGTGTGCGGGCCAGCATGGGAATGTGGTTCCATTCCCTTGAACGGTCCAGCAAACGGGCATAGATGGTTTCAAGCGCCGGCTCCATGATTTCGTGCCAGCCATCCCGCATCGCCAGTGGAAAAGCCGTGTTGTTGATATCCTGCGAAGTAAGCCCGAAATGTATAAACTCCCTGAATGACTCTAAGTGGAGCAAGTCGAACTGCTCTTTCAGAAAGTACTCAACGGCCTTTACATCATGGTTGGTCTGAGTTTCTATCTGTTTTACTTTTAATGCATCGTCAGAGGAGAATTTTTCATAAATGTTACGCAGTTTTGGAAAAATCTTCTTATTGAATCCACTGAGTTGAGGCAAAGGAATTTTGCACAAAGCGATGAAATACTCCACTTCGACCAAAAGACGGTAACGAATGATGGCTCCCTCCGAAAAATAGAACGCCAGAGGCTCTGTTGCTTTGTGATACCGGCCATCTACCGGAGAAACTGCATTCAGGGTGAAATACAAATTAAAAATTACAATCTGCAGTTGGCAGTTGGCAGTTGGCAGTCACGCGTCACGTGTCACGCGTCACGTCTTCCCAAAGCAAAGATAAAGATAAATCCTCACAGGCAGTTTTCATTTTTTCCTGAGCCGGGGTGAATAATCGTTCCGGATGTCAAAAATATGTAAATTATTGTATACATTTGTAGCTTGTTATGTTATAACCCTAACCCGAAAAACATGAAAAAAATCTTCACCCTCTTATTGATCCTTGCAGGCGGCCTGATGACAGTGCAAGCCCAGACACTTACAACAACCCAGCCTCTCAACAAGAATGCTGTGCTGGAAGAATATACAGGAATTCACTGTCAATATTGTCCGGATGGTCATGCCATTGCGGCATCCATCCTGGCAAATCATCCGGGAAGAGCAGTTATTATTGCCATTCATCAGGGCTCTTTTGCTGTCCCGGGCACCGGTGAACCTGATTACCGGACGCCATTCGGCGATGCACTGGCTGGCCAGACCGCCCTTGGTGGTTACCCTTCAGGAACCGTCAACAGGCATGTTTTTACCGGATCAGCCACCGCATTGAACCGCGGAGATTGGACTACCTATTCGGAAATCACGCTGCAACAGCCATCACCGGTCAATATCGGGGTTGAATCATCTTTCAATGCCGCTACACGCGAACTGACCGTACATGTTGAATTGTACTACACAGCCAGCAGCAGCAAACCGACAAACTATATCAATGTCGCCCTGCTTCAGAATAATGTTCTCGGTCCTCAGACAAATGGCGGAGCAGGTAATCTCTATCATCACATGAGGATGCTTCGATACCTGATCACCGGGCAATGGGGTGATGCGGTTACAACAACAACCCAAGGCTCTCTGGTTGAAAAAACATACACCTATACCGTACCGGCAGCCTACAACAGCGTGCCCTGCGTGGTTGAAAACTGCGAAATTGCCGTTTCTGTTGCCGAAAGTCATCAGGAAATCCTCTCCGGTGAAGTGGTTCCTGCCATCAATGGCACCAACCTGTATATTGGAGATCTCAACACTGCCGACAGCCTGATGAAACTGGGACAACCGGGAATGGTTACAGATTTTGAATTGATGGCCAACAGCAATATTGCAGGAACAGAAGCATTCAAATTGAAGTTGATCTCAGCACCGCCAATGGGCTGGAATTCAAGTTTTGAAATTGATGGGCAGACATTCTCCGACAGCACAGTCGTTGATCTGGTCAAGGGAGTATCCAAAGCGCTCACACTGCATGTTACTCCGGGTGATACCGCTGGTTTTGAAGAATTTACTTTCGAACTTTCATCAGTAAGCAATCCCACCGCCCCGGTTAAATATTTTACCGCCCGGGTTATTTCAAATGTGCACACATTGATTGTAAATGCAGCTGGCGACGACAATGCTACGCTGCATCAGGATGTATATATTACGGGACTGAAGGAAGCCGGATGCGATCACCTTGCTGTTATGAAATCAAACCTCTTCGTTCAGGCAAAGTCTGCAGGGATTCTGACAGAAGTTTTAAACATTTATTATAACTGTGCCTGGACTTTCCCGGCCTTTACCGACCCTGAAGCCATCGCGGTGAAATCATTCGTTGATAATGGAAAAAATCTGCTGGTTGCCGGACAGGATATCGGTTGGGATATCATGAGCGGAGCTACCGGAAATCATGGTACACCGGTTACCCAGGATCTTTACACAAACTATCTGAAAGCAGCCTATGTGGACGACGGAAGTACTGCCAACAATAAACTGGTGGCGAATACTGCCGATCCTATCTATGGTGCCACCGCAACATCCAATATCGTTGACGTTTATGCCGGCAACATGTACCCCGATCAGATCAATCCGCTGCAAAATGCAACAGCCATTTTCTATTATAATACCACCCTAACAAAAACTGGCGCGGTTAAATCCATGAAAGACCAGGCTAAAGTTGTCTATTTTGGCGTCGGACTGGAGATGGTTCAAACGGCAGCCGTCAGGAATGATGTGCTGAAGAAAACCTATGACTGGTTTATGGCCGGGGTTGGAATCAACGAAAAAGCAGAAAATCATGCTGCCTTCCTTGGACAGAATTTCCCAAATCCTGCAGGCAATACCACAACCATCCAGCTTCATTCAATCAACCAGGCTATGGTGCTGGAAATTTCTGATATCACCGGAAGAATTTTGAAATCGGAACCCGTAAAACAAGGGGCCGATCGCATCGAGGTTTCAACCTCATCACTTGGCAATGGCATGTACCTCTATCGGTTGGTCAGCGGGGGAAAAGTTGTTGATACCAGGAAAATGAACATACAACGATAAGGGAGTAACAGAGTGACAGAGTGACAGAGTGACAGAGTGACAGAGTAACAGAGTAACAGAGTAACAGAGTGACAGAGTGACAGAGTAACAGAGTAACAGAGTAACAGGGTCTAATGTTACTTTGTTACTTTGTTACTTTGTCACTTTTTTTTGTTACTTTTTTTGCTCCTCAAGCCATTTCCCCATCAGCTCAAGCGCTGCCGGGGTGATGGTTTCTTCATTTCTGGCGTATTCCGCCGGACTCCCTGTGGTGGCTGTCTGAAACAGGTGGTTCAGCCCGCTCAGTTCTTCAATCCTATAGGAGGAGTTCCCTCCGAAAATAAGCGCTTTTTCAATGGCTTCGAGATTTTCTTTCGGCGGAACCTGAAGATCCATGCTCCCGTTGATGGCCAGCAGCGGACAGGTCACTTTTGAGAGATATTGTTCCGGATTGATGGTGAGAATACAGCGGAACCAAGGAGATGTGAGGCTTTCAATGCGGGCAGTGAGCTCCGGTTCTGACATCGGATGGTAACTGGTGTCTTTTGCATTCTTTTTATCGGAAGCGGCAAGCAGCAATCTGATTTTATCTCCTGCCTTGATGTTATCACTGTTCTTTTTCAAAACCAGATAGATATCTTTGCTAAGCTTATCATTCATTTTGATGCTTTTCTCATCCGCCCCTTCCGATGCTGATATCAGGGCCGACTGTAGCAGAAGAATTTGTTCACCTGTGAGGCCGGGACAGGCCATGAGCAGGATAAAGGCAACATCAATGCGGCGGGAGGCAGCAATGGAAGCAATCACCCCCCCTTCGCTGTGACCGATAAAACCAATTTTTGTTGAATCGATTTCCGGATGTTTCTTCAAAAAAACGAGCGCCGCTTCAGCATCATCGGCGAAGTCAGGTGTAGTGGCTGTTTTAAAATCACCTTTCGACTTTGCCACGCCGCGGTCGTCGTATCGCAATACGGCAAATCCCTGACGGGTCAGGTAATCAGCCAATACCAGGAAGGGCTTGTGCCCGAATAGTTCTTCATCCCGGTTTTGTGGTCCCGAACCGGTTAACAGAATGGCAACCGGGTAACGCCCGGTTTTTTCCGGCAGGGTCAACGTGCCAGCCAATTCAAATCCTCCGGCAACATTCGGAATAGTCACCTCTTCAATCCTGTAAGGGAAAGGGGGCTTCGGTTCCTGAGGCCGGTTATAGGTCACCTTTTTTTCCGGTCGTTGAAGAATCAGCGGGTACGACATTCCTCCCTGTTGCCATAATCCTTTGATGGAAGAGGCTCCTTTGCTGATTTTACCCACGAATTTTCCTCCTATACCCTGCGCCGAAACAACGATTGAGTCCTCAATCAACTCAACTTTATCGGTGGGAAGATCGAGTATTCCCTGATCAGGACTGTCGAATGTCACGATCAAACTGTCGGTCTCATTGTACGATATATTCATGTCAAGCCGCAGCTGCAGGCTTTTTACCTTCAACGACCCCGACCATGTCCCTGTAAGATTTTTCATCGATAAGGGCTCCTGGGCTTGCATTCCTGCCGGGAGTACCAGGGCAATTAAAAGGATTAGTCTTAAGCGGCCTGATAACTTATTTCTATTCATGTGAAGAGATTTA
Source organism: Bacteroidota bacterium (assembly GCA_026391845.1). Classification (GTDB taxonomy): domain Bacteria; phylum Bacteroidota; class Bacteroidia; order Bacteroidales; family FEN-979; genus CAIVAT01. The sequence continues at coordinate 3,994 of JAPLDG010000233.1, read as the reverse complement.
GGGTCTGTTTAACTTTTGCAGCAGGTTTGAATTATTCAGAATATTCGTGACCAGACTCGCAAAATAAGCGAACAAAGTAACAAAGAAATTCCCTGAAATCCATCTCCTTTGCCTGCGCAATGGATAAACTTTTTTTTCAGACAGATCGTGTTGTGAGTTTTTTAACTATTTTTGATACAGCAAAGTGGTCCCATAATCTTAAATCTCAGATTTTTAATTTGAGCCTTCTCCGAAAAGCCAAAATCTCCTTAACCGCAGAGACGCAGAGACGCAGAGACGCAAGGACGCAGAGACGCAGAGACGCAGAGACGCAAGGACGCAGAGACGCAGAGACGCAGAGACGCAAGGACGCAAGGACGCAAAGATGCAGAGACTCAGAGATACAGAAATGCAAATTATTCATATTCAATTATTTAAAACTTGGTGTCTTAACGACTTAGCGGTAAAGAAGAATTTTTCGAGTGGACTCAGATTTCAATAATCAAATTTCAAAAGTCGGATGTTAGTACTTAATTTAACTGTATATGAATCAATATCTTGAGGCAGCAGAAAGAGCCTGGAAATGGCAACGGGAGTATAAGATACGATTGCCACACATGGTGTTTACTCCATGCAGGAGGCGCTCGATTTTAACCAGGGCTCCATTATTGAGCCGATTTATTTGACCACATCCCAGGCGTACCGCGATTCGGATGAAATGGAGGCTGCCCTTGGTTACAGGATACCAACCTGGTGCTACTCCCGCATCGCCAACCCGACCATGTACTATCTTGAAGGGGTGCTGGCTTTGCTCGACGGCTATGGCTCGGAAGTTGAAACCTCCTGTATTGCCACCTCTTCAGGCATGGCTGCCATTCAGAGCGCTGTGGATCCTTTTCTCGTAGCCGATCCGAAAAACCCTGGTGCTCGAATGAATTTTGTGGCCACAACCCAGGTCTACGGAGGAACATACCAGCAGTTTTCCATGAGAAAGGATCTGGAACGCCAGGTGGAATGGAGAAAAGTGGTTCATTCAACTGATCTGTCGGAGTGGGAATCGCTGATCGACGAGAACACCCGTTTCCTTTATGGTGAAATGCCCAGCAATCCGGGTCTGGCTTTTTTCGATCTTGCAGAAGTTGCTGACCTTGCTCATAAATATGGCATACCGCTCATCATTGACGCTACAGTGGCAACTCCTGCATTGCTGCGGCCGATCGAACATGGCGCCGACATTGTCATCCAATCGGTTACCAAATCACTGGCTACCAGTGGATTTGGCATTTCCGGGGCGGTCATTTCCAGAATGAATATCGTATCGAAAATCGACAACCCGGCGATGAAAGCCGATTTTGCCTCCTACCTCAAACTGCTCCCAAACCGAGACAATGGTCCGAATATTTCACCCATGAGCGCTGCACTTGCCATAAACGACATCCGCACCCTTCGCATGCGCATGGATCATATGAGCAGGAGTACCATGAAGGTTGCACAATTTCTGGCACAACACAAACATGTTGAAAGAGTGGAATACCTCGGGCTTGAGAATCATCCTTTGCATCAGCTTGCATCGCGGTACATGTACCTGGTTGATGCCGAATATGATGAACAATATGGAAAATCTGTCAACCGCTATGGTCACCTGATGTCATTCCTTGTGAAGGGCGATGCAAAACAAACCCGTGATGTTTTTGATGCATTTACACGCATCTGGCGGGCCACCGACCTGGGAAGGATCAAATCGGTCGCCACCATACCCGCCATATCCACCCATTCACAGCAAGGGGAGGAGGGAAGGAAACTGGCCGGAATACCCTCAAATCTTATCCGGCTTTGTGTTGGGGTTGAACACCCGGATGATATCATCCACGATCTCGACCAGGCCTTGGCTGTGCTGGATGGAAAGAAGATCAAGGTTACCGCACCTGAATACTCTGCCGGGGGGGCATCTTCGGCCAGATTAAGGAAATGAGATTTTATTGATTCCGTTGAATTCGGGATAGTCATATGATATACGATGCAAATGAATATGGAACAACGATTACTGTATTACTCTACCAATCTGAAGGCGGAAGCTGTATCTTTCAGCCAGGCTTTGCTCAAAGGACAGGCGCCGGACAGGGGTCTTTACATGCCGCAATCAATTCCGGGAATATCACCCGATGAAATTCACCATTATTCAGGGCTTTCTTATCCCGGGATAGCGTTCGATGTCATCCGAAGGTTTTTAAAGGGAGAAATCGCAGATGGAGAATTAAAGGAGCTCGTTACGGATGCATACGATTTTCCCGTTCCCCTCGAGAAAGTTTACGACCGAAAGTATATCATGCGACTCGATCAGGGGCCGACTGCCTCTTTCAAGGATTTTGCCGCCCGTATGATGGGGCGCCTGATGCAATACTATCTGAAGAAAAACGGTCAAAAATTGTTGATCCTGACAGCAACCTCTGGTGATACCGGCAGCGCCGTAGCCAATGCCTTTTATGGATTGGATAGCATTCAGGTCGTGGTGCTGTATCCCGGGTCGGAGGTGACAGACCGGCAGCGGAAACAGATGACCACGCTGGGGAAAAATGTGCATGTGCTTGCGCTGGATGCCAAATTCGACGATTGCCAGGCCCTCGTCAAGCAGGCTTTTTCAGATCCTGATCTTGACCATCTCAGTCTTTCATCCGCCAATTCGATCAATATCGGCCGGCTGATTCCACAGATCGTTTACTATTTTTATGCCTTCTCCCGGCTCAGAATGGACAACCATCCGGAACAGATCATCTTTTCGGTCCCGTCCGGAAATTTTGGCGATATGATGGGTGGGATCTTTGCCATGAAGATGGGACTGCCAGTGAAAAAGTTCATCATTGCTACCAACGAAAATGATGAGTTTCCAAAGTATCTTGAAACCGGCAAGTATGAAAAAATAGAGCCTTCCAGGAATTGCATCTCCAGCGCCATGAATGTCGGGCACCCGAGCAACCTCGCCCGCCTTGTTGCCTTGTATGGCGGGATGATGGACGAAAAAGGGATTATCCATCGGGCAGCGGATATGGATTTGATGAGAAAAGAGATTTTTTCGGTCAGTATTTCCGATCAGCAAACCAGGGAGACCATCCGGAACATGTTCAGGGACAATCACCTGATTCTTGAACCACACGGGGCAGCCGGCTGGGCCGGAATGTTGGAATACTTTACATTATACCCGAAGGATTACCAGCCGGAACAGCTATGTGTCTCGCTCGAAACCGCCCATCCTGCCAAGTTCCCGGAAGAGATCAAAAAGACCATCGGTTTGGACCCGGAGTTGCCTGAAAGCCTCGAAGGACTGGATGGTAAGCCCGAATTTGTGACTGCCATGCCGGTGGATTACCTTGAATTTAAAAAGTTCCTGCTAAGTTCATTTTAATTCAAATAGTAAAGTGCAAAATCAAATATCAAAGTTAAAAACAACGGTACGAATATTACAATCATACCTGTTGAAAAATCAATTTTGCATTTTGATTTTGCATTTTGCAACTTGAATTTATTGTCTTATAAAAATAATCACCATGTATATTCTATGTTCCGACCTTGAAGGTGTTTTTGTTCCTGAAGTATGGATCAATGTAGCCGATAAAACCGGTATAAGCGAACTGCGCCGAACAACCCGTGATGAGCCCGATTACAATCTTCTGATGCGAAGCCGTATGAAGATACTGGATCAGCATGGATTGAAACTTCATGACATTCAGGAGGTTATTTCACAAATACAGCCACTGCCCGGTGCTCTTGAGTTCATCAGTTGGGTGAAGGAAAGAACACAGCTGATCGTAGTTTCCGATACCTTCATCCAGTTTGCCGATCCGCTCATGAAACAACTGGGTCGCCCGACCCTTTTTTGTCATACGCTGGTCATGGACGAAACCGACCGGATAGTCGATTACAAACTGCGCCAGCCTGATCCGAAGCGAAAAACGGTTGAGGCGCTGCAGGGGCTTAAATATCAGGTAATAGCCATGGGAGATTCATACAACGACATCAG
>JAPLDG010000018.1:1517-4586 GCA_026391845.1 Bacteroidota bacterium | reverse complement strand
TATGTTTCCGGCAACGGTGAATCCCCTGCCGTCCATCCTTCTCCGTAGATAATAATGGAGGGATCAATGGCATGAAGCGCCCTGGATACCCCATCCATGGTTTCCATATCATGTATGGCCATCAGGTCAAAACGAAAACCATCCACGTGGTATTCCTTCACCCAATATAAAACCGACTCGACGATGAATTTCCGGTACATGGTGCGATCTGAAGCCGTCTCGTTGCCACAGCCGGAAGCATTGCTGTACTTTCCATCCTTTTCCCATTGCCGGTAATAGTAACCCGGAACCAGCTGGTCAAAATTTGAATTATTTGTAAAGCCTGTATGGTTGTAAACCACATCCATAACCACCCGGAGTCCTTTCTGATGCAAGGACTGAACCATTTTCTTGAATTCCAGAATACGGACCTTCCCATCTTCCGGGTTTGTTGAATATGATCCTTCCGGTACGTTATAATTCTGAGGGTCATACCCCCAGTTATATTGAGGAACATTTAATTTTGACTCATCCACATAACAAAAATCGAAGGCAGGTAACAAATGTACATGTGTGGCGCCCAGTTCGGCAATGTGATCAATTCCGGTGCTTTGCCCCTGGTTGTTTTTGGTTCCTGTTTCGGTAAGTCCCAGGAATTTGCCTTTATTCCGAATACCGGAATTGGTTGCCACAGAAAGATCCCGGACATGAAGTTCATACAGAACTGCATCCACCGGCGCTTTCATGGCAGGCGAATGATCATTTTCCCAACCCGATGGATTTGTTTCATTCAAATCGATAATCTGGCCACGTTTCCCGTTAACACCAACTGCCTTGGCATAAGGATCGGGGTTTTCATCATTCCATTTTCCATCGATCTTTGCCTGGAAAGTATAATAGGTGTTTTTCCGCTCTCCTGGTAACTCCGCTTTCCACACACCGCTTGCATCTTTTTGGCAATCAATTTCTTCCAACAGATCATTACCCGTGGAGGTCTTGTATAACCTCAGCTTCATTTCCTGCGACGGAGGAGACCATATTTTCAGTGTGGTTGCTGATTTGGAATATGTCACCCCTAAATCATTGCCATCGTACGAAGGATAATTTATATACGGATCATACGCCAGTGATTTGGGGCTGGTCGCTGTCTTTGCAGGCAGTGTCTGCGAAAGAAGGTTTGATTTAAAGGAAAAAAATACTCCCGAAAGGAAGAGAACGATTATCATCCTTGTTTTCATCATGTGTTGTTTTAAATTCATGCAGGAGCAAAGTTATCATAAATCAATTTAATAAAGTCCCTTTATCCCCGGAAGCTTTTTCATCATCAGATTATTCTGTTCTCTTTCACCTACATGGATTTAAACAGGGGGCAGCAACATCCGAAATCTGGGGTTTGGTTTCGGGCAGGGTTTGTCCGACAGAAATATTTTTCGATTTCGCTGCAATAAAACCACTCCAAACCGTCTATATAATCATGGAAAAAGAGTTTCAAAAAAAGTCATTGGATCTGTTCTTCCGAAATGAGTACCAGAAGCTGGTCAATTTCGTCAGGAAGAACCTCGATGATCGCTATTATGAAGCTTCTCCGGAAGACATCATACAGGATGTTGCACTGGGGTTGATTGACAAACTTGATCTGGATACCCAGATCGGGAATTTAACCGGCTATATTTATCGGTCGGTCAAGAATAAAATCATTGATTTCCAGAAGAAAAAGCAACGAACTGTTTCGATTGAAAACTTCACGGACAGAAAAAACGAGAATTATTTACTTAACACGTTAACAGATGAAACATTAGCAGAAGAAAACGACTACTCGAACATAGAACCTGAAATGCTGCAACAGGCTATCTTACAATTGAGACCAGATGAACAAGCAGTGATTATTGCGACTGAATTTGAACAGCGTTCCTATGAAGAATTATCCGCGGAATGGGATGTTCCGACAGGCACACTGCTTTCACGCAAACACCGGTCTCTTTCAAAATTACACAAGATATTATTAAACAATCAAAATTTATAATCATGGAAACAATTGAAAACAGATATGAAAAAAGACATTGTTGTGGTGGAAAAAAACACCGCATCGGATGGATAATATTGGGAGTAATCGGATTTGCCGCGTTCGCATTCCTTTTTGGTGCGGTCGTTATGTGGCTTTGGAACTGGTTGATGCCTGTTATTTTCCACCTTGGCGTTATTACTTACTGGCAGGCTGTCGGTTTGGCGATCCTTGGCAGACTTCTTTTCGGAAGTTTACATCACGGAGGTCCTCACAGTCGGGGACGACACAATTTCGGACCATGGAAAAACAGGTATCACATGAATGACAGCAATAATTGTAAGGATTATGCTCATGGTTCAAAATGGAGCCACTATGACCAGTATTGGAATGAAGAGGGAGAAAAATCTTTCAATGATTATTTGAAACGTAAAGGTACGGATCCGGTGAAAGAATAAAACCTTATAAACTCATCTGTCAGACAGGAAGAAAGGGGGCAAATTGTCCTCTTTTTTCATTTTATCCAGAGTCTGCTTAAAAACCCCATGGGAGTTAGGAAAAGTATGGTAGTTTTAGAAATTAAATTTAAAAATATTGCCAATACAGTCATATTGATCCGGAATTTCAGATTACTTTTACCATAACCATTCTTAGACGCCATCCTATGAGAAAGTTTTACAAGTCTATTATTCTGCTCGGATTGTTTTTATCGCTCCCATCCTTTTACCTTTTTGCTCAGGTTGGCATCAATATCGATAGCACCTTGCCGGATAATTCAGCGATGCTTGATATAAAATCTGCTAACAAAGGATTACTGCCTCCCAGAATGACCCATGCTCAGATGAATACCATCTTAAGCCCAGCCAACGGACTCATCATTTATTGCACCGACTGCAGCAATTCAGGGAATGGCGCCATGGCCATGTTTATCAATGGTACATGGCAGATTCTTAACACTTCCTGCCTGGTGCCACTTTCCCCGGTAGCAGGCATTCACCTTCCAGAGGCAACCCAGATCACATGGAACTGGAGCGCCGTAGCTGACGCCACCGGCTATAAATGGAGCATAGCGAACAATTACACAGGGG
>JAPLDG010000018.1:0-1482 GCA_026391845.1 Bacteroidota bacterium | reverse complement strand
CCGGTAACGCTGATCCAGACAACATCGCTCAGTCCACCGGCAGCACCCACGGCCGGAACACATGTCCCTGCAGCAACCCAGATTGTCTGGAACTGGAATACGGTTTCCGGGGCTACCGGATACAAATGGGGCATAACCAATGTATATGCAAATGCAACCAACATGGGAACAGCCTTTACAAAAACGGAAACCGGACTCACCTGCAACACTGCTTACACCCGTTATGCCTGGGCCTACAGTGCCTGCGGTAATTCAACAGCGCTAACCCTGACCCAGACAACATCGCTCAATCCACCGGCAGCGCCAACCGGCGGGACACATGTCGCAGCAGCAACACAAATTGTTTGGAACTGGAATTCGGTTTCCGGGGCTGCCGGATACAAATGGGGCGCAACCAATGTATATGCAAATGCTACTGACATGGGAACAGCCGTTACAAAAACGGAAACCGGACTGACCTGCAACACCGCTTACACCCGCTATGCCTGGGCTTACAACGCCTGCGGAAATTCAACACCGATAACCCTGATCCAAACAACAACATCCAATCCACCGGCAGCGCCAACCGCCGGAACACATGTGGCGGCAGAAACACAGATTATTTGGAAGTGGAATACAGTTTCCGGGGCTGCCGGATATAAATGGGGCGCGACCAATGTTTATGCAAATGCAACTGACATGGGAACAGCCATTACAGAAACAGAAACCGGATTAACCTGCAATACACAATACACCCGTTATGCCTGGGCTTATGGTACCTGCGGAAATTCAACGCCGGTAACCCTGACCCAAACAACATCGCTCAAACTACCGGCCGCACCCACCGCCGGAACACACGTCGCGGCAGCAACACAGATTATTTGGAAGTGGAATGCGGTTTCCGGGGCTGCCGGATACAAATGGGGCGCAACGAATGTTTATGCAAATGCAACTGACATGGGAACAGACATTACAAAAACGGAAAGCGGCCTTACCTGCAACACAGCTTATACGCGGTATGTTTGGTCATACTCCCTGTGCGGAGTATCAACTGCGGCTGCCTTAAATCGAACAACATCGGCCTGTGGTACACCGGGAGTGCCATGCACGGGAACACCCACCGTAACTTATGGCGGCCAGGTTTATAATACCGTTCAGATCGGAACGCAGTGTTGGCTCAAAGAAAACCTGAATATCGGTACAAGGATAGATGGCTCACAGGGACAAACAAACAATGCCGTTGTAGAGAAATATTGCTATGACGACATTGAATCGAATTGCAGTTTATACGGTGCGTTATACCTATGGAACGAGATGATGCAATATACAACATCAGAAGGAGTCCAGGGAATCTGTCCCATCGACTGGCATATTCCAACAGATGTTGAATGGACTGCAGCTACAACTTTCCTTGGAGGGGAAAGTGTCGCAGGAGGGAAAATGAAATCTATCGGTACGATCGAAACCGGCACCGGTCTGTGGTATTCTCCAAACACCGGGGCA
>JAPLDG010000274.1 GCA_026391845.1 Bacteroidota bacterium | reverse complement strand
CACCTTCACGACATCCTCCGTGAAGGAATATTATAACCGGATTTCCCACTCATGAACCGGCTGTACTTTCTGCTTTTATGTTTGTTGTATATCCCTTATGATGGCTTTTCACAGGTAACAAAAATCATGGGCTCTGTCCGTGACGGGCTATCGGGTGAGGTCATTCCCTTTGCCAACATTATCATTCCCGGTACTACCACAGGAACCATTACCGACTTTAACGGGAATTATTCCCTCGAATTCAAACAAAAAGGCGACTCCATCAAGGCATTTCTGATCGGGTACAGCAGGATTACAAAAAAAATTCAGCAGAATCAGTTTCAAACTGTTGATTTCGCTTTATTTCCACAAAACCTGAACCTCCCGGAAGTGACGATCAGATACCAGGGAAATCCGGCCGAGGTTTTACTTGAAAAGGTGGTCCGTAACAAGGACAAAAACAGTCTGCAGTCGTGTCAAACATACCAATACGAAGCTTATACAAAGATTGAGCTGGATGCGAACAACATCAGCGAAAAATTCCGCAACCGGAAAATCCTGCGCAAGTTTGATTTTGTCTGGAATTATCTCGACACCTCCACATTAAACGGAAAATCCTATCTTCCTGTTTTCATTGCTGAAACCATGTCCGATATTTATTTTCGTAAATCGCCCAGATCACGGAAAGAGATTATCACGGCCTCATCCATCTCAGGGCTTGACAATGCAAGCGTATCTCAGTTTTTCGGGCATTTGTCAGAAGAAGTTGAAATCTATAAAAACTTCATCCCTCTTTTTGAGAAGAACTTTGTAAGTCCGATCGCTGATTTCGCCATTGATTATTACAAATACTATCTCGTCGACAGCAGTTTCATTGCCGGCAAGTGGTGTTATCACATCATGTTCAAGCCACGCAGAAAGCAGGAGCTGACCTTTTCCGGGAATCTATGGATCAATGACACCTCCTTTGCTGTTAAAAAATTCCAGATGCGCATCGCCGGTGATGCCAATGTAAACTTCATCAATGATCTCGAAGTTGAACAGGAATTCGAGTGGACGGATCATTTATTCTGGATGCTGACCAAAGATGTATTAAATGCTGATTTCAACATCCTGGATAATTCAAAAAAAACATTGGGTTTCTATGGTCACCGCACCTCATTCTACCGGAAATTTCAATTTGACATTCCGGAAAACAATCGTTTTTTTCGTGTTTCATCCGATGTTTTCATTGATCCGGATGCTTCCGCAAAATCGAAAGCGACCTGGGATACCATCAGACCTGAACGATTGAGCGCCACGGAACAGGGTATTTACAACATGGTTGACTCTGTGAAATCCATCCCGGTTTTCAGGACCTATACCGACATTATTTATGGCATTTTTACCGGATACCTGAGCTGGGGGATGGTTGAACTGGGGCCCTATTCAAAGTTTTTCAGTTACAACGCCATCGAAGGCGCCCGATTTCGATTCGGAATGCGCACTTCAAACAAATTCAGCAAAAAGATACAACTCGAAGGATACCTTGCCTACGGCACGTTCGACCAAACGTTTAAATATGGAGGGGATCTCATTTATATGTTCAGCAAAAATCCCCGCCGGGATCTTACCGCGGGGTTTAAATATGATGTAGAGCAACTGGGTTTGAGTGCAACTGCTTTTTCGACCGACAACATCCTCTCCTCTCTTTTTCACCGGGGGCCGAATGACAAACTCACCATGGTGCGTGAATATCAGGTATGTTATGAGCATGAATGGTACACCGGCTTTTTGAACAGACTGCATTTCATCCACAGGGAGGTGTTTCCATTGGGATCAACCGAATTCATTGTCTTTCCCGAAAGCAGAAGTGACCCCCGGTTTATGAATTCCATCTATACCTCTGAAATACAGATCGACACAAGACTTGCATTTCGGGAACGATTTCTGGCGGCTGAGTTTGCCCGGGTCACCATCAGTTCGGTTTACCCGATCATCCAACTGAGTTTCACCTATGGTATCCCACAGGTATTTAACAGCGATTATGAATATCAAAAGCTGACGCTGAACGTATCACAGTGGTTCCATTTTGCTACCATCGGATGGTCAAAATATCTTATTGAAGCCGGGAAAATCTGGGGAACCCTGCCCTATCCCCTGCTGAAAATCCATGATGGCAATCAAACTTTTTTTTATGACAGTTATTCATCCAACCTGATGAATTATTACGAGTTTGTCAGTGATACATGGATCACAGCATCCTTTACACATCATTTCGAAGGCTTGCTGTTTAATAAAATCCCACTGATCCGAAAGCTGAAATGGCGTGAAGTCGCAAGCGCACAAGTGGTTTATGGAACCCTGACCGATAAGAATGCTCAATATTCATTGTTTCCCGACAACATGCGGTCATTGGCCTACAGACCATATTGGGAAGCAGGGGTCGGAATCGAAAATATTTTCAAAATCATCAGAATTGATGCCATATGGCGGATGAGCCATCTTCAGGATGGGAAAAACCCCAATGTTCCAAAATTCGGAATATTCGCATCTTTATTCTTTTCTTTCTAAATTGGCCTGCAGAAATACACCTAAGGACATTAAACTCATTCCATGATCCTCCGCACCGATAAAATTGTTAAAAAATACCGGAAACGTACTGTTGTGAACGAGGTTTCCATCGAGCTGAACCAGGGGGAAATCGTTGGATTACTGGGTCCGAACGGAGCAGGTAAAACCACCTCTTTTTATATCATTGTCGGCCTGATCAAACCACTTTTCGGAGAAGTGTTTCTTGACGATGTCAATATTACGAAAGAGCCCATGTATAAAAGGGCTCAGCGCGGCATCAGTTACCTGCCGCAGGAAGCATCTATCTTTCGCAAGCTCAGCGTTGAAGACAACATCCGGTCGATTCTTGAATTTACCGGACTGACCAGGGAGCTTCAAAAGGAGCGGCTTGAGAAACTGCTGGACGAATTCGGACTGCAACATGTTCGTAAAAGCCTGGGAATCACCTTGTCAGGCGGTGAGCGGCGAAGATGTGAAATTGCCCGTTCCCTTGCAGTAGATCCAAAATTTGTCCTTCTGGACGAACCATTTGCCGGTATTGACCCCATCGCAGTGGAGGATATTCAGCAAATCGTAACGAGATTGAAAGAGAAAAACATCGGGGTCCTCATCACCGATCATAATGTTCACGAAACCCTATCCATCACCGACCGGTCGTATCTGTTATTTGAAGGGTCGATTTTAAAGGCGGGTACGGGACAGGAACTCGCGGATGATCCTTATGGCAGAAAAGTTTATCTCGGAAAGAATTTTGAATTGCGTTAACGATTAAAGGTAAGCCATTACTCAACAATATAATTCTGAAAGAAAATTGACATCAGGATGTACAATGCGATGATGATGGGAATCGCGCTCAGAAAAAACAGGATAAACAAGGTAAATGAAGAGATCAGAAAAATGTAACGCAGCTGGTTCCCCTTCCAGGCGAAGCTTTTAAACTTCATGGAGAAGATCTTAAAATCCGAAATCAGCAGATAGGAGAAGAATACTGCAAGAATCGTAAGGATGCGCGTATTGGAAAAAAATGTCACCAGAAAATCCAGATGGATCAGGCTGTACAAGCCAGGTTGAACAAACAATACCAGCGGTATGGATGCAAAGAAAATCGCATTGGCAGGCGTGGGAATACCAATGAAATTTACTTCCTGACGCAGATCAATATTGAATTTTGCCAGCCGCAATGCAGAACAAACGGGGATCAGCATGGCAAAATACGGGGTGATGTGCATCCGCTCCAAAACATTGCAACTACCGGCACACTGAACCGAAATCATCTGGAAAATCATGATCCCGGGCGCTACCCCGAATGAGACCACATCGGCCAGAGAATCAAGTTGTTTACCCAACTCTGAGTGCGCATTCAGGATGCGTGCGGCATTGCCGTCCAGAAAATCAAAAACGGCAGCAATGAAGATAAAAAGAGCCGCATAAACATAATTACCTTCAAAAGTCAGCGTAAGTGAAATCAAACCACTGAGCAGGTTCAGTATCGTAATCGAATTCGGAATGTGCCTGGTGAATTTCATAATTGCAATTTCCGGCTAAATTACCGATTTATTTTTCACCAATAACGTATTGAGTTATTTTCCATATTTGACGCTTTTTACTACTTTTGCCGCTTCAAAGCGCAACTTTTATCTCGTAATTCTTAAATCCGATGAAACAACAATCCAAAATCACATTCATGACCGTGTGCCTTCTGACCATGTTGTCTATGAATGTAAAGGCTCAGTTTAACATTTCCGCTGAATTCAGGCCGCGTCTGGAATACCGTGACGGATATTCAAGGCTTAGGGATTCAAGCCAGACACCTTACTTGGATATATTGGGAAGAAACAGGCTCATGTTTGATTATAAAAATGACCGTTTCGCGGCCAGGTTTTCACTTCAGCATGCCTATGTTTTTGGGGAAAACAACTACTCTTTCGACACCATTACCCGCAACACCGTTAATATTTATGAAGCGTGGTTCCAGTACAACTTTATCAAGGCGTTTGATATCAAGATCGGGAGAATGGAACTGGTATATGATGATGGACGATTGTTGGGGAACTCAAACTGGCGCCCCCAGGCCGCAACACATGATGTTGCCCTTGTACAATGGGCAGCTTCAGATTATGGCTATTCCGGTGATTTCGGTTTTGCCATCAACAATACAGCGCCTGCCGGCGCCTTCCTGACCGGCTATCCTTTAAAGAATTATAAATACATGGGATACCTCTATGAACAAAAGAAATTCCTGAAAGATAAACTGACTATCAGCATGATGGCAATTCTTGATGCCTTTCAAAAGCCCACTGCCTCTGTAACCACAAAAACGACCAGTTATACGACGCTCTACGTTACCGACAGCAATCATGACACCATTGGCACCACTATTATTCCGACTGTTTCGACCAGTACCGTGACCACTGCATATCCTACGCGGATCTATGGCAGATTCACCATCGGAGGAACCGCTACCTACATCAATAATAACCTGAAGATATTCGGTGCCGGCTATTATCAGGCTGGCCATTTCAACAATGGTAAAACGATCAGCGCAGGCTTTTTTGGGGGCTATTTGTCCTATAAAGTTCTAAAACCGCTCACCTTGTTGGTTGGATATGAAAAATTAAGCGGAAATGACTTTTCTGATACGACCGGGCAAAAAACCAAATCAACATCCTTTTCAACATTATACGGCACGAGTCATGGATTTTACGGATACATGGATATGTTTTCAAACCAGGTCACGAGTGGTACAGGCGCAGGTCTCACCGATCTGTATGTCAGGGCAACCGTGTCGCTCACCGGAAAGACCTCCATTGAAGCAACCTGGCGCATGTTCGGTATTTCAAATGGCTATTTACCCGCAACCGTAAAAAAGCCGGGTGACCTTCCATATCTGGAGGTTGGCAAAAATCTCGGATCGGAAATTGACCTGATGTTTGTTTACAAACCATTCAGCAACTTTGAAGTCAACACCGCCTATTGCCTTTTCCTGCCGACTTCAAGCATGGAACGGCTGAACGGATTAAAACCAGGTACCAGCAAATATGCTCAATATGCGTACATCATGCTGACCTATAAACCCAATTTCTTCAATTCTGACAAACATTGATCTTTCTTCATTATTCCCGACCTTTGCCGGAAAACGAGTCTGATGTTTGACCCTGGTGATATCCGCATAAAGGATTACGATTACAATCTGCCCGCCGGGCAGATTGCCCAGTTTCCACTGGCAGAGCGCGACGCCTCTAAACTCCTGATATACAGACAGAGAGTTGCCAGCACCACCGTTTTTTCGGAAATAGGCCGGCACCTTCCTGCAAACAGCTTGCTGGTTTTTAACAATACGAGGGTGATTCGTGCCAGGCTTATTTTCAGGAAACCCACAGGAGGACAGATTGAAATATTTTGTCTTGAACCACTCGCTCCTGTTTGTGAGATTCAGGCAGCTTTTCATCAGCAAACCCAATCAACCTGGAAATGCCTCGTCGGGAACCTGAAACGGTGGAAATCTGGAACCCTGCTACTCGAATGCATGCAGAATGGTCTTTCTCATCAACTGTTTGCCGAACGTGCCGGCGATTGCGGAGATGGCAGTTACGAGATCGTATTTCGTTGGGATCCTCCGGAGAAAACATTTTCAGAAATCCTTGAAATCATGGGGGTTATCCCGCTGCCACCCTACATCGACCGGGTGGCAGAACCTTCTGATAGCGACCGCTACCAAACCATTTACGCCGCTCATGAAGGCTCCGTTGCAGCGCCGACCGCAGGTCTGCATTTTACAACCCGTCTGCTGGCCAGGCTTCTCCGACAGGGAATAAAATTCGAAAATGTCACCCTGCATGTCGGGGTTGGAACGTTCAGACCGGTCGGTGTTGAGCAAATCAGAGATCATGTGATGCATCATGAAAAGATCGTGGTATCGAAACATACGATCCAACAACTATACTTCAACCTGAGCCGACCTGTCATCGCCGTAGGAACCACCTCTGCCAGAACATTGGAAAGCCTTTACTGGATTGGAGTTAACCTGATTCTGGAAGGATCAGGACTCCATCCGGGGGTGTCTCAATGGGCGCCTTACCAGCACAAAGAGACGGGGAATATTACTACCCGACAGTCACTTGAGGCCCTTCTCGGTTATCTTGAGGCAAAACAGCTGGACGAGTATTCGGGTGAAACCATGCTGATGATTGTTCCGGGGTACCGTTTCAAAGTAATATCGGGTCTTATTACCAACTTTCACATGCCCCAAAGCACGCTGCTGCTGTTGGTTGCTGCCATGATCGGGGCTGACTGGCGCAATATTTATGAATATGCCAGGCAAAACGGTTTTCGTTTTCTCAGCTACGGGGATTCCTGTCTCTTTTTTAATCCGGAGATAATTTTGCCATAAGATTTGTATCTTTGCATGGCATTGCATATTAAAAACCTGAAACCATGATATTAGGCATTTTATTAATTTTCGGACTCGGCACCACCGAGTTATTGGTTATTGCCCTGTTGGTACTGCTCCTTTTTGGCGGAAAAAAAATTCCTGAACTCATGCGTGGTTTAGGCAAAGGAGTAAAAAGCTTCAAAGATGGCATAGATGGAATGGAAGAAGAAATTAAAAAGCCTTCTGAAAAAGTTCCTCCGGCTGATCAAACTGAAAAACAGGTCTGACCCATGTTGGTTGCATCTTGGTTTTCAGGACGTCTGAATTCGGGATTTTCCAAAATTTTCCATTATCCCTTCTTGAAGTATCCAATTCGGGAGTGTCTTATACTCAGGTAATTTTGCAAACCTGCATCTCCTTCAGAGGGTATCAATGAAAAAACGAATTTTCTTTTCAGCCGGGTTGGTAGTATTGGCAGGGTTGATATGGGGAGTTGTTTACCTGAATTCATTGCTTCCCATCATCACGGGCTATCCTGCGAAATATCTTTGCTCGGCTGTTTTTATTTCCAACCGCAATCCGGACGACGTAGAAGCCTCTGAGCTCAACTTTTCATTCATCCGATTTGTAACCAATGACATCAACTATCAGGATAAAAGCGTTACCAGCCGTTTTCTATGGGGTAGGTCGAAAGCAATTTACCGCGATGGTTTTGGGAGCACGCTACTGCGCGATGTGGATGAAACTTCATTGACAGAAACAAAATTCCCTTTTACCCCGGCAGGCTATAACCAGGATACAATCGCCTGGCCCCTTGGGAATATCATCAGCGATACAAACAGAGGCGCCGATATCACAGCACTTGGAAAAATCACAGATAATTTATTTGTCAACAAATACTACAAAGGCAACCCGTTTGCTTTTATGGTCGTTCACCATGGCATTCCTGTGGCAGAGCGGTATAAACCGGGATTCAGCGCCAAAACACGTTTTATCAGCTGGTCAATCGCAAAGAGTTTTATCAATGCGCTTGCAGGGATCATGGTTCATGAAGAAATGCTGAACATTTACCGGAAAACCGATATCCCGGAATGGAAAAATGATGCCCGGCAACAAATTACTGTCCATGACCTGATGCAGATGCAAAGCGGACTCAATTGGAACGAAGAATATGGCAACCGCTCCGATGTTACGCTGATGCTTTACAACGAAAAGGATTTTGCCGGATATGCCTTCACCAAACCACTGGATTATCCTTCAGGCAGCCATTGGTATTACTCTTCAGGCGCAACGAATATCGTGAGCTATCTGATGCGCAAACAATTCAGAAACGACAGCGCTTACCTCTCCTATACATCTGCAAGGCTGTTTAATAAAACCGGAATGCCTGATGCCATTTTTGAAACAGACCCGACGGGTACCCAGGTTGGTTCATCCTATATTTATGCCACAGCACGCGATTATGCCAGATTTGGCATGCTTTACCTGAATGATGGCATGTTCAACGGAGTGAGGCTTTTGCCTGAAGGATGGGTCGCTTACACCACTACGCCGGCAGAAGACAGTCATGGTAATTACGGCTCTTTCTTCTGGCTGAACAAGGGGAAACACTATCCGGCTGCCCCTGCGGATATGTTTATCTGCAATGGCCATGATGGGCAGCGCATTTTTATCATTCCTTCCAGGGATCTGGTTGTTGTCGTTCTCGGGTATTCTCCAAAACCAGATAACGAAATGAATTTCAATCTCTTATTAAAGGATATCCTGGAAGCCCTGAAATAGCGAATGGGGGTGGTTATTTGCCGGTTAACAAAATTCGCAAAGATGCCATATTAATGTCGTTGACGATGTTTTTACCTGATGGAGTAAACAGGTAATCTATCCTTTGAGAATATTTGTCAACCACCCTTCCCCTGACCGTTTTAAGCTGAAAATTCAGCAGGTGGTTCTCCTCGGTAAATGGTTCTTCGAGGATACCGACAGCGGCCGGAAGCCATCGTTGCGGGAACATGGAGCCATACTTATTACCCGTTCTGTATTCCTGAAACTGCAGTTCAATTATTTTCAATGCGGCTTTCAAACCCTCTGAGGAAGCCGGCTCCAATCCCATTTCCCGGAGAGATATCTGCAGCGACTCCTTGTTGGGAACCACGAGCGCAACTGTATATGCATGCTGATTGTTGAAGAGTATGCATTGCTCAATAAATCCGGACTGAGATGCAAAGGCCTCTTCCATACCTTCGGGGCTGTACTTCTCGCCATCATCGGCAATGAGCAAACTTTTAAATCGACCCATCACATACA
Source organism: Bacteroidota bacterium (assembly GCA_026391845.1). Lineage (GTDB taxonomy): Bacteria > Bacteroidota > Bacteroidia > Bacteroidales > FEN-979 > CAIVAT01. The sequence continues at coordinate 11,704 of JAPLDG010000274.1, read as the reverse complement.
GGAAGCCGTCACGGTCAAGATAACCCAGATCTCCGGTGTAGAGCCATCCGTTTTTGATGGTATTCCGGGTGGCTTCATCATTCATCCAGTAACCAGCCATCACATTGTCACCTCTGACCACGATCTCCCCCTTTTCTTCAGGTAAAAGCGCTGTTCCATGTTCATCAACGATTTTCAATTCAAGATTCGCAGCCACCCTCCCCGAAGAGCCAAGTTTGTGACTCTTCAGAGAATTGGATGAAATGAAAGGAGATGCTTCGGTAAGGCCATACCCCTGCATCATCGGAATTCCAATGGCATAAAAGAAATGCTGAAATTCGATATCGAGCAATGCGCCCCCGCCAATAAAAAATTCAAGCCTGCCGCCAAATCCCTCGCGGATTTTCCTGAAAAACAGCCAATCAGACACGCAGAGAAGCGGCTTCAGAAGCAGTTTTAGTCCCCTGCCCCGATTCCATCCGTTGCCCTGGTAGGAATAGGCGATTTTAAGTGCGAGTCCAAACAAAGCTTCAGTAAATGAACCTTTTGCCCTGATCGTTTTCTCAATATTTTTTTTAAAATTTTTCGCGATGGCCGGCACGCTGAGCAAAAGATAAGGCCGGATCTCCCTGATGTTTTTTGGCAGGTTTTTCAGCGCTTCAAGCGGGGTCTTTCCTGACTGAACCGAAGCAATGGAGGCTCCTTTGCCCATAAAACAATAAATTCCGGCAGTATGGGCAAAAGCGTGATCCCATGGCAGGATCAGCAGGGTCGTACAATTCTCGGATATGTCCATCAGCGAATATCCCTGCTCAATGTTTGTGACATAATTCCGGTGGGTCAGCATAATCCCTTTCGGATCGGCCGTAGTTCCTGAAGTATAGCTGATGTTGGCATAATCATCAGGTGTGACGGATGCAATGGTTTCATTGAATAAATTCCGGTGATTTGCAAGGAATAAATCGCCGGAGTCTGAAACGGCAGAAAGCGGTATTTCATCACCGGAGATCAGGGGAATATCATCCAGCACGATGATTTTTTCAAGCTGCGGCAAATCAGGCCTGATCTGCCTGATTTTATTGATCTGCAAAGCTGAAACAATGACGATGCGGGCGCCCGAGTGGTTCAACCGGAATCTAACCTCATCGGGCTCATTCATCCTGACTGACAATGGAACATTCACTGCGCCTGAGAATAATATCCCGAATTCGCAAATCACCCAGTCGTTCCTTGCTTCCGAGAGCAATGCAATCCGATCTCCTCTTTTTATTCCCAGCGCCATCAAACCGGCAGCAAAACGATACACCTGCTCGCTGGTTTCCCTGTAGGTAGTTCCCTGATAGCCTCCACCCTGGTTTTCCCACAAGTAAATATTGTTGTAAAACCTTTCAACACTCTGGTTGAAAAAATGGAGGAGGGTTTTCATTTCGCTCGGTAAAGTGCTAAGAAAAAACAAAGATAATAAGTATTTGGTGGTTGTTTCAACATTTTATTTGGTCTAAATTATTAATTGACTTACCTTCGTCATGTTTTTCCAACCATATCACGATGAAACTGTTTCTTTCGCTTTTATGCATGACACCCTTTCTTTTTGCCTGTAAGTCAACTCATTTCACTCCAAAAACCTACAAGGGTGATCAGTTGGTTGCCGGCAGCAGCGGCGGTGTGACCGGCATGATGAAAGAGTACGTTTTACTTGACAACGGTCAGTTATTCCTGAGCAAAGGGATAAAAGGTGAATGGAAGCCGCTGAAAAGCTTAAAAAAATCACAAACCAAAGAAATTTTCAACAAAGCGGAAGAATTGGGCCTTGGCACACTGAGATTCAACCATCCAGGCAACATGACCTACTATTTTATCCTGAAGCGCCCTCCCCGTTCCAACGAAACAAAATGGGGAGAATCGGGAATTTTACCACCTGAGGGCATCCCTGCATTTTACCATTATCTGATTTCACTTTTTTAACTTTAAAAAATAAATTTTATGAAAAATCATGTACTCCGTATTTGTGCAATTTTTCTTTTTACCGCGATGTTTGCTCCCGTCTCCGGGCAAAACAGTCCATTTGCCGTTAAATCAAAATCGCTGAAAACTGCCGGGTTCTGGCCAACGCAGGTTCAACCCATTCCTGGACTTTCCCCTTCCACCTCCGTCAGGATGACACCAGCTCAATCATGGCGTCCGGTAAGCCATCCATTACCCTCCATTTCCCCGTCCAGAAGCACATTTGGAGAAAAGTACTACAATGATCACGGACAGGTCATATTTCTTACGGGAAAATTACTCAACCCCACGAACCTGGATCTGAAATCAGGATCAAACCTCGAGTTAGCCTGTTTTGAATATCTTGAAGCCATCCAGGCCGATCTGCGGATCAGGGATGCGCGCCGCGAATTCAAAAAAATCAGCGTCCAAACAGACGAATTGGGCATCACCCATGTGAAAATGCAGCAGATTTACCAGGGCATTCCGGTGTATGGTGGTGAAATTTTTCTTCATACCACTGATAATCAAATTGGTTTGTTCAATGGAAATGTCTATCCGACATTTTCGGCGTCGAATGTAGTTCCATCTGTGAGCGCTTATCAGGCTAAGTTAACGGTAACCGCGGATGTATCCAAACGGACCAATTATCGGGAACTCAATCCGGGTCAAAAAATGGTCCTTCATTACGACGAGCCGGTCAGCGAACTCGTTATCTATGCCAGGGACCGTGATCCGGGGAAGCAGTTTCTGGCATGGCATATCACCATCAGGCCAAATTTCCTTGAACGCTGGGAATACTTTGTCGACGCCGGCACAGGTTCAGTTCTTCATGGCTATAACAACACACAAACGGATGGTGATGTTACTGCAACAGGGGCCGATTTAAACGGTGTAAGCCGCACCATCCATGCTTACCTGCAGGGTTCCTCATACCTCATGGTTGATGTTTCAAAACCAATGTATAATCCTCAAAATCAGGAAGGGACCATGCGCATATACGATGCGAACTATTCCAGTCCGTCCTCCCAGGGATTCAATCCTGCCATCGCCTCCTCTCCGAATAACACCTGGGGAGCTAAAGTCATATCCGCTCAATACAATGCCGGAGTGACGTATGAATATTTCAGGGCAACCCACAATAAAAATTCATGGAACGACAAAGGAGGTTCGATCCTGAGTGTAATCAATGCCGCTGAAGAGAACGGGAGCGGAATGGACAATGCTTACTGGAATGGTGTATGCATCGTTTATGGCAATGGGGCTACTCAGTTTAAACCTCTGGCCGGCGCCCTGGATGTGAGCGCACATGAACTCGGTCATGCGTATGATGAAGCATCGGCAAATCTTGAGTATCAGAACCAGTCTGGCGCCATGAACGAAGCTTTTTCGGATATTGCTGGATCTGTAGTCGAGCGGTTGAACTGGAAAATCGGTGAAGATGTCGTGAAACCGGGCTCCTTCCCTACAGGATGCCTGCGGGATATGTCAAACCCGCACAACGGAGGTTCAGGTTTTGGCGACCCCGGGTATCAGCCGGCCAATGTGAGCGAAATGTACACGGGAACCCAGGACAATGGCGGGGTTCACATCAACAGCGGAATTATCAACTTTGCATTTTATAAATATGCAACTGCAGTCGGGATGGCCAAAGGGGAAAAAACTTTTTTCAAAGCCCTGTTTCAGTACCTAACCCGTTCTTCCCAGTTCATTGACTGCAGGCTGGCAGTAATACAGTCAGCCAAAGATCTTTATGGAGATGGTTCCGCAGAAGTGAATGCGGCAAAGGCTGCCTTTGATGAGGTCGGGATCATGGACGGAAACGGCGGAAATTACCAGAACCAGTTGCCTGTTAATCCCGGACAAGACTATATCATGGCCTACAATACCGCCACTTCTGACCCCAATACACTCTATGTTTCAACGACAACGGCTTCATCTTTTCTGGCCATTTCCCAAACGCCCCTGATCAACAAACCCAGTATCGTTGACAACGGGAGTGTGGCGGTTTTCATTGGTTCAGATAAAAAGATGCACTCCATCACCCTTGGCGCCCAACCAGAGGAAGCGACCATCCAACCAGACCCGGTATGGTCGAACATTGCCATATCCAAGGATGGAACCATGATCGCAGCGGTGACCGAATTCCAGGATTCTGCCATCTGGATTTACAGCTTCCAGAAGGCGGAGTGGGTCATCGCTCATTTATACAATCCGACTACGCAGGAGGGTGTGGTGACCAACAACGTTTTATACGCAGATGCCCTCGAATGGGACTATAGCGGAGAATTCATCATGTATGATGCTTACAACCAGATGAACAGCTCCTCTTCCGGTCAGAATGTCGATTACTGGGATATCAGCTTTATGCAGGTATGGAACAAATCCAGCTCGGATTGGGGAACCGGCGAGGTTTTCAAGCTGGTTTCAGGGATTCCTGAAGGGATCAGCATCGGCAATCCTTCCTTGTCGAAAAACTCACCGGCCGTTTGCGCCTTTGATTATTTCGACGCTTCGACCTTTTTGGTGAATGTGCTGGCCGCAAATCTCGAAACCGGCGACTTTGTCGATGTTTACAGCAATGGAACAGCCCTGAGCTATCCCAATTATTCAAAGCTGGACGACAAGATCATCTTTTCATCTCTGGACAATGGCACTCCTGTCATTCGTTCCATCGCCATGTCATCCGACAAAGTTCATCCGGCAACGACCAGTGCGCCTCCTTTAATTTCCGAGGCCAAATGGGGAGTCTGGTTCACACAAGGAACCCGTACGCTGGGGATTGCTGAGCCGAATGACCAGGCTGGCATGAGGATTTATCCAAATCCGGTATCCGATAAGGTTCATATTACTTTCGAACGAAACCTGACAGCTCCGGTAACCATTGAAATTTCTGATATCCGCGGGATTCCGGTAAAGTCAGCAGTTTTTCCTTCGTCCGAAGGCAATATGCTTGATCTTTCAGGGGTTACTCCCGGCTTTTACCTTGTGAAAGCAACAGGAAAAGATTTTTCGGTTACACAGAAGATCGTTGTCCAATAAATTCAGGATCAACTCCTGCTAAGACCTTCCCAGGTCTTCCTCCTCAGGGAACGAAAGCTCGTGCCATGAGTAGAGTCCTTCCATCAGCCGGTCCCGCTTTTCCTGCGGGCTCAGCCGATCGTAGGCTTCACGGGCTTCGCGGGCTTTCCGGCGTTTCTCTTCTTCGATGTGATGGATATTTTCGGTATATTTTTCTTCCACGCACTTTTGAAGAAAGTCTCGGGCAACCGTGGGAAACAGTTCCAGCAACAATTCATCCTTCTCATTTTCGGCAATTTTCATGTCGCCATATTCCTCGAAAACGGTATTTTCCTGTTTCTTATAATTCTTTGTATCATAGGCCGTTTCCTCCCTGACTCCGGTGAGTTGTTCCCTGAAATCAGGGTCAACAGGGATCGGTGTTCTTCCGTAAACCCCCTTCACCAGGTTTACAAACTGAATTGATTTCGTGGTGAAATACGGTAGGTCTTTGTTTTCATCTATCACACAATTCACCGCCTGTACACCGACAATCTGGCTTGTGGGGGTAACCAGCGGCGGGCATCCCGATTTGATACGTACCAAAGGCACGAGTTCAAGCACCCTGGGAAGCAAATGGTCTAATTTGAGTTGTTTAAGCTGTGCATGCATGTTTGTGTACATTCCCCCGGGGATCTCCGCTTTTTTCACGGCTTCATCGGGCTCGGGGAAGTTGAAATAGGTTTCAATTTCCAGACAGGTACACAACAATTCCTCCTCACGGTCGTGCTTCGCATGATAAATAGCTTTGATAAACAACTTGTTGATCTCCTTCGGGAGTTTCTCTTTGGTGAAATCAAACTCAATCGGGAAAGATTTGCAGGTGTCGAACTCAGCCAATTCCTGTCTGATGGTTTTCAGCTCCTTGTTGATGGCGGCAACGGCCTCGGTGTTAACGCCGGTGTCGATACCCAGCTTATTGCAAAAGATATGGATGAGTTCGTATGCCGGCGCTGCAGGGCCTCCCGCAAAATTCCAGATGTTGGTATCTACAATGTCCACTCCGTTTACAATGGCCGATAAAACCGATGCAAGTCCGTATCCGGGGGTGCAGTGCGTATGAAAATCTATTGGAACGCGAACCTCAGATTTAAGTCGTCGTATGAGTTTCCCGGTCTGCGACGGAGAGATCAGACCGGCCATGTCTTTGATCGAAATCATGTCGGCGCCCAGGGCCTCCAGCTGACGGGCCTTTTCCACGAAATAGTCAATGGTAAAAATGTCATGCGGCAACGCCTTAAAGTGCGTCATCCATGAGCGGAATTTCTGGCGGGTAGAAAATTTAGGATCAACGGTGAAACTAATGGCGCAGTCGGCGATGCCTCCATTCTGCTTCACATATCTGATCGTCGATTTCATGTTCTCAACATCATTGAGTGCATCGAAAATACGCATGATGCCGATTCCCGACTGCACAGCCAGCCGGTTGAATCCTTCAATCACCTCCTCGGGATAGGGATTGTAGCCGAATAAGTTACGTCCGCGTGAAAGCGCCGTCAGCAGCGAAACATCGCCAATGGCTTCCTTGATCTTTTCGAGCCGTTCCCAGGGGTTTTCCGATAAATACCGCATGATTGAATCGGGAACAGCGCCACCCCACACTTCCATGGCATAAAACCGGGCATCCTTAAAAAGTGGTAAAACACGGTCGACCTGATCCTGGGTCATTCTGGTAGCAAAAAGCGATTGCTGGCCGTCGCGCAGGGTAAGATCCCTGATTTTCAATGTTTTTTTTGACATTTGTGCGCTGGGTTTTGTTAATTATTTAACAGTAGCGCAAAAATAGTAAATTCAATGATTCAACTGATGCTATTTTTATTCGGTTTCCGTGTTTTTTTGCGCACCGTTTCCGGTATGTCTGCGATGATGGACATGCCGGTGCCTTTTACTACCATCAAATGAACTCTTTGAGAGGTAAATAATGGCAGGAATCCCGGAGGCCAGCAGGGCAAGGGCGCCAGCAATGATGGTTGTATCCTGGGCGGAAAGCCGGGTCAAAGGCTGAGCTTTGAAAGCTGCATAGGCAATCACCCAGGAAAACAGCAGAAAAAGCTGAAAATAGAATAGCAGTTTGAATGTGATCACATATGACTTTGTAACAAACCACTTCTGCCCCAGGTGATTATAGGTAGCCACAACCAGCCGGTGATAAATCCATGCCATGATGACGAGGATCAAGCCCTGGGAGAAACAGCCAAAGAATACCGATGGATTCGAAACAATTTCCGCAGAAAGAATCGCGAAAAAATAACCGGTCGCCCATTGCCAGATAAAACCAATGGTCATCAGGAACATACAGACAAAAGAGATGACAATGCCAGGCTTGAATTTTGTGATCTTTGAGATGACCATGATAATGATACCCAAAGCCCCGACCGCTGGCATCAGGGTGCCTGAATGAATAAGATTGGCTAAAATAAGCAACAGAATGGCGCTTGAAAAATAAAACACCGGTTCAAGATACCCTGTTTGACTGTTGCGGCTTGATGAACTTCTGTGAGTCCGGGAGCGGGAGCGGTGAAGTTGTGATGATCGGGAAGTTTCAGACATATGGTGTAAAGTTCAATGCTATATTGTTATCATTCAGGTTCTTCCAGTTTGTTTTGCAACTCATTTTTATCCATCTCAAGCCTTGAAAGCTGCTGGCGTTTGTGTTCCATGCTGCGCCGGGTGGAGGAGATCCGGGCCTGAAGCCCCGCCAGGGCGTCCTTCTCTTTTCCGGCGGAAACGATTATTTCCAACTGATCTTCCAGTTCATTCAGATAGAGCTGATCTTTTTCAAGTGCACTTTGAAGGTCATAAATATCCACCGAAAACCTGGAAAGGGTGAATTGCATTTTAACTTCCCAGTTCTTTTTTTTATGCCTGAAAAAATCATCCAGCCTCTTCCCCAGGATATCAAAAGCAGTCTGAAGGCGCGAGTAAAGCTCCTCTCTTTGTTCATGGACCATTTTAATCCCCTTGAACTCAGATTGGATTTTTTTCAGAAACTCACGGGTCTCCTTGTATTCATGTGTCTCTTCCGCCTGCGTGAGGCCCTTTTCCACCAGCAATTTCAATCGGACATAGTTATGGTGTGCTTCCTGGTCGAATGCCTGACGCTCTTCATCCCTACGGATTTTTATCATTTCAAAAGCATCCTGGAGGCCTGCATGCAGTTCATCCCGGTGCTCCCGAAGCAATTTTACGCTCTTCATGCGACTCTGAAGTCCGAGTAAAAAATCCCAGGTGGCCTTCATATCTTCTGAAGCCATTGCCATGGCTGATGCCTCAGCAATGTCGGGCTTTAAATCTGCATAATTAGACAAAGCTTCGAACTCGAAGCTGAGATGTTCCTCTTCAATTTTTTTATTTACGCCGGCAAATGCATCCTGCAGCCTGCCATAAAGTTCCTCCCGGTCTTCCCGGCGGAGCTTCAATCCTTTGAAATGGCCCTGAACTTCGATCAGGAACCCCTTGGCTTCGTGAAGATTTTCAGACCGGCTGGCGCTTTCCAATCCCTTTTCCAGGATTGACCTGAGATCTTCATAATTTTGAAGCGCTTCCTCTTCCGACCATTTTTCCGGTTCCATCCAGGTTCAATTATTTATTACCGCCAAAAATCTCTCTGATCGAATTGCTGATGGCAATCTGTTGTGCCACAGCCTCAGACAATTTAACAAAAGCATCGGTTACTGCCGAATGATCATCCATCGCCATCGGAATACCGGCATCCCCTGAATCAGCGATGGCAGAAACAACCGGGATCTGGCCAAGGACCGGTATATTCAGTTCTTCTGCAAATTTCTTACAACCGCCTTCGCCAAAGATATAATATTTCCTGTCAGGTGCATCCGGCGGTGAAAAATAAGCCATATTTTCCACCAATCCGAGGATGGGAATGTTGATCTTATCGTTGCGGAACATATCGGCAGCCTTGCGTACATCGGCAATGGCTACCTGTTGCGGTGTACTCACGATGATGGCGCCGGTAAGCGGAAAATCCTGGATCAGGGTAAGCGGAATATCGCCGGTACCGGGTGGAAGATCGATGACCATGTAGTCGAGCGCACCCCACTCGGCATCCGTGAAGAGCTGACGAAGCGCCATCGAGGCCATGGGTCCGCGCCATATCAGCGCTTTCGACTGGTCAACAAAAAATCCGATCGAGAGTACTTTGATTCCGAATTTCTCAAACGGATAAACATAGGTTTTACCATCTTTATCATATCCTGTCGGGTGTTCATTCAACATTCCGAACATGATGGGAATGGATGGCCCGTAAATATCCGCGTCGATCAGACCTACCTTCGCTCCTGATTTTGCAAGCGTGATGGCGAGATTCACGGCGATGGTCGATTTACCCACCCCTCCTTTGCCGGAACCTACGGCAATGATGTTTTTTACATCTTTCAGCATGGCATCGGTCTCTCTGCGTCTGGAAGTGACGCGGGAAGTCATGTTGATTTCAACCGCAACACCGGGATCAACATACTGATGAATGGCATCCAGGCATGCCTGCATGATCTGGTTTTTCAACGGGCAGGCCGGTGTGGTTAATACGACATCAAAGGTTACTTTGTTGCCGTCGATGACAATATTTTCAATCATATTCAGGGTCACCAGGTCCTTCTTAAGGTCGGGATCCTCCACATGCCTCAGGGCATCATTTATCCGGGATTCATCTATTTTCATTTCGAAATTTTTAATTAATAATTTATAATTCTATCATCGGATCCCAAAAGAGATCCTGAAACCCGACCACCTGATCCTCGATGATCGTGATTCCTTCATTTTCAAGCAGTTGTTGCATGATCGCAGGACTGCCAAAATGATGTTTACCTGTTAAGAGTCCGTTTCGATTGACTACCCGATGGGCCGGAATCTCCGTGATTTGTGTGTGTGCGGCATTCATCGCCCAGCCCACCATCCTCGCTGAGCCCCGTGTGCCAAGACAGGCTGCGATAGCGCCGTAGGTAGTAACGCGACCATTCGGGATCAGCCTGACAATGGCAAATACATTTTCAAAAAACGAACCCTGATTTTGACTTTCCCTGCCCGTCATTACAACTGCCCTTTAATTTCGAGCAGAAATCCTTTGATCTTGTTCAGGGAATCAATAGCATCTACTTTGTTTACAACATCTTCCTTGTTCTCACGGAGTTTATCCCTGGCGCCTTGCAATGTAAACCCGCGCTCTTTCACCAGGTGATAAATGATCCGCAGATTGCCAAGATCCTTTTGCGTAAACAGGCGGTTCCCTTTTTTATTCTTTAAGGGCTTGAGAATATCAAATTCATTCTCCCAAAACCTTATTAAAGAGGCATTTACATCAAACAATTCAGCCACTTCGCCGATTGAATAATAGACTTTTTCTATTTTCGTATTTTTCCTGAGCATCCGTATAAAAACTAATCCATGGTTTGCGACGGGCGTGCCGAAAGTTCCAGCATCATCTGAAACTGCTCCGGGGTAATGTCGTTGAAAAAAAAATAGATGGGGTTAAGGGGGACCCCGTTTTTCCTGACTTCATAGTGCAAATGAGGCGAGGTTGATTTCCCTGTATTTCCAACATAACCAATAATTTGTCCTCGCAGGATCTTCTGGCCGGGCTTGACAAAAATTCTGGAAAGGTGCGCATATACTGTTTGGTAGCTGTACCCGTGGTCAATCCGGATCTCATTGCCATACCCACCCTGAATATCACGGCCGGCACCTGTCACCGTGCCGTTGCCCGTTGCATATATTTCAGTGCCGACTGTTGCCGAAAAATCCATCCCTTCATGAAATTTCCGGATTTTGTAAAACGGATCCATCCTGGCGCCGAAATACGATCCGATCCGCTTCAGGTCTTTGTTGTTTACCGGTTGTATAGCCGGAATCGAGACCAGCATCCTCTCCTTGTTCTTTGCCAGATCGAAAACTTCATCAAATGATTTTGACTGGACATAGAGTTTTCCCAGAATCCTGTCCATGTTTTTTTCAGTTTCAATGATAAGGTCAGAATTGGAATAGCCCTTCATTGCCTCATAGCGGTCGATGCCGCCAATTCCGGCGGATCGAATGGAATTGGGTATGGGTTCGGCCTCGAATATGACCCGGTAAATATTGTCATCCCGATCCTGAAGATCGCTCAGGATATTCGTCACTTTATCCAACTGGTCATTTAAAATCTGATATTGCAACTTCATCTGGTCGATTTCCCTTTTCTGGGCCTTTTCCTTCGGTGAATCGAGAAAATTATAAGCAAGGACAAGCACGACCGCGGCAAATACAACACCGGTCGACAGATGCGAGAAAAAATACAACAGGCGTTTCCGCATCGTTTGTACTTTACCTTGCTCATCGACAGGTAAATAAAGAATTATTCAAAACAGACAACCTAACAGCTACAAAATTAAGTAAATAATTAACTTTGCACCCGTTTTCGCAGTTTAAAAAATGTTAAAGATTGTTAATGGATTGTTAATAATATAATCAGATGAATAGTACAGATATCCGGCAGGCTTTTCTCCAGTTCTTTCAGTCAAAGCATCACACCATTGTTCCCTCAGCGCCCATGGTGGTCAAAAACGACCCGACGCTGATGTTCACGAATGCGGGTATGAACCAGTTCAAGGATATTTTCCTGGGCAATCAGGAAGGTAAGTACAAGCGGGTTGCCGACACCCAAAAATGCCTGCGTGTTTCCGGTAAACACAAT
>JAPLDG010000203.1:22480-23322 GCA_026391845.1 Bacteroidota bacterium | reverse complement strand
AGGTTGAGCGACGACAGTTTCATGTCAACAGACATGAAGGAATAGGATGCACCGACAAAGAAGCGCCGGTTCCTGGCAGTTTGCTCTACGGTACTTTCCTGCGCAAAGGCAGAAAAGCTCCCGGTGAAAATCAGGATTACGAACAAATACTTTTTCATCTGAAGGGTCATTTTAAGTGTTAGCGGTAAAAAAAGCAGCACAGGGATTCTATTTAGTTGGATTCCCTGCTTCTTTAGCCGTTCTCGCAACGCGGCTTGTCGTTTTATAGGCCAATAAACCTACAATCAATATACCTGCAGCAACGGAAAGCGCCCAATCGTACCATTGAAAGAAATCGAGGGATTTAAGGAACACAACGGTCCCGAGTGGCAGCAACAACAAGGAATTTGTGATCAGGCCGGGATTATAGACAGGCTTCTTAGGTTGAAAAATAATGGTATGCATGAAATTGTTGATCGTCAATTCGAAGATGATCATGGAAAAGCCAACCCAGGGAGCAACGTTGGCCAGAATGGCACCGAGAATGACCATCGGCCACGCAATCACAATGTTTACCTGAAACACCTAACCTTCATCAAGCGGGTAATCGGGATCGGTTTGGGAACCAAAAGGAGTTTTTAAATTGAAAAACTCTTTAAAACTTACCGGCGATAAAACATATTCTTCGATTTCATGGAACATCAGCAGGGGCAAATGAAGCCATAAAAGAAACTGATAAAAAGGCATCGAGTCTTTGTAATAGATCAGTACAACCAATATAACCGGAGCCAGAAACAAATTTGCACTTTGCCAGAACCGATTGATTTTTTGCATGTTCATGGGATCATTTTTTTTAGGTAGAA
>JAPLDG010000203.1:5103-22467 GCA_026391845.1 Bacteroidota bacterium | reverse complement strand
ATCATTGCCGCGACAAAGAAAGTTTGTACCGTTTTTGAAAAACAATACAAACTGAGTGACAAAACAATCAATGGAACAGGTTGGATAAGCCCGTGAAAAAACATTTTTTTATGATTCCCGAGCTTCATCTGCCCAAAAAAAGATACCTTTGCAGGCGATGAGCAGGTCCTGGAAAATATCATTAAAAATTCTTTTCGCCATAGTGATGATTGTCTGCTTTGGATTACACTCCTATACAAATTGCAGCGTTCAATCACATTATACTGAATGTTCTTCCGCCGGAAATTTTTCGGACACGGTTCTATCGGCTGATATTGACACATCTGATGATGACCAGTTCAATCAAAATGCGCAAACAGTTTCATTTCCCGCAGACAGAAACCAAACAATCCTTTCAGGAAACTGCAATATTATCAGCAGTTACAGCTTTTCAATCTGGCTTCCGCCAAAGAATTCCTAAAGTACTCCTTTCTTTTCTGCATGAGTAAAAAACTCATGTCGTCAAATTTTGCAATCCGATCCGGATTGTGGCTATTCATTGATTCTAAAAACAAAAAAACATGGGCTTTGATGATCTATTCGAACAAAAACACAATAAACATGGACACTACAGGGAGCAGATGTACCATGATGATTACAGATCTCCGCAACCCCATCATCATTCTTACAACAGGCATGATGATGGTATTAAATGGATGATGATCATTCAAAAACTAAAGGAGAGCAAGAAACTCAGAAATTTAGTCATTACCGGAGGCTTGATCATTCTGGTGGTAGCTATAGGAATTATCATTCTGCTTTTTCCTTTGCTGATGAAAATTTTCACCTATATCAGCGAGAATGGATTGCAGGGCATCTGGACTTCCATCAATGATCTCATCTCTAAAATATGGAGTGGGTCGAAATAATCTGTGCAACTCCAAGTACTGTTAATTTAGTGTTAATAATGAGAAATTGAAGAAATAATTACTTGTAGTTGCTGTTATAGATACAAGTGGAAAAAATCAGCATTTTCTCATTTAAACGTTAAACTCAAAATGTCATGAAAAACTTTCAGCATAGAACGACGAATGATGCAATAGACAACAGGCTGAAGATATCAAATCATCAGCTCAAGGTTCCAAAGGCAAAGCTTGCATCAGGTTCAGTGGTTGGTTTGTACCCTATCATACTTGATGGCGGGAAAACCATCATTTACACATCTGATAAAAGCAAGGAAAGTGAGATCCGGTCAAAGTACGCGCTACGGCAATAAGAACCGATATTACCCGGCTGGGTTACTTCTTTCCTGACTTCTGACATATAGTGCGGTAAAACGAGAAGTAATACAATAGGTAGCAATGACGAAGTACGAATGACGAATGACGAAGTACAAAGGCTGGGAATAGCCGACGGTTGTTCGTCCTTTGAACTTTGTAATTCCCACTTTCGTTTGTCCTTCGAACTTTGTACTTCCCACTTTCGTTTGAACTTAAAATGAGCGTTAGTAGTGAGATTCGGAAGGTGAAAAAAAACCGAAAAGTGTTCTCAATGATAGGTGAACATCAGTGCCGGCGGGATTAAAAGCAGACAGCCCAGGATCAGGAAAATGATTGACAATGGCAGCATGAACCGGAGCCATTTGTCATACGGAATATTCCCAATGGCCAGTACACCCATAGTAACCCCGCTGGTTGGAAAGATATTGGTGAACAGGCCATCTCCCAATTGGAATGCCAGTACTGCCGTTTGGCGGGTTACCCCGATCAGGTCGGCAAGGGGCGCCATCAAAGGCATGGTCAGAGCCGCCTGCCCTGAACCTGAAGGAACAAAGAAATTCATGACTCCCTGAAAAACAAACATCAATTGAACGGATACTACCTTGGGGAACTGATCCATCGTACCGGCAATACCGGCAAGGATGGTATCAATGATCTTACCGTCGGTGGCTATGATCAACATTCCACGGGTGAGTCCAATCACCAAAGCAGCCGTCATCATATCGCGTGCACCTTCAAGAAACGCCGCGACTGCAGTACCGGAAGGTAGCCGGTAAACCAGAGCCGCCAGGAGTCCCATGGCCAGAAACAATCCTGCAATTTCATTGATGTACCAATCCCATACATTGACCCCGACTATAAGCATGACGATCGAAGTAAAGAAGATAACCAGCACAAGTTTTCGTCTCAGGGTGAGGGAAAGGTCTTCTGTAGCATGGTATGCGGTAAGATCCCTTGTGCGGTCGATCTCATAAACCAGGCTTCGTTTCGGGTCCTTTTCAATCCTCCTGGCATATACCATTACAAAGATGATGGCGGCAGTCATCAGGACCAGCCAGACTACAATTCTGTACTCCCATCCGCTGAATATCGGGATCTCGGAGATACCCTGAGCGATACCGATTGTAAACGGGTTGCTGAAAGCGCCTGCAAAACCCGAGGCCGCCCCTATAAAAGGCATGGCGATACCGGTCAGTGAATCATACCCCAGGGCCATTGCCAGGGGGATGGTGATCAGAATAAAGACCATCACCTCTTCACTCATCCCGAATGAAGCGCCGGCCAGTGAAAAAAGAAACATAATGAGCGGAATGATAAATCTCTTGATCGCGGGATTCTTTTTGGTCGCCTCCAGGACATTTGCCAATCCGGCATTGATCGCACCGGTTTTGGTGACGATCCCAAAAGCGCCTCCGATGAGCAATACAAGCGCGATGATCTGGGAAGCCGACATCATACCTTTGATAGGCGCAGTAAAGAACTCCATGATGCCCTGAGGCTTTGGATCAACCTTGTGATAGGTTCCGGGAACCACAACCTGACGACCATTGAATTCCTGGCGCTGAAACTCACCGGCAGGAATGATCCAGGTAAGGATCAGGAAAATGATCAGAATGGTTGAGACAATGATCAGGGTGTGCGGCATTGTTTTCTTTTTCATTGGCTGAAGATTATTAAGTGTTGCGGAGAATCTGCAAATTTATTTTTATTTTTTTATTCTGCCATTTTTTGTTTTGTGAATCACTTTATGTGGAAAAAACCTTGAGTCCATCCCGAAAAGTCAAAAATCTTTGTAAACTGCAGAGACGCAAAGACGCAGACACATAGAGATGCAAAGAGCTCGATTTCAGTCATATAAAATTTAGCGTCTTAGGGGCCTAATCAAGAACAAATAAATAGTTATTGTGCCATCAGGAATAATTATAGAAAAAATATTAAATTCGCAGGGAAAAATATGTCAAACCCCTAAAATTAATCTTATGAAAAAACTTTTACTTTCAAATGCATTCATGCTGCTGCTCATCATGAACAGTTACGCTCAGGTAACAATCAGTACAGGAGGCCTGGACGTTGAAGTAAGCAAGTATGGAAGAATCAGGCTTTATACACCTGATGGCACCAAGCAACTGGAGCGTGCCTCCATTTTAGTCGGAACCACTCCGACAACCGTATTCGACTACCAAAATGACGCAACAACCCTGGAAACGCCGATCATTGTGAGTAATCCGGTGAAAAGTGATTTTGAAATTTATGGCTCTTTTGACAATACTTCGGGCGGACCACCTGACGTAATTGCAAAGCTGAACGCTTATGGGTGGACAAACGGAGCTTACACCGTTGTTAAATTCAATGTAAAAAACAGTGCTGCAGCTGCCGTAGAGGCTTCCATTGGTTTGGATATCATTCCGTATTTGGGCGAGGTGTATGGAAACGACTCAGTTTCATACAATAGTACGAAGGCTGTCATCCGGTTCCACAGGGGCAATACGGAAAATATGGGAATGAAACTTCTTTCAGCCTCATTATCATCCCTCTATTCCTTCGAATGGTATGATGGCTATTCGGTAGATACAAGTTATTGGAACTGGATGCATTACGGATCACTTCAACCTTTATATGCTTCAAATACCGCCGACGGACCTGTTGCCATTACTTCCCAGGCTCCGGTATCACTGGCTGCGGGAGCATCGGTTGATGTGTATTATGCACTGGCCCTGGGTACTGATGAGCAAACCATGTTAGCCAACATTGCCCTGGCTGAAGCAAAATACCAGGGAATGATCACTTCGGTTGATGACAACAAACTTGCCTTAACTGGATTCGACCTTGGACAGAATTATCCCAATCCTTTCAAGAACTCAACATCAATCCGTTATAATTTACCGGAAGATGGATTTGTAACCCTGAAAATTTTTAATGTTGTAGGTAGCGAAGTGGCCACTGTTGTAAATTCAAATCAGCAAAGTGGATCTCACACCATTAATCTCAATGCAAAAGATTTGTCCTGCGGAATGTATTATTACCAACTCATGTTCAACGATCAGGTTAAAACAAATAAAATGTTCCTGATCAAATAGTGTTACAGGATATTACTGCAAAAACAACCATTAAAAAAAAGGAGGGTGTCTTTTCGGGACACCCTCCTTTTTTTGTCAGGCTGTTAAAGTTTGATCCATGTAACTGTCATGGCATGCGGACTCACCTTTGTGATAAAATCTTCCACCCCGGTACCGTCCAGGTTGGCCCGGACGATCTTTCCGTCAATATCGGAATTTGAGTTTTTAATCCCCCAGAAGAGTTTGTCCAGTTTGGTATCCAGGGCGATACCCCAGGTTGCCTTGGTCCCATAATCACCTATTTTAGTAAGTGAAGTACCATCGATATTACACATATAAACTCCGTTTTCGGGGGCCACAGTGCCTGCTGCAGCATACAGGACAAGATAGGCTTTACCGTTCCTGAAATCCATCTCAATGGCCGTTCCGTCCACATCGGGGATGATTTCGGTCATTCCCGTACCATCGAAATTCACTGACCAGTAACCTCCGCTGTAGTCTGTTTTATCGTTTACAAAGTAGATCTTGTTGGTGGCAGGGTCGTATTGCATGTCGATCGGGAATTCCGGTGGTCCGGTGCCAAAATCGATATGTACTTCCGGGTTGGAGCCGTCAAGATTTGCTTTATAGATGCCGCCGGTGCGACCCCAGTAAATTTTATCCCCAAGAACGAAAATGGCCTCGGCATCTCCCACAAGCTCCTGTCCTGCAACTGTTGCATCCAGAATTTTCAGCGGCTCTTTTCCATCGGCATTGAACCTGTAAATTGCCTGATTTGAATAATCGGTGATGTAAATTTTCGCGTGGGCTGTATCTGCGGCAATCCCATAGGGTCTGTTCATGTCGGCAGCTACGAAATACTGGACCAGCGGTGCGAGGGTGTCCAGGATCACCATATTGCCATTGCCAGGCGTACAGCGGGTTGTAAAGTAGAGAACCTGTGTCAGCCCCGCATTTGGATCTTTGACATTGACAATCATGCTTTTTACGGTCTGATTGTAATACAGCGAGTTTGGCGAGGTGCAGGTGAGTGTTACATGATAGAGCCCCGGGGTTGCATAACTGGTTGTCGGGTTCAATTCCGTCGATGATTGACCGTTTCCAAAATCCCAGGAGTAACCGGTTGCATTCAGGGAGGAATTGGTAAAGGCGACCTCACAGGGTGCATATCCCTTGTTGCTTGCCGTAAAATCGAAACTGGCAACGGTACTTGCAAGAGGAGTACCCATATCTTTATCTTTGCATCCTGCTGCAAACATCATGATGAGCAGGAATGAGATGATATATAAAAGATTTCTTTTCATAACTTTCTATTTTATTGGTTGAAAAATAATCAATAACCAGGATTCTGGGTCATCAGTGTGTTCGTTTGAAGTTCGCTGAGGGGTATCGGGAAGAGGGTGTATTTCTCCGCAATTCCCAGCACAGTGGTTGCTCTTTTTGTTCTTACCAGATCGGACCATCTTTGGCTTTCAAACGCGAACTCATGCCTGCGCTCACCTTCAATCGCCAGCTTCAGTTCGTCATAAGAGGTGGCAGTGGTGGTAGGCAAACCTGAACGGATTCTCAGGGTGTTGATGTCGTTTCTGATGTCTTCAATGCTCCCGTTTGACCAGGCCAGCGCTTCGGCGCGGATCATGTACATTTCGGCAAGTCGAAGCACGTAAACACGGTCGGTTCCGGATGTGTAGTCTTTGTATTTGATTCCATAAGGCAGATTTTTTGCATCAAAAGTGATGGAAGCATCATACCTGACGGCATCTGTCGCATGGAAACTCTGGACAAATGCAGCAGGAGGTGAAACCTCATAACGGCCGGTAAGGCTGACCGGGAAAAAATACTGCGCCAGGCGGTTATAATTCTGGGCGTCGAATACAACTTCGAAAATGGATTCGGTGGTATTTCCGTTGAAGAGGTCGATGTAGGCCGGAGCCAGGGTGTAATCACCACTATTTATTACCTCCTCTGCCTTGGCCTTTGCCATGGCTGCAATAGACGGATCGTTTGAATATTGGAATGCTGACAGATATACTCTTGCAAGCAACGCTGTGGCGCTGAGAGAGCTGGCCCATCCCAATGCTCTGTTGGCAGGAGCAGGCAGGAGCATTTCTGCCTGTAACAAGTCCGCGACAATCTGAGTGTAGACTTCGAGGACAGAATTCCGGGCCTGGTTTATCGTGCTGAGATCGAGTGTAGGCTTGGTTTTTATCGGAATTGCCCCAAAATAGCATAACAGGTTGTAATGCGACAATGCGCGGAGAAAAAGCGCATCACCGGTATATTTATTCCTTTCGGCTACAGACATATCAATGTCGGCAATGCGTACAAGCACATTGTTAACCCGGTTGATGCAATCATAATTGGAAGTCCAGATTCCATCAATAATGGCATTATCGGACGCTATCAGGTTTTCGCCAATCTGCTGATAATCACGGGTTGTTCCTGTCCAGTTCAGATTATCGGCAGCGAGGTCTTCAACGATGACCTTGTTTCGTCCATAATTTCCGACATCATGCAGGGAATAATAAGCTCCCGTGATGGCCTTGTCCACACCTTCTTTGTCCTTGATGGCCTGTTCAGTTGAGACGGATGCGGTCGGCTGAACATCCAGCATCTTGGTGCAGGAAATCGATGTAAGGACGAGGGCGATCAGTATATATGATATTTTTTTCATCTTGTTCAGAATTAAATGTTAAAAAATAAAGCTCAAACCAACCAGGATGGTACGCGACTGCGGGTAGGTAAAGAAATCGGTCCCTAGAATGACATTGCTTGAACCACCATAATAGTTTACTTCAGGGTCCATGCCCGTGTAGTTGGTGAAAGTGAACAGGTTCTGGATGGTGGCGGAAATCTTGGCCGACTTCATGCCGATCTTTTTGATCCAGTCTTTCCTGAAATTATAGCTCAGGGTGATGTTCTTCACCCGGATGAAAGAACCATCTTCAATAAACCTGGATGATTTGTATGAATCACCGATCCTGGGGAACTGCGTGATGTCACCCGGTTTCATCCAACGGCCGTTCATGCGTGCCGTCTGGTTGTCTTCGCCTGTTCCCGATTCGAGGTAAATCAATGTTCCGTTGAATATTTCGTTCCCGTAAACGGCCTGCAGAAAAACAGAGAGTTCAAAATTATAATAACCAAAGACATTGGTAAACCCGGAGGTGAAATCAGGATTCGGATCACCGGTTTTCATGCGGTCGGCAGAGGTGATGGAGCCATCGTGATTGAGATCCTCATATACCAGGTTTCCGGTGGTTGGGTCAACTCCAAGGCAGTTGAGACCATAGAAAATACCAATCGGCTGGCCAACTTCGACCCGGTTTCCACCACGACCAAGGTCATCGATCGGCTGATCCTGATAGAGGCTCAGAACTTTATTACGGTTCATGGCAAAATTAAGGGAGGAGGTCCATGTGAACGCTTTATCAATGTTCACGGTATTGAGCACGACTTCGAGCCCTTTATTTTCGAGTTGCCCGATGTTGGCTGCGATGGTGTAAAAACCTGACGAAGCCGGGATTGGTCTGTCGAGTAAAAGATCTTTGGTGTGATTGTAATAAACATCAAAATTGAGATTCAACCTGTTTTTAAACATCGACAAATCAAAACCCAGTCCGGTTTGGGTTGTTGATTCCCATTTCAGGTCAGGATTGGGTAATTGGGTTGGAGCGATCCCTGATCCGCCTCCATAATTGTAACCAGCTCCATACAGTCCAAGGTATCCAAAATCGCCGATGCCGTCATTTCCCGTTGCTCCATATATAGCCCTGATTTTAAATTCGTTAATCCATTTGACTTTTTTCAGGAAAGGTTCTTCCGACATGCGCCATGCAAAGGAGCCGGAAGGGAAATAGCCGTACTGGTTATTGGTGCCGAATTTAGAGGAACCATCGGCGCGCGCAGTAAAGGTGAAGATGTATTTATACTTGTAGTTGTATTTAGCCTGTCCGAAGTACGAATTCAGTACCCTGTCGAGCGCAGTGGCAGAAGCAGCACGAATGGTTCCGGCTGAAACTAAATATTGGAGGTCGTTGTTCGGAAAATTTATCCCTTCGATGTAGGTGGTCCGGTTGGCATATTTTTCAAAGCTATGGCCGATCAGGATGTCAATATTGTGCTTTTCTTTAAATTCGTTGATATACTGCAACACATTGTTTGTGGTTAGGTTGCTCGCATAGTTTGTTCCTTCGATACCCAGTCCGTTGTACTTTTTACCCTGCCGCGTTGTGGTTGGATCGTAACTATGTTCTCTGAGATTGTAAATATCGATCCCGAATTTGGAAGTGAAGGTAAATCCATCCAGGAATTTATATTCGAGGTAGGCGTTTCCTCCGGTGCGGTTGGTATATGCGTTGTTGATCGAATTCTTGGCAATGGCAACCGGGTTCGCATAAAACATGGACTCATCGTATGCGCCGGTTGAATCATAAACAGGGTAGATGGCCGGTATCGACATCTCCTTCAACCCTGGCGTTTTTTGAATAGGTAACCGCCACACCGCCGCCAAAGGTCAGGTTGGGCAGGATCTTGTAATCCGCGTTGATGCGTCCGCTGTACCGCTGATAAGATGTTCCCATCACAACTCCTCCCTGGTCATAATAGTTCCCGGAGATGAAGAGTCTGAATTTATCGCTTCCGCTGCTCACCGAAAGTTCCGTGTTGGCCGTAGGGGCGGTTATCAGGATCTCGCTCATCCAGTCGGTATTGATTCCCTGGACATTGGTACCTTTGTATGCATTCCAGTCCGATGCGCTCATCATCGGGATGATCCTGTTTTTTGGCAAGGTTTGCCAACCGTAGCTGAGGTCAAGCGAAACATCCGTCTTATCGCGGCTTCCTTTCTTCGTCGTGATCAGGATCACCCCGTTGGAAGCACGCGCACCATAAACCGACGTGGAGGAGGCATCTTTTAATATGGTTATCGATTCAACATCATTGGGGTTGATGTCAGACATGGCATTGATCTCCTGGCCGCTCATTCCCACCTGAGAATATTGCCCGGTAATGGCAGGGATGCCATCAATGACGATCAGCGGTTGATTGCTTGCATTGATGGAACTTCCGCCCCTGAGTTTCATTACATTCTGACCACCCGGGGTTCCCGATTGCATGTTGACCGTGAGTCCTGCCGTTTGACCCTGCAAAACACCATCGAGGGTGCGGATCGGCATGTTTTTTATCTCCTTGTCATTCACTACCTCAATTGAGCTGGAGAGGAGTTTTTTACTGGTGGTGCTGTACCCTACCACAACCAGTTCGCCCAGTGGAATGTCCTGATCGGTCATCTTGACATTGATCACTTTGTGGTTATTCACCGGGATTTCCTGGGTTTGCATGCCGACATAGGAAAACACAAGTACTCCCTTTGCAGAAACCATCAATGAATATTTCCCGTTGAGGTTGGAGGTGGTTCCCTGGGTGGTCCCTTTGATCTGGATGGTTACTCCCGGTATTGGCGAGTTATCATCAGAAGCCAGAATGGTTCCGCTTACAGGGATTTCCTGCGCGGCAAGTTGCCGGAGGAGCAAACCGAACAATAATAGCAAATAGTAGTGTTTTTTCATACAGTTGAAGTTTGATAATTATTTTATGTACATGGGTGTTACAGAGATATGAACCGGGGTAATGTCCATCCCGATGCCGGTCGCGGTATATCGGTCGCTGCGATCTGGTTTCTCAGGATAAAAACAGGTTGTTGCCGGGGTTTTGTAAAGCGTGATCATGAAACCTGAATTTTCACCGGTTGATGAAATACAACTCACAGTATCCGACACTTTATTATCGGCCAGATATATCGTATAAAGATCACGGAATGTTGCCGGGTTTGGTGACAGAATCCCGGTCTGACCGGAATATTGCTCACTGTAATGCTCCTTTTCCCTCGTTGACAGTTTCCCTTCGGCCGGGGCAATCATTCCGGTTGTAAAATCATATGTATCTCCCTCTTCGAGATAATTCAGCAACAGGTTCTCAATTACAGGCAGTTTTCCAACCCTGGTGAACCGGGCATTTTTGGTATCGAGCATCGTAATACCACCGACACCGGCGACTTTCATTTTTTTCTCTTTTGCGTAGTAGATCAGCGCTGTGTTTTCATCCACACCAAAACCAAGGGTGTTCATTTCTCTATTTCCCGGGATGGCATTTCCGTTTTTTTTCTCATCCATCAGGGTAACGGCAAGCCGTCCGATTCGCGCCCGTTGATTAAAATGCTGATCCATAAGACCTTGTGGAAAGAATCCGAGTCCCCTTGTAACGAGAACCCCTGAATCGGCCGGAAGATCATTTCCGGAATAATCCCTGACAACCCCTCTGGTCAGCGCTGCAACGCTGGTTCCCGCACCAATCATCACCTCGCTCATGATGGCAGCGCCGGCGCTGGTACCTCCAACCACACCGCCAGAGCGGTACACATCCCACACTGCTTCCAGCACAGGTGTTTTGCTGCCATCAGGCCGGATCAGGGTTTTCATCGTGCGCAACTGATCCCCTCCGGTAAACCATACGGCCGTGCATTTCCTTGGTACTGTCATCATCGATCATGGCAACAGGTATCAGGTATATATTCCCGGGATGAATGCCATAGGAAATCAGTTCACTTCTGAAATAGGCATAAGACTGCACAGGCGAGCCGCCTGCAGAAGGAATCACGGCAAAGGAGGCTTTTTCAGCTCCTCCGGCCAGGGTGATCATCTGATTAAAGATACTCTTATTGTTGGGCTCAAGCCCCCCTCCGACGATCACCAGGCTGCCATTTTCAGAAGACTGCCCGCTGGATGCAGCTGCGCAAAGGGATAAAATGAAGCAGATGAGTACAATAATCCTGGTCATCATTTATGTCAGTTAGGTTATTTTCTGAACTGGTTTTTTACGAATTTAGCATTTACTTCCCTGCAAAACTGATTTGTGGTCGCTCTGCAAAAATAAACACCGGCGGGTAACTGCGAAACATTGATCTGCACCTTCGATCCGGTTGTTTCTCCGCGCATCACGGTATTTCCCGAGAAATCAAGGATGGACCAGCCAAAGGTATGGGAAGGGCAAGTGACAGTTAACTGATCTTCAACCGGATTTGGAGAGAGCAGCAAGCTGAGTTTGTCATGGTTTTCTTGCATTCCCGCGGCCTGGATTGTACCCATGATGTAGGGTGTGGTCTCATCAGTCAGTGATAGTTTCAGCTCTTCAAAACCCGCCACCATACGCGGAGGCGTGCTTCCGGAACCGTTTGAATTATGTGTCGAGACGCCGGCTCTTTGTCCTGAATTGGCGATATCACCATGACCGGCGCTGTACCAAACCCGGTGAGCACGGCCTTTCCCGATACCGGCGCATACTTCATGTAGTTGTGGCTGGTGAGCCAGATCCCGTATTTAAGCGTATCTCTCACCATGGCATACGGTACAGCAGTAGCTGTATTTTCATAAACATCGCTGTTCAGATATGTATTTGGCATGATCACCGTATGCCTGAGCAGTGACAATCCCGGGTGGAAGGTAAGTTCACCATACCAGGAAGCATATAGTGTCAGGTAGTTTCCAATGATTGTTTTTCCCGCAAACCGTGCATTATCTCCGGCAAATGCACTGATCATGCTGTCATTCCTGACTCTTTGCTGAAGAAGCGCTCCGTTTTGGGTTCCCATAAAATTTAAGAAATCCTTATCGCTGTTTTTCAGAAAAAGTATCTTGTCAGCCTGGGTGATCCGATCTCTGAGGATGGCGTCGGATCCTGATTGTACTCCAAGGTTAAATATTTCAACCTCAGATGCCCCCAATTCTATCAGCTTACTGCTGAAGATACCGGCCAAAGACTGGTCGCCCGATAACAGCAGGATCCCTGATGACGGGTTCCCTGTTTGCCGGACCAGGTCGGTGAGCATGGCCAGGTTATCCGTAATAAAATCATTGCCGCTGGCGAGAACCGTATAGTTGCCGGATTCCTGCATAGAGGCCGTATTAATCTGCTGATCCAGGGATGAATAACCCATCTGGCCGGAGGTGAAGTGATAGGTGCATCCATGAAGAAGCTGAACAACGCGAATGGTGTCGGCGAGCAATTTTAAACCATGCAATGAATAGCCGGACCCGGCCAGATAAATATTGGCACAACCGGTTCCATATACCGTGCCAAGGCCGGTTTCATCAATGGTCATGCAGGTATAGTCATCCATTCCGAGCCCCGTGATGGACTCTCCCCGGTTCAGCCAATAGTTGGCCAGAAATCCGGTAAGTCTGCCAAAACGTGCACGCTCGGCAAAATGAGTGTCAAAAACGAATCCGGGGTACAGCCCGAGGAAATCATTGGCCAGGGTAACAAATCTGTTGTTCGGATTTTCAATGCACTCATCGGGATATGCAGAGCCATATTTTGCCGTAAATACCACCGAAGAAAGGATGTGCATTCCCGCCGAGGTGCCGCAAATGGTTCCTCCCCGGCTGTAAACCAGGTTCACTGCATCCAGCAGCCTGGAGTTTTTGTACAAATTGTAGTACTCATACTGGTCTCCGCCGCGAAAAAAGATCACATCATAACTGACCAGGGTATCATAGGTTGCCTGGCTGTTTGCACTGTCGAAAGTTGCGATGGCGAACTCCTTTGCGCTGGCAGCTTTGCAAAATGTAACAAAATAGGGAGCAAGAGAACCCGTTGATGTTCCGATGATCGCCACCTTTTTTCCTTCGCCTGCCCATTTGTATGCAGGCGTACTCCAACTATTCGGACCATTTTTCTCGGTCCCTCCTCCCACAATCAACACACGGCCGGGCAATGCAAAACCGTTGAAAAATGACACATAAAAGAGGATCAGAAACAACCCTTTCGTATGAGAAGCTCTTCGAGTAGTCAACATGTAAATGGAGTAAACGGGTTTTAAAAAAGATATCTTTGCGAAATTAAAAAAATTACCCATTCTTTATCTTTCAAACCTCATTTTTTCTCAAATTTGCCAAAAAACAATCTTTATGTTGACTCTATACAAAAACGCGCAGGTGTACGACCCTGATTATCAGGGAAAAAAAGATATTTTAACCGGCGGCCGCTCCATCCTGGCTGTAGAAGATCAGATTGAACCACCCAAGGGTACTGAGGTGGAGATCATTGACTGTGCCGGACTCCGGGTTGTACCCGGCCTCATCGACAGCCATGTTCATATTACCGGCGGTGGTGGTGAAGGCGGTCCTTCCAGCAGGATGCCAGAACTTCAGATCAGCCAGCTGACCGACGGGGGAGTTACCACCGTGATCGGATGCCTCGGTACCGACGGGATCACCCGTACGGTGGAAAGTGTGTTGATGAAAGTTAAAACCTTGCGTGCCCTCGGCTTTTCAGCCTGGATGTACACGGGTGCATACCAGGTGCCTTCGCCGACCATCACCGGTGATATAGCAAAAGACATTGCACTTTTTGAGGAGATCATCGGCGTTGGAGAAGTTGCCATCTCCGACCACCGTTCCTCTGTGCCATCATTCGATGAACTGGCGCGGCTTACAGCCCATGCCCGGGTTGCCGGGATGATCGGCGGAAAAGCCGGGATCCTCAACATCCACATGGGCGACGCCAAAGATCCATTCAAGCCCCTGCATGATGTGGTTGCCGGCACCATGATGGGCTATAAACAGTTTATCCCGACACATTGCAACCGGAACCCCTACATCTTTGAAGATTCAAAAGAGTATGGAAAGCAAGGCTATCTGGATATCACAACCAGTTCCTATCCCTATGACCCTGATTGTGAGATCAAACCATCGGTGGCACTAAAAAAGCTTCTTGAAGCAGGTGTCCCGATTGATCATATCACCTTCACTTCCGACGGATGCGGTTCATTGCCCCTTTTCGATGCCGAAGGAAAGCTGGTAAAAATCGATATGGGGCTGCCTGATTCGATCATCCGTGAGATCAAAGAATCTGTACAAGACGAGAAGATTCCTCTGGAAACAGCGCTGAGAGTCGCTACTTCCAATCCGGCAAAGATCCTGAAACTGGCAGGCAAAGGCTTTATCAGAGAAGGTTTTGATGCTGACATACTTGTACTTGACCAGGATTTTAACATCATTTACCTGATGGCAATGGGTAAGATCGTAAAACGTTCATCATGAAAAATTCCTGCCTGTTTACCCTTTTTCTCGTTTTATCATGGACGACCATCAAAGCGCAAACTTCCTCCGGTTCGCTGGCAGCTCCGTCGAGGGATGATTTTGAAGGCATCCAGTCATTCCTCTCCTCCGACTGGATGGAGGGACGCGGAACAGGTACGCGTGGTGCTCTAATGGCTGCTGACTACATCGCATCCATGATGCAGCTGAGTGGTTTGCTTCCTTATGGTGACACGGTCGCCAATGGCAAGCCGGGAGCCAAACCGACCCGGATCAGGACCTATCTGCAAAATTTCAAAATGATCCGGTGTCATGTGGAGAGATCTTCACTGGCATTGATTCGCAATACCCCTGAGGGGGAATCTGCATTGGTATTCGCACCCGGCACCGACTATCAACTCGAAGCGATTCCATTGGGCAGGGAAACTGAAGCGCAGCTGGTATTTGCCGGGTACGGTATTGAGGCTGCTGACAAAGGGTATAATGATTATGCCGGAATTGATGTCAGAAACCGGATCGTCATGATTCTGGAGGGATATCCGGGGCATGCCAGCACCAATTCTTCAGCTTATAAAAAATTGGGCAGCACATTTGGAGATGACTTTGCGACCTTGAAAAAGAAATTAAAGACCGCAGAAAAGAACGGCGCGGCAGCCGTGGTTTTTATCAACCCGAAGGTGTTGAACAGCCAGATAAATGAACCCATATCGGTAGACGAGGATGATGAAAACCCCAGACATTACCTGCCAGCAGATCCAGGCAAATTAAACATTCCCTGCTTCACGATGGGAACAGATGCGACCATCAAACTATTGGAAGGTTCTGCCATCGATCTGAGCGGTTTTGAAAATAAAGCTGCGCAAGACTTATCCCCTGGTTCAGCAATCGTTCCGGGGAAAAAACTCAGATTTTCCATTTCCATCAAATCAGAAGAACTGATCATCCGGAATGTACTGGGGATGATCCGTGGCAAAGACACAACCCGGAATATCATTATCGGAGGCCATTATGATCACC
Organism: Bacteroidota bacterium; assembly: GCA_026391845.1. Lineage (GTDB taxonomy): Bacteria > Bacteroidota > Bacteroidia > Bacteroidales > FEN-979 > CAIVAT01. The sequence goes on along the minus strand of JAPLDG010000203.1, from coordinate 7,038 downwards.
TGGGAATAAGCAAAGGCGAAATATTCAACGGGGCTGATGACAATGCCTCCGGAGTGGCCGGGATGCTTGCGCTCGCTAAAATCTGGGCGAATACCTCCGATAAACCCGCCTGCAATCTGATATTTGCGGCCTGGGTTGGTGAAGAGAGAGGAAAATTGGGCAGCGTTTATTTTGCCCGTAATTCCAAGATCGTTCCAGACCATGTTTCGCTTGTCATCAACATGGATATGATCTCCAGAAGTGCGCCGGAAGATACCGGCAGGATTGCGCTCAGTATCGGGACCATGACTTTAAATGAAGACCTGAGAACCCTGGCAAAACATGTCAATTCAAAACTTGACCATCCGTTCGTACTAGAAATCTGGGATGTAACCGGTGCCTCCGGAAGTGATTACAGACCCTTTGCCGACCGTAAAGTTCCCATCCTTACTTTTCATGCCGGATTTCCGGATGAATACCACACCCCGCAGGATGATTTTTCCAGGGTTGATGCCAACAAGATGGAGCAGATCCTGAAGATCGTCCATACTTGTTTAATCGAATCGTTGCAGCATCCTCCGGTAAGAGAGAGATAAAGAGCTGCTTATCGCTTTGCTAAATCTTCTGCGCCACGCTTCTCAGCGTCACGTTGTCGAGTTCGCGCATATTCACTTCAACGCCAATTCCGGGTTTTGTCGGGACATCCATGGTGCCATCAGGATTTACCACAAATTCCGGATCAACAATATCCGTTTTGTAATAACGCTTGCTCGCAGAGATATCTCCCGGCAGGGTGAAATTGGGGAGTGAAGCCAGCGCTACATTGCCGGCCCGGCCGATTCCCGATTCAAGCATGCCCCCGTGCCATACCGGAATGTTCTTGCTGGCGCAGTAATCATGGATGAGCTTTGATTCGGTGAACCCTCCTACACGACCAGGCTTGATGTTGATGATCCTGCAACTGTCAAGTTCGATGGCTGCGCGGGTGTCATCCAGGGAGTGGATGCTTTCATCCAGACAAATGGGGGTCTTCAGTTCACGCTGCATTTTTGAATGATCGTAAATATCCTCATAACCAAGGGGTTGTTCGATCAGAGACAAACCAAAATGATCCATTTTTTTGAAGAGGTCAATGTCATCCAGGGTATAGGCAGAGTTAGCGTCCACCTGCAGCATCAGACCCGAAAACTCTTTGCGGAGCGCTTCAATAAACTGCATATCCAGTCCCGGGGCGATCTTGATCTTGATGCGTTTGTAGCCTTCGGCCAGATAACCCTCCACCTTTTTGATGAGTCCGGAAACCGAATCCTGGATGCCGATGCTTACACCGACATCTATTTTTTTGCGCGTTCCTCCAAGCATCTGAGAAAGTGATATCCCCTTTGTTTTGGCGAAAGCATCCCATAAAGCAGCTTCAAGGCCTGCCTTTGCCATCATGTGTCCACGAACTTTCGCATAGCCGGCTATGGCTTCATCAACACTCTGAAGGTCTTTTCCCAACACGGCAGGCATCAGAAAATCAGTAAGGACATGCCAGGCTGTCGGAACTGTTTCGTAGGAATAAAAAGGGGTTCCCTCGGCAACGCTTTCCCCCCAACCAGTAACACCCTCTGCATCCACCCTGACAATGATATGTTCTTCATCATATTCGACCCCCATGGAGGTAACAAAAGGGCTCACCAGGATCAGTTTCACATGGCGTAGTTCAATACGGTCAATTTTCATAGGATTTTGTATTAAGTGTATATATCAGTGACTGTTTCTATTTTTCATCACACGCAACACAGGAAATGGCTGTCCACTCTTTAAAAGAGGGGCATATTTTGGATAGGTAACCAGTCCCAGCATCGACTTCGGTTCGAGGGCCAGGATCAGCAGGTTTCCTTTCAACTGCGAAGTCGGAATGAAAATATAGCCGGAAATGTCGGGAAGAGCCTTCTGTTCAGTCAGGACAAC
>JAPLDG010000203.1:0-5047 GCA_026391845.1 Bacteroidota bacterium | reverse complement strand
ATGGAATCGATGGAATTGACCCGATACTGCCAGAGCTGAATACCTGGATTGCTTTCCAGTTGAATTTGTTTAAAATCCTGTCGTTTTGCCCAATCGACGAGGATGGTACAATCTTTTGGAATCAGGTAGCCCCACGGTTTTTGAACATCATAAAGAGACCTGACCAGGGGGCGGTAATCTTTAACCGTAACGAGCGTATCGCTGCCAGTAGCATAGGAAAAAAGCGGCAATTTCAGTGGTTTGCCACTCGAAACATGCACCGACTGAATGGACTTATTTTGCAATGACTCCGAAGAGATCAACTTTTTCCGTTTAGCGGAAACAAGCATTTTAATCTCATCTTTGTTGATTTGAACGAATTCAAGCAGTCCACGCATACCGGTCATTTGTCCCTCTGCCCTGTGCTGCATATTCTCGATGGAGTCATCCACGCCATTCTTCCCTTCCTGGATGAAGGAAAAAGTGTTCTGGATGCCGAAACTCTGACGACCATCGTTGACATCGAATGTGCTGTGCCTGATGTATTCCACTTCCGGGGGGCCGCCCGGACAGTAGGTAAAGGAGGAAAATTTCCGGTCGCTGAGATATTTAAAAATAAACGGCAGACACATTTTGCCTGACATCTCCCTGATCTTCTCCGGAATATTGATGTTCGTAGTTGTACCCAGAGTAATGTCAGCATTTTTCCGGTAGCCATATTTCTTCCAGGAGTCCCCATAAGGTGAATATTCATGAACATCAAGGGTCACTTCGAAGAGGTATTTGTCGAAAAGCTGATGCAGCGCCATCGTCTCAGGTTCGGTCAATATCATGTGATTGCGATTCAGATCCATGCCATTGGCATTGCGACGCTGGTTAACTTCCGATCCATCGGGATTTACCTGCGGAATCAGCATCAGGTCAATCTTTTTGAAAAGATAGCTGTTTTCGGGTTTCAAGAGTTCTGCAGCAAGCAACAGCACACCCTCTTTTCCAGATTGTTCGTTGCCATGCTGTTGGGCAAAAATGAGCACTTTTATTTTCGATTGATCCTGACCAAATCCGGAAGAAGAGAAACGGATGGCATAAAGGTTACGCCCTTTCACAGACTGCCCTATAACATCCACTTTAACCAGACCGGGGTGCTTTTCAAGCTGCCGGATGAAAGAAGTAAGCTCATTGTAAGTTGTCAGCTTTCTGAAATTATTTGCAACAGGAGGAGGAATTGGTGACTGGGCCAGAACCGTAACAGTGACAAACTGCAAGATCGCCAGGAAAAGATGGATCTGTTTCATGGGATAGTTAAAATATCATTGGATTGCGAAAATATCAAAAATAATCCACACAGTCAGCACCACTCAATTCATTTTACCGATTCTTTGACCGGTAATCCAATACTTTCCGTCCGGCCAACCCTAAATCGTGGCGGAAAACGGAAATTTTAATACTTTTGTCCGATTCAATCTCCAAGTGTGATCCTATGAAATACCCCGAAGTCAGGAACTATATCAACGGGACATATGTTCCTGCAAAAACCACTCCCTTGATGGATGTTATCTCCCCGGTGGACGGGACTCTCCTGTCAAAGGTGCCACTTTCTGATCCAAAGGACCTCGATGAAGCCGTAACAGATGCACGCCAGGCCTTTGCCACATGGTCAAAAACACCCATCAAAGAGCGTGTCCAGGTATTTTACCGGTATAAAGTACTGCTTGAAAAAAACATTGACAGCTTGTCCCGGCTTATCCAGGAAGAAAATGGCAAGACTTATGACGAGGCAAAAGCCGAGATTGAAAAGAGCATAGAACTGACTGAATTTGCCTGTTCGCTTCCGCAAATGGTATGTGGTGACATTCTCGAGGTAAGCAAGGGGGTGGAGTGTCGCACTGAATTGTGCCCGCTGGGTGTTGTGGCAAGCATCGTACCTTTCAATTTTCCGAGCATGGTTCCCCATTGGACCATTCCCAACGCGCTGGCTCTGGGAAACACCATGATCCTGAAACCTTCGGAAGTCGTACCTCTGAGCGCCTTGAGAATTGCCGGAATGCTTGAGGAAGCAGGATTGCCTGCAGGTGTGTTTAACATTGTGCATGGTGACCGCAGCCTTGTTGAGGCAATTTGCGACCATCCCGGAATTGATGCTGTTTCTTTTGTCGGCTCAACCAAAGTGGCCAAAATCGTGTATGCCCGGGCTTCCTCAAACCATAAGAGGGTGCTTGCACTGGGCGGGGCAAAAAATCACCTGGTCGTGCTGCCCGATGCCCACCCGGCCATGACCGCAGCAAACGTGGCTGCATCCATGGCTGGCTGTGCAGGCCAGCGATGCATGGCGGCATCCGTGCTTATCACAGTGGGCGACTGTGATTCAATCGTTGATCTTGTTTGTTCAGAGGCACAAAAGTTCATCCCGGGACTGAACCTGGGTTCTGTGATTTCCGGGGCAGCGAAAGAGCGTATTGAAACGTATATCGCAGAAGCAGAAAAACAGGGCGCCATTGTTCGGCTTGATGGAAGAAATGTTATTGTTCCAGGTAAAGAGAACGGATTTTATGTTGGCCCTACGATCATTGACCAGGTCTCCGCCGACATGCCTGTCGCTTTCGAAGAAATTTTCGGCCCGGTGCTCTCCATCATCAGGGTGAATAGCATTGACGAAGCACTCTCCATCGAAAATTCAAATCCATACGGAAATGCGGCGGCAATCTTCACCCAAAGCGGCAGCATGGCAAAGTATTTTGCCGACCATTTCAATTCGGGCATGATCGGGGTGAACATCGGAGTACCGGTTCCCCGGGAACCATTTTCCTTTGGAGGCTGGAACGATTCAAAATTCGGGGTTGGTGATCTCACCGGGAAAAGCTCAATTGATTTTTGGACGAAGCTGAAAAAGATCACGACAAAATGGAACCCGGAAGCAAGAACAAATTGGATGAGTTAATTTATTACCATAAGAATCGAACCAATGTCACAGGAATTAATATCCCAGCAGGAAAAAGAGATCATCGTTAAGAACAACCTTGATTTTACCTTGTTTTCATGGTCAAAGCAGTCGGGTCTGAACCCGATCAACGTACAGCATGGCAAGGGGGTCTATATTTATGATTGCGACGGGAAGCGTTATCTTGATTTCTCCTCCCAGCTGATGAATGTCAACATTGGTCACGGGCATCCCGCCGTCAGCAAAGCCGTTTCGAAGCAGATGGAAGAGGTCAGCTATGTATATCCTGGGATGATCACCAAAGCAAGGGGTGAACTGGGGAAAAAGCTGGCAGCGATCACACCCGGAAGCCTTACCAAGACATTTTTCACCCTTGGAGGTGCGGATGCCATCGAAAATGCAATCAAGATCGCCAGGATTTACAGCGGAAGGTTTAAAATCATCAGCTTTTACCAGTCGTTTCACGGGGCTTCTTACGGCGCCTTCTCAGCTGGAGGCGATCCACGCAGGCATCCTGTTGACAACCAGGCGGCACCGAATTTCGTTCACGTAGAAAATCCCTACTGCTATCGTTGTCCATGGAACAGTGAAACACTCGGGGTTTGTTCTGACATTTGCTCCGCCCATGTTGAGCGGGTGATCAAATATGAAAATCCAGGCAGTGTAGCTGCTATTTTATTTGAAGGAGAGTCCGGCACTTCCGGATGCATTAAATATCCATCCGGATACTGGCAGAAAATAAAAGCAATCGCCGAAAAATATGGAATTCTGATCATTGCCGATGAAGTCATGAGCGGCTTTGGCAGGACAGGAAAAATGTTCGGCATCGAGCACCACGGGGTTGAACCCGATATTCTCTGCATGGCAAAGGGCCTCACATCCGGATATATACCGTTGGGCGGTATTGTGGTATCAGAAAAAATCGCAACCTATTTTGATGACAAACCCCTTCCGCTCGGGCTGACCTATTCGGCTCACCCGGTTGCATGTGCTGCTGCCAACGCTGTCATTGACACATATATCAAGGAAGACTTGGTGGGAAACGCCGCCCGTATGGGAAAATACCTTGAAGAAAGAGTCGAAGAAATGAAAAAGAGACATGTTTCCATCGGTGACTTCCGCAATACAGGATTACTTGGCTGCATAGAACTCGTAAAAAACAGGGACACCAAAGAGCCGATGGCGCCATGGAATGCAAAACCAGGTGAGATGGAAATCATGAATCAGGTCGCTGCCAGGATCCGAGAATTGGGCATGTTTACATTTGTCCGCTGGAACTGGATTTTCATCGCCCCCCCCTTATGCATCACCAGGGAGCAGATAGATGAAGGCTTGCAGATCATCTCTGATGCCATAGCAAAAGCGGATGCATATTGTTATTAATACACTGGCAGTCATTGTAACATGACACTGTGTACAACAACTGCCAGATTAAAATTATGATAACATTGGACAGAAAATTTCAGCGTGACAGAATAGTTAACATTTAAATAATGAGTAATGCAAAAATTTCCATACGTTTTTTTGACAACCTTGAAGTACGAGCCGTTTGGGACGAGCAAAACGCCAAGTGGTGGTTTAGTGTGTTGGATATTGTAGCTTTGCTTACAGACCAGGACGACTACTCCAAAACCCGCAATTATTGGAAATATCTTAAAGCCAAATTGAAAAAAGAAAAAAACGAGTTGGTTAGTGCCACTACCCAACTGAAGCTTTTTTCAAGTGACGGTAAACGATATTTAACTGACATGTTGGATTACACCGGCATTATTGCCCTAGGTAAAGAATTTCCAAGCAAAAAGGCAAACCGATTTATTGAATGGTTTACATACAGTGATGAAAGCATAGACGGGAAAAGCAAAACAAAAGCGTATGCAATTTTTGAAAGTTCTTTTATCAACAGCATAGAAGTTGGTACAACCAACGGTTTGCAACAAATACACGCTTATTTGTTTGGCGGACTGTATGATTTTGCGGGACAAATCAGACAAAAAAATATTTCAAAAGGCGGTTTTCACTTTGCCGTATCACGTTGTTTAGGCGACACCTTAAAGCAAATAGAAGCAATGCCCGAAACTACCTTTGACGAAATCGCAAACAAATATGTAGAAATGAACATTGCGCACCCTT
>JAPLDG010000245.1 GCA_026391845.1 Bacteroidota bacterium | reverse complement strand
TGGTCATCTTTTTGAGAAATACCCGCTTTGTGATATTCTCAATAGATGATTTTAATTCCTGCGGCGTGAAAGGTTTTGGGATGAAATCATACGCTCCGTCACTGGTAGCCTTCACCGCCAGTTCAAGTGAGGCATAGGAGGTGATCATGACCACAATGATGTTTTTTTGTTTCTTCTTGATGTACTCGAGTACCTCAATACCTTGAATACCCGGAAGTTTATTGTCAAGCAACAGGATATCGGGCTGGTTTGTGTCGATAATCTCAATTCCGGCCTCACCGGTTGAGGCTTCAATTACATCAAATTCAAAAGCTTCATCCATAAAAGGATAATCCACCCTGAAGTTTCGCAGAATCCGTGATACGCCGCTGCGGATGCCTGGTTCATCATCGACGACCAGAATTTTTAATGTTGACATAGGTTTATTTCACTTCAAAAATAAGCAGAAAAGCCAAGATTATTACATTAGCTGTTAGTTTTTAACAGTAAATTATCAATTTCCTCTCTCAGGCGTTCGGTTCGTATGCCCTTATCAAGAAAACGATCAGCTTTTATCCATTTTCGGTTATTCTCATCATTGATATCAAAACTGATCCCGGTTTCAGCGGCAACACCAGTTGCAATGATAATGGGAATATCCGGATATTTTTTTTTCATCTTATAACAAAGAATGAATCCGCTGTCTTCATTTTCCATCATCAGGTCGAGAATAGCCAGGTCAGGTTTTGTCTTTTCAAGCAGTTCTTCAGCCTCTTTCTGCCCTTCTGCCGTGATGGTTTTAAATCCGAAATTTTGAATTTTTGATTGCAGCTGAAATAGATAATCCTGATCATCGTCCACGATCATAATCGTAAAGTTTCCCGGTTTCATTGAAAAAGTATTAAGTATTAAGTGTTAAGTGTTAAGTGTTAAGTGTTAAGTGTTAAGTGTTGGCTAGTTACCGCGGGGTACTGTGATTCTGAATGTGGTGCCGGTTGGGCCTTGCAAAGGATCGGCATTGGAGTCAACATGAATTTTTCCTTTGTGCATTTTTACTATGCCATAAATCAGGGCAAGCCCCAATCCCGTACCCTTGCCCATCTCTTTTGTTGTAAAAAATGGCGTAAAAAGCTTATCCATATTTTCTTTTTTTATTCCTGATCCGGTATCCTTAACAATGAAGGTTACCTCTTCGTCATCTCCTTCCACGCTTACATGGAGATTGCCACCGTCGGGCATTGCCTCAATCGCGTTCTTTTCAAGGTTTGTCAGTACCTGCATCATCTGGTCGATATCCAGTTTAGCCACCGGGTCTGTGATCGTTGATTCAAACGAGCTGGAAATATTTTCAGGTTTGATGATCGAATTCAGGCTGTGTTGCATGAATTTAACCACGTCGGTTTCTGTCAGGGTAACCTGGTTTTTTCTGGCAAAATTTAGCAAGCCGCTAACGATCTTTTTACATCGTTCGGCTTGTTCAACGATCAGCTTCAGGTCTTCATGCACGGCATCGCCTTCCTTGGCCTCATCCATCAGAATATTGCTGTACATGGTGATCACACCGAGAGGATTATTCAATTCATGTGCAATTCCTGCAGAAAGTTGTCCCATGTGTGCCAGTTTTTCCGACTGTTTCAGCGCTGCTTTGGCGCGTGCCAGCTTTTCATTGGACACATTGAGATTATCGATGGAATCATGCAGTTTTTCAATGGCATAGGGCAGGCACATTTCTGTTTCAGCCAACCCTTTGACAATGGCGCCGGCATGGTCAACACAGGTATCGTATCCACATGCCCCGCAGTTCAAATGATCCTGCGGTGAGAACTTGCCCATCGACTGTAGCGCTTTCAGCACCTCCTCATTACCGGGCGCAGCCAGCCTGCGGTCCTCCGGCGTGAAACTCTGGGATAGGTCTATTTTACAGTATTCTTCCATATCCTGATCCCATGCCGTTGTGTCAATTGCCTGAAGCTTTCTGGTTACATATTCTCCAACTGCATTGCTCCGTGCAAATCGTTTTCCGCCGGGGGATGTTCCGGGACCCATAATGCATCCTTCGCAACAAAGCAGCATCAGGTGTTTCTTCCGGATATATCCATCTTCAAATTCCCTGATGGCTTCTTTATAATTGACCTGGCCCTCAGCGATGATGACCCTTTCCTCAGGGATGACCTCATGGTTGTTGGCAGTATAATACAGACCGCGACTGATGGGGAAAATAGCCCCTTTACCACTGTGTGGCGGATCAAAGTCAGAAGGATCAATGTTTTCAGGACGGATGTTTAGGCTGTCAAACATTTCACGCAACTCGCGAAAAGTGAGCGCTTCATCGACTTCAGTCGTTTCGGCCTTCTTTGCAAAACAAGGCCCGATAAAAACGACCTTAAGCCCTTCACCATGTTTTTTTTTCATTACCCTCGACATGGCTACCATCGGAGAGGCAATGGGAGCCAGATATGGCACCATGTCAGGATGATAATGTCGGATAAAATAGACGATGGCTGGGCAGTCCGATGAAATATCGCCTTCATAATCACTATCCTTGATCATTTTTTCGTATTCCCGGGCCAAAATATCTGCTCAGAAGGAAACCTCCGTAACAAAGTCGAAACCCAGTTTCCTGATCATCCCGACCAGCATTTTATGATCAGGAATTTCTTCAAATTCAGCAGGGAAACTGGGGGAAATGCAGGCAGCAATCTTGCTTTTTGACTGCAATAATTCATTTACGGCGTCAACAGACCGCAAAGGAATTTTCGCTCCCTGGCTGCAAACACGCACACAATTGCCACATCCGATACAACGGTCGTTGATCACTTCTGCCTGGCCATTCATGATTTTTATGGCCTTAACCGGACATTCACGTACACAGGTGAAACAAACGCGACAACGGTCTTTTATGGTAAACACAAGTTGCCGGTGAAATGAATGACGCATGATCCCTCCCTTGTTGTCCTAACTACATGCAGCAACTCTTTGTTCCTGTCACTTCCGGGTTTTGCCAGGAATTTTTCATATAGATCAATGATGACAGGATTTTTATGTGCGACGCGTATCATCTCTTCCTCGTCAACATCATACAGTGCCTTCATGCGTGATTTTATGCTTTTTTCATCTGGATTCAGTTTTTGGCCTCCTCCATTGATGCAGCCATTCGGGCAGGCCATTACTTCAATGATGCTGAAATTATCGCGCCTTGCTTCAATATCCTCAACCAGGGATTTTACATTCGCCAAACCACTTACGGCTGCTACAAACAGGGTCGCTTTACCAATTTTGATCTTTGCTTCTTTTCTGCCTTTTAATCCGCGTAATTCGTTTATTTTTAACGTACTCATCTCCTGACCGGTCATCATCTGGTAAACCGTTCGCAGCAATCCTTCCAGATGGCCTCCGGAAATGCCAAAGAGGTTTCCTGCAGCGCTTCTCATGCTGTAATGAGTATCAACAGGCTCCGGTTCAAGGCTGTTGAAATCAATTCCAAGCAAGCGTATCAGCGAGACCAGTTCCCGTGTTGTGATTACCACATCGACGTTTCTTGTAATTCCGTCGTTCATCCGATCCTGATCAGCTTCATGTTTTTTTGCCGTACATGGCATGACCGAAACAACAAATACATTTTCAACTTTTTGTCCTGCTGAACTGGCGATATAATTCTTGATCAACCGTCCCATCATTTGCTGCGGTGAAGCAGTTGTTGACAAATTTGACAACAGCTGAGGCCTTGTGCTTTCAATATATTTTACCCATGAAGGGCAGCAAGAAGTGAGAAATGGGAGATTCTCATGCTTCTGAAACCGCTCGATAAACTCAGCAGCCTCTTCCATAATCGTGAGATCAGCGGTCATGGATGTATCAAAAACCTGACGAAAACCCATTTTCTTAAGGGCGGCGCGGAGCAGATTCAGGATGTCTTTACTTGCCTTGATATTGAAATCTTCTCCGATGGATGCAGGAACAGTAGGGGAGAACTGAATTACCGGGAAGAGTACCGGATTATTTAATGCGTCCAGGACAGCCTGAATATTCGATTTTTCTGTAAGCGCTCCTGTAGGGCAAACCATGATACATTGGCCGCATTTGACACAAGTATGGGTATTTAAACCTTTGTTATAGGTAGTGCCAATTTTACTTTCGCTTCCGCGGCCAACAATATCAATGGCAGAAACCCCGATAATTTCATCGCAAATCCGGATGCAGCGGCCACAAAGAACGCATTTGGCCGGATCACGTACGATCGACAGGCAAGCCTTATCGATTTGAATGTTTTGCCGTTTTCCGTGATATTTGCGTTCTCTGACATTCAATTCAGCAGCCAGGTCCTGTAACCCGCATTTTCCGCTTCTCTCGCAATAAAGGCAATCGTCGGGATGACCGGCAAGCAACAATTCTACCAGAACCTTTCTGGCTTTCAACACCCTTGGAGAGTGAGTTTTGATTTTCATCCATTCAGTTACCGGATGTGAACATGAAGGTACAAGCTCAGAAAATCCATCTACCTCAACTACACACATCCTGCACCCGCCAGTCGGAGAAAAACCGCTCAGATAACACAAAGTTGGCACATGGATTCCGATCCGGTCAAGAACATTTTTGATTGTTTCCCCTCTCTTTGCCGATACTGGCTGATTGTTTATCTCGACATCAAACTGCATTTTCCTTTTATTTGAAGTAAATAGCATTGAATTTACAGCTATCAAAACAAATTCCGCATCCGGTACATTTCGATGCAATGATAAAGTGCGGCAATTTAATTGTCCCGATGATTGCATTTTCAGGGCACTTTTTCTGACAAATATTACAACCGTTGCAACTCTCCGCATCAATGATGAAAGTTCTCAGATCATGACATACACCTGCCTTGCACTTCCGGTCAAAAATATGCTCCTCAAACTCATCCCTGAACCATTTTAAGGAAGAAATAACCGGATTTGGCGCATTCTTTCCCAAACCGCACAGCGAAGTATCCCGTATTACCGCCGCAAGGTTTTCCAGTTCAACAACTCCTTTAAATCTTTCAAGTGTTTCATGTGTGCTCTCTTCCTTTGGACGACGGGTAACTTCTTCCAGAATCTGGAGCATACGCCTTGTTCCTTCCCGACACGGAATGCACTTTCCGCAACTTTCTTTTTGCAGGAATTCCATGAAATACCTGGTCAGATTAACCATACAAGTATCTTCATCAAGAATTATGAGACCTCCCAATCCAATGAAACACTCAATTTCCTGTAATGTTTCATATCCGATGGCTGTATCGAGGTTCTGTTTTGGAACAGACACTCCGGAAGGTCCGCCTATATGAACGGCTTTGAGTTCTTTGCCGTCTTTCACCCCACCCGCAATGGTGTTGACAATTTCTGAAATAGTCACCCCCATCGGAATTTCGATAAATCCGGTATTGAGCGACTTACCCGCAATGCTGAATAACTTTGTGCCTCTGCTTTCTTTCGTACCGATCGTTTTAAACCAGGCTGGTCCATTCTCCAGAATCGCCGGAATATTAGCCAGGGTTTCGATGTTGTTAACGATGGTGGGATGCCCGAACAATCCCTTTTCTGCCGGATAGGGCGGCTTCGCCTGCGGCATGCCCCGGCGACCTTCAATACTGGCGATTAAAGCAGTTTCTTCCCCGCAAACGAACGCACCGGCTCCCTGACGGATATAAATAGTCAGGTTAAATCCACTGCCAAAAATATTATTTCCCAGGAACCCGTATTCTTTTGCCTGCTTGATTGCATTTTCAAGAATGACGAGCGATTGCGTGTAATCTGACCGTATGTAAATATATGCTTCGTTTGCGCCAATTGCATAGGAGGCAATAGCAATTCCTTCGATAACACGATGAGGGTCGCCTTCAATGATGGCCCGGTTCATAAATGCGCCGGGATCACTCTCTTCCGCGTTGCAGATAAGGTACTTTTTATCACTGCCTGTTCCGAGGGTGATCAGCCATTTCTTCCCCGTTGGGAAACCGCCTCCACCACGCCCGCGTAGTTCACTCTGGTCAACGATCTCACAAACTTTGTCGGAAGTGTAGTTTAATACAGTTTTATAAAGGGATTTATAACCGCCATGGGCAAGGTAATCATTGATCAGGTATGGTGATATGATGCCTGAGTTGCAGAGAATAATCCTTTGCTGCCTTGCAAAATATGGAAGCTGGTCTATTGGGGTGATTTTTGACCACTCCTCCTGTGCCTCGTTCTTAAACTGTCCAAGGATGGTCTCCTGAAGCAACGTACGATGAAATGCTGAATTTAACAGGTCTTCAACCTTATCTTCAGTAGCGTGATGAAAAGAGATTCGCGCCTTGCCGGGTAGTTGCACATCCATCAGTGGCTCCGCTGAGCACAATCCCAGACACCCGACCCGGATAACCTCTCCTGCTATCTGATGGTCTGCAAGGTACTTTTCAGCTGCTTTCAGGGTCTTTTCAGCGCCGGCAATCAGGGCACAAGTGCCCATCCCGACAAATATTACAGGCCGTGAGACTTTTGTGCGTTTTATAAGCGAAAGTTGCTCCTGCGTAGCTTTGTCAAATATATTGGAATGATTTTTCAGGATCTTTTCGACCAGAAATTCTTTGATTTCATTGGAGGTCACGGAAGCCATTTTATTCTGTTTTTTCTTTAATAGAACGAATGCATCTATCTAAATCAGAATCAGTTACATGAGTGTAAAACACATCATTGATTTGAATTACCGGGGCTGAATCACAGGCCCCCATGCAGTTCGATATTTCAATGCTGAATTTTCGATCCTTGCTGGTGCTACCAGCCTTAACCTTCAGCTGTTTTTCAAGTTCGGCCAGATAGGTTGACGAGCCAATCAGGTGACAAGCAGTGCCATTGCATATCCTGATATGATATTGCCCCTGCGAATGGAACCGGAACTGGTCATAAAATGTGGCAACCCCATAAACCTTGTTGGAGGGTAAATTCAGGTATTTCCCAACTTCAGCCAGTAATTCGTCGGTAAGATATCCTTGCTGATCCTGTATTTCCTGCAAAATGGGGAGCAATCCATCTTTTTTATTTCCCGGATATTTTGAAAAAATGCTTTCCAGATTCTCTTTTGTCATGACAATTTCAAGAGTTTTAGCATGATTTTTTGATTAGGTTCTAAGGCATCACGCCTCCATCTGCCTACAAAAATAGTAATTATAACTTGAAAATGAAAAAATTAATTGTGAAATATTTAGCAATGTGAATAATTAAACAACAATTAATAAGTGAATTTCCTGCGAAATTTTTTCATGGATGTTATGATTCACCGCAGATATTCTTAAATTTGACGGTTATCCCGAACCTATGCCGATAGAACCTCTGTTTCATATTTCACACGAAAAATGCATCAAATGTTATTCCTGTGTACGGATCTGCCCGGTAAAGGCTATCCGGGTTGACGTAACTGATGAATTGCCTTCAATTATCCCTGAAAGATGTATCGGATGCGGCAGCTGTTATCGTGCCTGCTCGCCTCATGCAATCTCCTTCAGGAGTTCTGTTGAAGAAACGAGGGCAATACTTGCGTCGGACAACAAAGTAGCTGCCATCTGCGACCCAACCATCTCAGGTGAGTTCCATGACATCACCGATTACCGGAAATTCGTTGAAATGATCAGACAACTTGGTTTTGATTATGTGAGCGAAGCTTCATTCGGGGTCGATCTGGTGGCAATGAAATACAGGGAACTATTTGAAAATTTTNNAAAGGGAAATACCATTTTACGGCAAATTGTCCATCCGTCGTTTCTTCTATTGAAAAATATTATCCTGAACTGATCACAAACCTGGCACCAATCGTGTCGCCTATGGTTGCAACTGCCAAAGTAATCAGACAGAAGTATGGTCAGGATGTAAAAGTCGTTTTTATCGGGCCATGTATCTCAACCAAAGATGAAGCATTGAAATTTGAAGGAGATGCGAAAATCGATTCAGTATTGACCTTCATTGAATTACGACAGTTGTTCGCAGAATTTAATATCCGCGAGAGTCAGTTGGAATTTTCAGAATTTGATGCGCCGCTCGGGCATAAGGGCTCTCTTTACCCTATCAGCAATGGCTTTCTTCAGGCAGTTGATATCAGCGAAAATTTGCTGACCGGGAGTGTAATTACCACCGAAGGAAGGAATAACATGGTTCATGCTGTAAAAGAATTTGACTCAAGGATTGAACACATCAGGAAAAATTTCAATATCTTTTATGATGAAGGCTGCCTGATGGGACCAGGGACTTCACTGAGTGGAGAGAAATTTTTAAGGATGACCCTGGTTACGGATTATGCAAATAAGCGCCTCACAACGTTTGATAAGGAGACTTGGGATAATGAAATTGCCTCATTCGCAAATCTTGATCTTTCAAGGCAGTTCGAACCTGATGATCAGCGGCTTCCGGTGCCTGATAATGACAAGATTGAAGAAGTTCTGAAAATGATCAATCGCGAAGGCCATATGGACAGTGAAGTTGGATGCGAATCTTGCGGTTATCCAAATTGCCGGGATCTCGCTATTGCCATTTCACAAGGATTGGCAACCACAGAGATGTGCCATGTTTTCAGTGGTCATAACCGTCAGGAGTACATTCAGACCCTCAGAACGACCAATGAAAACCTTGCTAAAACCAAAACCGCGCTGAAAGAATCGGAGGAAAAGGCTCAGCATGAACAGGAAGCTCAAAAGGAATCGGCTGAAATTATTACCACCATGCTGCAAAATTTGTTGTCGGGTGTCGTTATTGTCGATGATGATCTGAAAATTTACCAAAGCAATAAAGCTTTTATCCGAATAGTCGGGGAAGAGGCAGCCATGATTGATGAGGTAATTCCAGGTTTGGTCGGGGCTGACCTCAAATCACTGTTGCCCGTGCACTTTTACAAGATGTTTTCGTATGTCCTTTCTTCTGATGAACCCATCGAGAACAAGGATGTGCAATTCGGAGAGATTAAACTTGGCGTTTCAATATTTCCAATCCGCAGCCATAAATATGTCGGGGGAATTCTAAGGGATATGTACGTTCCCGAGGTCAGAAAAGAGCAAATCGTCACACGCCTTACAGAGGTGATTGATGAAAACTTTGACATGGTGCAAAAAATCGCATACCTGCTGGGTGAAGGTGCATCGAAGACAGAGCAAATGCTGAATTCGGTGATAGACTCCTATAAGAACCCGGGAAAATCGTGACGCGTGACGAAAAAACGTGACACGTGACGAAAAAGCGTGACGCGTCACGTGTCACGCCCAAATACAAACTCAACCTCTCCACCATGGACGAAAAGTTTTTCATCGAAGTTGCCTGTCAGCAGAAATGTCATGGCGAAGCGCGTGTATGTGGAGATGTTTTCATCTCCAAACGCGTAAAGGAAGAAGGTCGGATTATTGCCGTGCTTTCTGACGGGATGGGACATGGTATCAAGGCCAACATGCTGGCTACACTCACCGCGACCCTGGTTGTTAATTTTACCCAGGAACATAAAAGCGTGCAGAAAAGTTCTGAAATTATCATGAAAACACTGCCGGTCGACAGTGTGAAAAATTTGAACTACGCCACATTCACCATTGTGGAGATTGATGAGGAAGGCGAGGTGCGTATCCTGGAATATGAGAATCCCAAAACAATGATATTGCGCGGCTCCAGGTTGCATGAACCTGATTGGAATTGCGTGGTATTAGAGGGGGAAAAAAATGCAGGCAGGGAAGTGCTGACTGCAAAGTTCAAACCCCAGAAGGAGGACAGGATCGTTTTTTGTTCCGATGGGGTGACTCAATCCGGGTTAGGCAGCGATAAGTACCAAATGGGGTGGGGGCTTGATAATCTTCAAAAATTTGTGGAAGATTCTATCCATGAAGAACATGACATATCAGCGGTAAAGTTAAGTACAAAGGTGGTGAACAAAGCAAATCAGAATGACAGTTTTCATCCGCTGGATGATATCAGTTGTGGCGTCATCTATTTTCGTGAACCCCGGAAACTGATGATTTTTTCCGGTCCGCCCCAGGATCCGGCCCATGATGAGATGTTCACGGGACTTTTAAAACAGTTTCACGGAAAAAAAATCATTTGCGGCGCCACCACCGGCGACATGGTTGCCCGTGAATGGGGCGAAGAGATCACCGACAGTCAGGAATTTTTCGACCCGGAACTGCCACCTGTTTCTCACATGAAGGGAGTTGATTTGATCACTGAAGGGATATTAACCCTTAGCAAAGTGAGTGAACTTCTGAAAAAATATAACAACAACTATCATTTGGGCAAAGGTCCGGCAGATGAAATCGTTCGATATCTCCTTGAAAGTGATGAAATTCATTTCCTGGTTGGAACCAATATCAATACAGCCCACCAGGATCCCACCATGCCTGTTGAACTCGAACTCAGGCGTACTGTCGTTCATCGCATCACCCGTACTCTGGAGGAGAAATATCTCAAAGAGGTAACCATGAAGTTTTTTTAAATCACTCGGGAAGTTGAAAATATTGATAAAAAACTTACTGATTGCTGTATTCAGCAACAATGTCTTTCACCCCATCGGGGGAAACCCGGCCGTAAACTTTTTCGCCGACCAGCACCACAGGTGCCAGTCCGCAGGCACCTACACAGCGGAGACAACTTAATGAGAACTTCCCGTCAGCGCTGGTTTCTCCAACCTGGATTTTTAAAACCCGTTTGAATTCCTCCAGCACTTTTTCAGCGCCTCGCACATAGCAGGCTGTTCCAAGGCATATTGAGATCGGATGCTCTCCCTTTGGTGTCATCGTAAAAAACGAGTAAAATGTCACTACTCCGTAAACATGGGCAACCGAAACATTTAACTCTTTTGCAATCACCTCTTGCAATTCGGCCGGAAGATACCCGAAAATACTCTGCGCTTTGTGAAGAACATTGATGAGCTCCCCCTTCTCATTGTTAAAGGACTTGCAAACCTCTTTTAGTTCCTCTATTTTCTTCTCTGATAATTTAATCTTTGCCATAATAAAAAGTTAAAAAAATTCACACCCTTAACCCTTAACCCTTAACCCTTAACCCTTAACACTTAACACTTAACACTTAACACTTCTATTCCTCCACAAACGTTCCCTTACTTTTATCAAAGTAATGAGTATGCAATAAGTGGTGAGATTTTTCCCCCAATGGCTTGCCTAAGAACTTTGCATATAATTCAATAATAAATGGATTTTCATGCGATTTACGAATAGGCTTACCTGCATCTTCGCGGTAAATGGCGGCGGCACGTTGTTTAATAACTTCAGAATCACCGTGATGAAATGGCTGGCCTCCACCGCCGATGCAACCACCCGGACAGGCCATGATTTCGATGGCGTGGAATTGGCTCTTGCCTGCCTGAATATCTTCCAGCAGTTTTCGCGCATTTCCCAATCCGTGGGCTATTCCGATATTGATCGGTAACCCGTTGAAATCTAAAGTTGCATGACGGATGTTCTCCAATCCTCTCAATTCATTGAATTCAACTTTCTCAAGTTTCTTTCCTGTATAAAGTTCGTAGGCCGTGCGGCATGCAGCTTCAATAACACCTCCCGTATTCGCAAATATCACAGCGGCACCGGTCGATTCTCCCAGCGGGTTGTCGAAATCTTCGTCAGGCAAGCTGTTGAAGTCAATGTTGGCAAGTTTGATAAGATGAGCCAGCTCTCTTGTTGACAAAGAGTAATTGACATCGGGGTCACCGTTCACCTTGAACTCATCCCGCTGGCATTCATACTTTTTGGCCAGACAAGGCATGATGGAAACAACAACCATGTTTTTACGGTCGATGCCCAGGTTTTTTCCAAAATACTCCTTGGCGATCGGGCCAAACATTTGCTGCGGCGATTTGGCCGTCGAAGGAATATCCATCAACTCCGGAAAGTTGTGCTCAAAGAAGTTCACCCATCCTGGGCAGCAAGAAGTTAAAATAGGCAGTTTCACAGTTTGATCACCCTTGAGGTAACGGGTAAGGCGGTCGAGTAATTCGCTTCCTTCTTCCATGATAGTAAGGTCGGCAGCAAAATCGGTGTCGAACACGTAGTTAAAGCCAAGTCGTCTGAGTGCAGCGACCATCTTACCCGTTACGAGGGTGCCTGGCGCAAGGCCAAATTCTTCGCCAAGTGCGGCGCGGACGGCAGGTGCTGTTTGAACAACAACTGTTTTTGTAGGATCTGCGAGTGAATTAATCACGTTGCGCGAGTGGTCAACTTCGGTCAGGGCACCGGTAGGACAAACAGATACACATTGTCCACAGTAAGTACAGGGAGATTTCTCGAGATTCATTTCGAATGCCGGAGCTACCACTGCCATAAAACCTCTGTTGACGGCAGAAAGCGCACCT
>JAPLDG010000171.1 GCA_026391845.1 Bacteroidota bacterium | reverse complement strand
AATTTCTGAACATAAACACCGTAGACGGTCTGGTTTGGATCGCAAAAATTACAAACAGACCAGATATAATTTGACCCGGGAGTCATATTGATACTGGTTTCAACCTGGTAATTATCATTTGTTCCAACGGATGTGTTGAAATTTGACCCATTCATACCCCAGGGAATGGTTCCGGTCGGATTAATCCGCTGCAGAAACGAATTAAACCGAAAACCGACTGATGAATAGTAGCCCAGATAGGTGGTGTCGCCTTCAGCAAGAAGTGAATAATAACGGTAAGCTGCTGTTGTTTGGTTGCATATCTGCAACGGCGGATATAAGGCAATACCTGAATTGTCAAACATTTGTGCATATAAAGTGGTGTACATGTTACCCTTCTGGTATATCATGGTGAACTTCCCGGCAGCATTTGCAATTAACTGACCAGCAGTTGTTGTTGAGGAACCGACTGTGACAATTACAGGATTTGTCCATGCCAGCGTGCCAGCGGAAGTGATTTTTTGAATGTTCAGGGTGTTTCCTGAATCTCCATTCCAGGCAACAACCACTTCGCCATCGCTGAGGGCAGCAGGATAAGGGGCAAGGCCCCCTCCCAGGACAACGCCATGGGCTCCCCATAAATGCACCCCTGCCTGTGAAATCTTATAGACCACAGATTTAAGGCTTCCTGTTCGCTCATCCTGGTATCCGATGATAAAGTTATTCTCGGGATCCACACAAACATTGAATACATAAGTGGCGGTACCTGATGTCTGGTTGTCAACAAGCATGCCGTTTGGTCCGAGTAGTTTGTATCCGGTGGCATCAATTAGCTGAGCTCTCATATCATAATTGCCCCCGTTCTCATGATAGAAAGCGATCCAGGTTTTGCCGTCCGATGTGGGTGCAGCCTGAATGTCGGCGGTTGGAAACCCGGAGATCGTCATGTTTACGAACGTATTGTTGTTCCATTGTGCGTAAATAATATCCGGAGTCAGACTTAAAAGTCCGAGAATAGCGATCAGAAGAACGCTGAAACCGAATATTGAGCTGATTGATTTAACCTGAGATGTTTTCATAAGGATATTTGTTAATAATGATTTTTAAAAATTATCGGGATTGCCGAAAAATATTCAATAGCTATTTATTTTCTTAAATTCTCAATAAAAGTACGGGTTATTTCCTTAATTCCCAACTCCAATGCTTTTTGTTCGGCATTGTTTTTTATCCTCGATCGGACAAACTTTGGAGCATCCTGAAGATATGCTTCTGCCTCCGCAGACCATAAAATGCCATCATTGGTATTGAAGCGTTGGTCTGGTAAACTGGAGTTCTCAGTCTCTGCTAGAATCTTTTTTTGCAGAGACGGTTCCGAGCCAAATGCTGCATTTTCGATTACGGCCATCATCTCTTTGCCGAATTTTTTTAAATAGATTTCTAATCCGGCATCATTTTCATGCAGAATGGTTTTAAATTTTAAAATATTTTCTACCACCGGTTTTTGGTCTTCTTCCGGAATATCAGGTTTGGCAGGCAAATAGTATGCATCACGCCAATAGCATAAATATTCCGTGAGTGCGCTTAGGATTTTTTCTGGTTCCAGTGGTTTATACTGGCAAATGAGAGCATTTCCGGTGCAAATCTGATTTATCCACTCTTGTGCAGAGCCCAGATTATTCATACCTGTTGAATGCTTCCTGTAAATTTCCGAAATGCCGGTATCCGTTGGAGATTTAATTATTGGAATGATATCGGTTACAAAAATTACCTTGTCCGGAATTTGACCGCCAAGTTGAAATGTAAACAGCGGTATTCCAAATTCCGGTTTTGGATAAATGTTTAATACAACACCGTACGCTTTGCTGTTAACAGTATACTGCTCGAAAACCAATCTGCTGATTTTCTCACCATTGTATGTCCTGAATATTGTTTGAGTGTACTTCTCTGCCTCACTCTTTTTTGCTGAGTACTCGGTATAATCATTTTCGGTAATAATACCTGTCAGTTCTCTGAAAATAATTTCAGCACATTTGTCAAGAAAAGGTGATCTCATTTTGGATTTTTTTTAAATAATTCCAGGAATTATCTCAGGCAAGACTGTCTCGTCCCACCGGATGATTACCTGTCCGTTTGTTTTACTCCTTTAAACAACGCATATCCCAGCACTCCTGATAAAACTGCCTGAAAGAAAAACTTTTCGTTTTCAAAAACTTTTTTAACACCGTCGAATCCGTAATTTTTTAAAACCCTGAAGGCTGTTGTAAGCTTTTCGCCAATGGACATTACGCTTTTATGGTTTTTGACCTTTCTGTCCTTCCTGATATTCCAGAACATCTCCGGTTCTGACCACTTCTCAGATTCACTGATGATATTCACAGCACCTGCAATTTCCAGCATTTCAACCCATTTGGTTAACTCCAGTGGCGTGGTTCCGTATCTTTCGGAAATTTCCTCTTTTTTCGCACCGGATATTGGTTTTTTCCATACCGATTCGTGAATAGCAACCGCCCCGTTTTGTTTAACAACGCGCAGCATCTCATTTAAAACCTTTTGAGAATCATCAGGTATGCCGACAGCACATTCATTAATGACCACATCAAATGTATTATCTTTAAATGGTAAATCCTGTGAATCGCCTTTAATAAATCTGACCTTTTCACTCAGCCCTCTTTCCGTTGTCTTTTTTGTTGCTGTTTCAACCATTTTGTCGGAGATGTCGATTCCGGTGACATCAACTCCGAATGTTTCTGCATAATAGATGGCCTGGGTTCCCCTGCCGCTGGATACATCCAGGATACGCATGCCCTCCTTTAATTCACAAAACTCAGCGGTTCTTTTTGTAAGCTCATAGCCTCCCGGATGCAAAATTTCAATTCCGCTGATTTCAATGGCATCTTCAACAGTTGGCTTATGGATTCCTTTTCGTTTCATATTTGATTTTTTTTTAATGAATTAATACGAAACAAAATTGCAACTGTGGTTCCTGGTTTCAATTGACATTTGTCACAAAATTTATTCCCTGATTTGAGAACGGATACGGCTTAATGTTTCTCTTGATACTCCTATGTAGGATGCGATATGTTGAATGGAAACCCGTTGAATGATTTCGGGCTGGTACTTGAGCAGATTCTTGTATTTCACCAGTGCTGACTCAAAACTTAATGAACTGGCTCTGTCAGACAGGCGAAGACACTCGTTTTCTGTCAGCAATCGTCTGACGGTTTGCCATGTTGCACTTTCCCTGGTAAGTTTCTCCAGGTGCCCTGCCGACAGGGTTACAACCATAGAATTTTCAAGGGCCTGTATGTATTCGTTCGACGGAACCTGGTTGATGAAGCTATTGAACGATGATGTAATTGTATTCTCTTTACAAAAGCAGGTGTTGATTTCGTTTCCCTCTTTTAAGTAGTAAATTCTGAAAAGTCCCTCGTTAATATACGCGATCTTGCTGCATATCTGGCCTTCATGAACCAGGTATTCACCTTTGCAGATTGCCTCAACCTTTAAAAAATCAATGGCATTTTCGAAGGTTTGATCATCCAGTGAGATATACTGAGCCAAATAATCGAAAAAGTTTTTTACTTCATGCATCATGGTTCAGCCCCGTTCTGCTATTCTCTTTATTTCGCTGAGCAGGTGGTCAATTCCGCTCAATGAATGATTGTAGTTTTCTTCTGTCGAATAACCTTGTTGCGTCCACGTAAATTCTGTTTCACCATTTCCTTTTTTTGTCAGTTCATAGCTGATGGTTGAGTAGTTTCCTGGCTTGTCCTCCAAACCCGAAAATCCTGACCAATAGCTGTAGCTTAGTCTCTCGTGGGTGATGTTTTCTAAAATTGTTCCGTGGTCTTTGTATTTCTGCCCGTTAAATTCCCCCTGAAAAACAATTTCACTCCCTTTTTCCCAGTTCGTCACAGTTTCAGTTCCAAAGAGGTACTCTTTTATCAGGTCGGGGTTGGTCAATACGTTCCATACCTGACCAGGAGATGCATTGACAATAATTGATTTTGATAGTATTAAATCCTGTCTCATTTTTTCAGATTATTTATTGTGCAGTTAATGAAAGTTCATTGCAGGGATGACAACTTTGCTGCTCCGTCAATTAATATTAATCACCGGATTACTTTTTGAAATAGTACAGATAAAGGAGTATCCCAAGTGCGATAATTGAAATTGAAAAGAGCACAATTCCATAAACATGATGCAAATGACCGGAAGTAAACCCCAGGATAGCGCCAAAAACTATCATCAGCGGACTTGAAAAATTGTCAAGTTTTGTTCGGGCCTTACCATTTGTAGAATCCATTTCTGTCGCGGATGATCCTTTTTTTTTCTCATTCATACTCGTCATCTATTAAAATTGATATAAATACACGCCGCAAGTTAAATCATTTCGATGCATGTTGTACACATTGCCCCGGAAACTGTCACCATAAACCAGCCTGTAACTCCCATATTCATTAAAACAAAAACGGTATTAACAGGTATGTGCGCTTAGTATATGCCTGGTATTCATGGTAATCCAATTTTAAAAACTTTTCCTCCAGTAGCATCCGGAAGATCAGACTTACAGTTATAACGGCTGCTGCTGCAATCGCCGGTAGTGCCGGGTTGAATAAAACACCAGCCCAGACAAAATAGATGATTGAAACATAAATCGGGTGCCTCAATATATGATATGGCCCATTTGTCACCAGTTTTCCCTTTGTCGTATTGGCTACCGCATGGAAGCTTCGCATTCCAAAGGTAATCCGCGCCCAAATCATAAGAGCTGCAGCCAGGACCTGGACTATTATTCCAATATAACCGGATGCAAATAAATGTTTTGTGATTATCAGGAAAGCCAGGCCCAATACAGTAAACCCGTATGTAATTAATGAACTTACTTTGGTGATGGTATCTTTGTACATGTTTTTTTTGTTGTTGACAGTTTGTATGTATGGTTATTGTTGATATTCGTATCCGCTGTTTTTCAAAAACTCAGCAGGAGTTTTCATTTGTATAATGTCAAGGATGGCTTGTTTTTTATCACTGCTTTTTTGATAAAAACTTTCGGTAATCCGGTATCCGACATAGTATCCCAGGTCAGCCGGCACTCCTTCTTCAACCCTGTCTGCATTGTACATCCAGTTATCGGTATTCTCATGGTTTTCAATAGCTTTTTTAAACAGGGTCCACAGATCATGTTCATGTAAATTCCCATAGTCATAAAGATAGTGATTTGCATTGACTCCTGTGAACAACTCAGCAATAAAATCTGCCGAACCTTCATTGAGACTTTTATTTAATAAATCATAATTATTGAAATCAGCATTTACCTGCAGGTCATGAATGGTCTCATGTGCAACAACAAATATTAAACGTTCCCTGATATTTGTATCAAAAGCAAGGACCTTTGCCCAAACACTCGTTCCGAATTCAGTTAAATCTGCTTCTTTTGTTGATGCAATAATTTCTGTTCCGATAAAAAGATATCCCTCTGTTGAAGTCCCGCCAGATTGCAGGGGACTGATCACAAAACAGATTTTCAATGGTTTATAGTCAGGATAGTACTCTTTCAGGTGATTGAAGAATTGATTAATGCCATCTTCAATTCTGTTGACTTCATCAGTATTCCCACGGATACTGTTGAAGAATTTCGGGTGTTGGCTTATTGATTGTATATAATCCTCCGCTGTATAATGATATTTGTTGATAAATGCGTTAAACCCGCCAGTCCCTTTTTCAAAATAGAGACTTTTAATACAATTAACACTGTCTTGAAAACTATGGCAGTGCTTAAACTGGTCATAAGCACTCCAAAAATGGTCAACGTCGGAAGTCTGAATTGCCTTTTGGTTCTCAATTGCGGCGTCTCGCTTGGTTTGTGCGAGCACCATTGTTGAACAGAACAAGAAAGCAAAAATAATTGTACTTTTCATACCTGAGTTAATTTTAATAACCTGCAACCCATTAGTTATAGCTCATATTAAAGTTTTGTGCTTAATATATACATGAATAATCGAAAATCTTCTCCTTCGCCAAGCCTTATCATGATTAAATTTTTCTCAGGACAAACCCCCAGAACCTGCCCATCAAAGCCATATGCATAAAAATAGGGATGAATATACCATATTCGCCAGGAATTTGGCGGTGAAGCATCAGGATAAATCCTGAAAAAACATTTCGAATTGATATTATCGGGACTTTTCCAGGCTGCCAACGCACTGATTGAGTCAGGGTAGGAATCTTTGGAAGTTGAAGTTATGAAGCGCCATTGATACTGATAACCATTACTTTGTTCGTTTGGGACTGTCGACTTGTTAACCCAATCCTCCGATAGTATCTGTTTGCCTTCCCAGTTCCCATGCCGCAAGTACAGACGACCTATTTTGGCGAGATCCATTGCTGTTGTATTTAATCCCCCATAGGCTTTGGCTATACGATGTTTGTTATCATCCAGGCTCCAGGATGCCCCATATTCCATTCCCAAAGGGATCCAGATTTTTTCTTCAAGATATTTGGCAAGAGGCATCCCTGTTGATTTCTCAACAGCAATTCCCAAAAGGGCACTGGAAACACTTTGATATTCAAATTTTTTTCCCGGTTCGCATTTAAATTTTAATTTTTTGATTTTAACGCATATTTAATAAATTCTCCAGGGTAAGCCGTTCAAATTTCTGATCCCTGCCCTTCAATTCGGGAATATACCTGGTTATTGGGTCATGAACATTTGCAATTGAACCATCATCAACAGCTAATCCGACTAAAAGTGAGGTGATGGATTTTGATACCGAGAAGATCGTTGAAATTTTTCCTCTGTCATAGCCCCGGTAATATCTTTCAAATAATATTGAGTCATTGCGGATAACAATAAAGGCGGTTGTGGCGGTTTTTTTCAGAAAATAATCCAGTGTAAAGGGTAAACTGTCATGTAATGTGGTGATGTGTTTTACATCCTCATTTCTTAATATCGCCTCATTCAGAATTGCTTTATTTCCATCCCTGAAATGAAATGTTGCTGCGCCCGGGTTAATCGTATCAGAGGGGAAAATTTTATAGGCATCAATTCCTGGCACACCGTATCTAATTTCACGATAAATGCTTGTACAGGAATAAGTGATGATGGAGAGGATAAAAAGAACCAGAAGTTTTGTTGTCACCTTCACTTTTTTATTACGCTAAATCTCCATTCATTGCAGATATTTCCGTTCTTACAGACTGATTTTTCAAAAATGCAATCCAATTTAAAACCGGCCTTCTCCAGTACTTTTTGTGATGCTTTGTTGGATTCAAACACACCTGCATAAATCCGTACCAGGTTTAAATGAATAAACCCATAAGTTACAATCTGATTAACAGCATTGGTGGCGATCCCAAGTCCCCAATACGGTTCACCTATCCAGTACCCGATCTCTGCGGTCAATGAATAAATATCAGATTGTCTGACAAGTCCTATGGTACCGACAAATTCACCATTAAATTCAATGGCAAATGTTGTTTGAGGATCCTCAGTCTGGCATAAAGCAATAAACCCCGCACCATCTTTGGATGTATAAGGATATGGAATACAATCACGAAGATTATCCCAAATATTTTTATTATTGCAGAGTTCTGTTAACCGTTCATTATCAGAGTCTCTGAATCTTCTTAATTTCAAATCCATGGATATTCTGAAAAATCATCGTCTTTTTCAATTACTCCTGCTGCCTGTAAATGTAATACTTTGTCCAAACTTCCACACCTTCCTGATTTTCAATTGCCCTGTATTTCACGATGGATATTATCAACCTGACCGGCACTTTTTTCCCTCTTGGAAATTTAATGGTCCCTTTTGAGGTTTCAAAATTCTTTAATTCATCGTCTGATTGGCCCATAATGCCTGGCCAGGTTGATATTTCTTATTCAACTTGAAATCGCAATACTGTTTTAAGTTTTTCTGGTACTGTTTTTCTGGCATCACTCAAATAGATCTCTCTGTGATTATGATATTTTCTTCTTAAATTTTGTTCTTTTGCAAATGACTCCATTTGGCTGAAACTTTCCGGCTCGTCATCATAACTTCCCTGATGTAACATTTGTACGCATGTTCCTTCCTCCAGGATTTCAAATTTTACGGCATCCAGTAACTCATGAGGCTTTTTAACTTTTATCCTCTCTTTTATTTCATTGGCAAATTCTTCCGAGACAAATTCGGGCTGCCTGATCATAATATTAAAAACAAGAGAATTTTTATCAAATGATTTAATCCCTTTAGCCTTGGAAATCTCATCAATATCCCAAACCCCTTCCAATGGATAAACAGTATAGTCATAATAATGATCGATGAATGGACCAGTTCTTGAACTCATCTTAACGGCATATGATAAAGAATACAGTACACCAATGTATTCAGAAAAGAAAGAAGCATTTGGATTCCCTCTCCCTTTTATTGATAAAAATTTAAACTTTGGAATGACGATTATCTCCGGCCGGTTTTTCGGCAGATAAAATTTCTTTTCGGATTTTTTCCATTCATGTTTCATATACGATCCTGTTTTATCAATCACTACCCCGCCTCGTTAATGTCAGTGTTATTTCATTTTACTGCATTTGCCATCTGTATAGGTTGAATAATTTTCATTGTCTTGGGACATCTCAAATAAGACCTTTATTGTTTCATATTCAAGTGATGAATAAATCACTCAAAATATAACCGAATTATCGGTTTTATCGCTTGTCAGGCCTGAGTATTTCAAACAGACCCTCCTGCCTCAGGTGGGTGATCTATTTATAAATGTATGTCATGTTTTTATTTACGCTCACCGGATATCCTTTCTCATCATATACGTAATAGTATTTCGTGATCTGTTTCTGGTTTACCATGATATTTAAAGTATATACCTCCTCCGTGATATTGTTGCTGTTTGTGTATTTTCCAGGCATCATGATAACTCCAAACGATTTGAACGGATTTACTTTATGGTCAAATTCATACTCATGAGTTGTAACTAAAAGCGGTTTCCCATATTCATCTATTTCATAGTTGCACATTTCTGTTACATTACCTCGTTTATCGTACCTGTATTCAACACGCCGGTTTATCTTTTCATTCTGATAAAATACCTGGGAACAAATCCTGTTCTTTGAATCAAATTTGAAAGTGCAGTAGCCTGACAATTCGTTCATTTTCATTAACTGCCCGTTTGTATTATATTCATATGTTGTTTGCTTGCGATCAGTCGAATTTTCAGGGTTTACCCATTCCTTTCGCAATTTTCCTGCCTCAAGAATGTCTGAATTGCTGCTGGCTACTGAAGGATCCAAATAGGTAGCTGATGAAATTATCTGATTCTTTTTATTATAAAAGTACTTTACGTATAAATACTTGCTTTTTTCTTCACTAATCCTGTTTTCAATGGTATAGGTATATTCGGAAAAAAGTTCGGAATCTATATAGATTTGTCTTAATAACGGTGTGTCAGGTTTATCGAAATCCACCTGCATCGTATTATCACATGTGAATAGAAATGATATCAATAAATTTACCAGAATCCCTGTGTGCATCATGTTAAATACCCTCCCTGAATAATTTTTTAATTATCAAACTTGCTAAAAATGCTTCCAGTATACTTAACGGAATCGCTATGGGCAACATTCCAAATGGCAATACTCCCAGATTCCCAAGAACTAACCACATGAAAACAAATCCGACAAACCAGGACAACACCGTGGTTTGAATTAATGAAAATTTCCGAGCTAAAAAATAGATAAAGACTGCAAAACACAATGACCAGATTCCCCAAACTGCACCATTTACAGGTTGTTCAGGAAATATCATTCCCAGTTTTTGGTAATGATCACTCCAGTAGCCATAGAGCAGGAACGAGTTGCGGACAAATTCGGAAACACCAATCCAAATTGCCGCAAGCAAAATTGGTAAAACTGTTTTTTTCATCGTTTATAAATTTGTCTCTGGTGCATGCCAGCTTTCAGAAGTTGCCTGCATTGCCCTGCTACCAGGTCGTTAGTTACAGGTTCTTCTCTTTATATCTATCAGATCTTTTGATTCTTGTTCCAGCCACATTTTTATACTGTCATTAAATGCCTGAATACTTAAATTACCCATGTTGGCTTTTTTCCGGGTCTCTTCAAGATTTGAATTGTTGATAAAATTTGGTAATTGTATCACGGGGGATAATTTACAGATCGGTTGTAAAAAAATGTAACCCTGACAATATTTTTTCAGGGTCATTGAATTGTAACCCTGACAATAAAATGAGGAATCATCCTTTAACTCGCCTAATATGGATTCAGAAGTATTAACACCAAATGCTCCGGGATTACCTGGTAATCTATTAGCGATTGAATCTATCCTCTTAACGAAAGGAGGCATACCTGCATACGGAAATGACTCTTTTGTAGACCAAGGTCCATGCATGATGACAGTTCTTATTTTATCTGGATATTTTCGATACAAAATGTTCCCCATACGGTTGGACACATACCCTTCCACTCTGCCTTTTATGACATACGGATGGTTGAAATTTGAAAAAGCATGATGGATTCCACAATAAACCAAAGCTTTTCTCTGAATTACAATTGAATTATCAATTACAGTTCTGGCAAAGGCCATGTCATTATCAACATCTCCATAGTCCTTCCTGTCCAGACCGATGATTTTAAAATGTTCTTCTCCTTTTTTCAATGCATGATTCACCTTCCACGCCGCAAAATAAATGTCAATATATTCTTTGTATGCCCAGTTCCACAGGTTGTTATGTTGAATTTTTACAGCAAGCTGTTCATTATAGGTCTTACCGGAAATTAATGAATCAATTAGTTTCGAATCTTCAAGCAAAGCAAATTCGGAAAATAAAATATTGATTCCGTTTTTGTGTAAAATTGGAATCATACTTGCAACGAATAAAGGATATTCTCTGATGCGATGAAATTCTCCTAAAATAATTACATCAATGGAGTCAAATTCAGATGTTAAAAAATCCCGGGCAGGTTTAGCGTTAATTGTGGAATAATCGGTCCGGACGCTATTTGAGAGGGTGGATGAAAAAATAAAAAACAAAATAAAAGGTATAAATTGTTTCATATGATTTGATGAAAAATTACAGCCAACTCCTGTCCGGCTGCTGTAGCTCGGTTTTTAACCTGTCGTTACTTTTCATTACCGCCATCCTTCGCATGTTTAATGAATTTGTGAGGAGTACTCTGCCCAAACAAAGAAACCGTAAAAATTGCAAGACCAAAAAATAATGTTGTCGTTTTCATATATTTCATCCAATAAAAGTGGATTCCAAATCCTTTGTTTTAGCCAACAATATTTCTCTTTATCTTTCTAAATATCAACTGAATATATACGATACAATAAAGAATTATTTAAACAACATTAAAACAGGATAAATAAATCCGGCCAATAATAGAATAAGCAGAAAAGGTCGGTTGATGTTTTGCCATTTGTAATTTTTATGACGGATGGCTTCAAGTGCGTGATTACCAGCAGCCAGGGCCCCTTGTTTTCCGAAAAACAAACCCTCAATACTAGAAATGCCTGCAATGGCAATTATTACGACAGGGATCATAAAATGTAACTGTGAAACGGCATCATAGGTTTCACCAGAACCTATCGAATAGCCAAAGAAAAAGGCTATCCCGACAAGTGCAATTCTAATGATATCGAGTATTTGTATAAACATTGTCATTTTCCTTTTTAAAACCGGTAAATCAGGAGTCTTTGAGGCAACGGATTGAGAAGCCGAATGCTTTGGAGTTGTTGTACATATTGCTGCCGAAGTAGTAGAAGTCCAGATACCAGCCATTGGAATTAGCGTCCTGTGTACTGCTCCAGTATGTGCCGTTTGAACCCTGGCCGGTCAATGAGCCATCGCTGCCATAGAGGTATCCGGCAGCATGAATTTTTAAAGCTGAATTCCATGGTCCGTTCCAATCGGTCCAGTTTTCGGATGCATCCACATTGGACCATTCTGCAGAAGTTGGGATACGCCACCCGGCGCCCAATTCAAGCGTACATGGATCGGAGGAAGGCTGCCATTCAGCGTTTTCATCAATGGTTGATATCCAGTCTGTGTTCGGAATCCTGTTTTCACCATCATGCATGTACCCCTGTTTGCGGTTAAACTGCCAGTACCAGCCTGCGGAAGCTTCGGTGTCATCACTCACGGCAGTGGCTTGATGGTCGGAGCCAAGGTTGCTGGTAATCCAGCATTTTGTAAGTTCACCGGGAATTTCGTTCGCTGTGTTATACGTAACGGTTTTGGTCACCGGGGCCACGTTTCCAGCCATATGGTTTATTGTCAATGCCGCACCACAACTAAATGTTAACGGCCCCCAGGCTGGTACGCCATTGATCAATGTCAGAAATTGTCCATTCGTACCAACAGGCAAATTAACCCATTGCGTACCATTCCAATATTGCATATCACCAATGTTTGTGCCTTGAGGAGGTAAGGCTGGAATCCATTTCGTTCCATTCCAGCAATAGTACCCCGACATCACATTATTGGGTGGGACACCTGCGACAGCGGTATTATATACAAGCAGGCCAACAGCAGGATCTGTTATTGGTGATGACGAATTTATTGCTGTAAGCGCAACACGTGGTGGAAGTAATCCTTTATTGTTAAAATTAACATCCAATCCGGCCGAAGCATCGGGTATACTGCTGTCGGGGCTGATGCCAACCTGCGAGAACAGTAAACCATTACTTAATAACAGCAATACGATAAATAAGGAGATTTTTTTCATGGAAGTCAGTATTTCATTTTTTACTTTTTTTCTCACGCTTAACTATTTCAACGCTTCGGCAGGGATTGCCATATCCGAAGATAAGATGCTGATTTTTAATTTCCCCTCAGCTTTTTGTGACGTGTAGCGCTTTAGGTTTTCCTGTATCATCTTACTTTGTTTTTTATTCATTTTCTCCACTTCCACCGCTTCCGGAACAAAAGGTGCCGTTTGCATGATCAGGGTATAAGCCGGGTCAAATTTTTCTTTATCCGTGTATAAGACAGGTGTGAAAAATACCCGGCCCGAGAAAGCTCCTATTGTAACCATAGCCCTTACTATGTAGGTTTTTCCTGACTCCAAAGCAGCTTCCATATATTCGTGATTTTCCGACACCGACCAAAATAGATGATTTCCCGGCTCGCATTCATACCTCAGGTAGTTTTCTCCCCTGAGTTCACAAAGGAATTTATCATCTTTGAAGATTTTAAATTCAAACTTTTTAGCATAACTCCCGGGCCTGGCGAAATAGACCACGACTTTTCCTTCTGAAGGAGGATTAAACCCTTGTGAATAGGTGAAGGTACAACCTAAAACCATGCTGATGGTTAAAAGTAAAACAGCGCTGTTTTTCATACTTTTTTTGTTTATCATTTTTCGGCTATAACAAGCATTTCGAAATCTCGGGTCGTTAACATGTCGTTTCTCGAAAATGCCCCAAGTTTTGCTCCAAAAATATCAATTTTTTTGTAACCTAACGTTGTTAACAACCAAGTGATTTCACAGGGCGCATAGTATCTTTCGTTACACTCGAGAACTTTTTTATTTCCAAAATCATCTTCAAATTCAGTTACATTGTGGTCCCGGAATGTCATTAAATCAAAAGTGTTGCTCCGATACGTTGCATTGCCTTCTTCGGTTCCTGATGCACAAAACTCTTCAATCGAATGATACAAAGGGAATAATCCATTTAAAGTTGTGAACAAAAACTTACCATGTCCGTTTAATGATTTTGTAACACTTTTTAGTATCCCGAAATTCATTTCATCGGTTTCCATCAAAGGAAATCCGCCCTCACAAAGCATGATTGCAAAATCAAACTCATTATTGTAAGTTAAATATCTGGCAACTTGTTGTTGAAAGTCTATTTTCAAATTAGCGCTTTCTGCTTTTTCTTTTGCTCTGTTAAGTTGTGTTTCGGACAAATCAATCCCTGTAACAGAATATCCCCGCCTTGTCAGTTCAATTGAATGCCTCCCCGTGCCGCAACCAATATCCAGTACTCTCAGCGATTTGTCAAATTTTAATTCTGCTTCAATAAAATCGCACTCGCCAACAGTTCCCCGGGTGAAATTTTCATTGTCGTATTTCTGTCCGTAATTTTCAAACAAAGATTCGTACCATTGTTTTTTGCGCATATAAGTATTTTGTTGTCAATTTGGTTGTTATTACCTTGACATACATGCACCACGGTTAGGCGCATTCGCTGCTGATGGCAGGTATGCGTAGGTTTGACTACATCTTTTTCTTTTCGATCTTTTCATGATTGGGCAAATATGTTGGGAGTGCCGCTGAGCCATACCATTTAAATAATTCTGCTTCTAACACTTTATCTTTAATCGTAGGATCGGTTTCTAATAAAACAACTGCTTCTTCAATTGATTTGACATTCAGGATAAATATTCCACGATAGGTTTTGTCATTTTTCCCAAGAGGCCCGGCAACGATCAGTTTTCCGTTGGCCGCCAAACGTCCAATATTTTGGATGTGACCTTTGAATAAACTGTCCAGTACTTTTTTGTCTTCGATTTTATTGGGTCCTGTTTTGAGGATTACAAGGATATAAGTTTTCATTCCATAATCATCTCCTCCTAGCAACTTGTCATAATTTGGAGTTGCTGTCTGAGAAGATACCGATAAACAGAAACTGAGTAATAAAAAAAGGAGAAGTATATATTTCATAGCTTAAATAATTTGAGGCCGTTTGATATTATTAAAAAGCCCTGATTGCCTAAAATGAATTGAAGGGCCGTCCTTCCAGTACACTCCCATAATGCCAGTTATTGTTTTAAAATTTCAACTCTGCGATTTTTCGCCCTGCCTTCTTCTGTGTTATTGTCAGCAATTGGTTTTGACTGTCCCCATCCTTTAGACTTGAAACGACTTACATCAATATCTTGTGAAATCAAAGCATTCATAACTGATTTTGCTCTTGATTCGGAAAGTTGTTGATTGGCAATATCTCCACCTACATTGTCTGTATGTCCTTCAATGCTGACTTTCAGCGTTGGGTTTTGTTTTAGCATTGCTGCAAGCTGGTCAATAATGGGCTGTGATTCTGGTTTAATATCAGATTTTCCAGTTTCAAAATTGATATACAAGGCTATAAAGCCCTCTTTGTTTATCTTTTCAAACATTTCACTGGCTACAACCTCCTGTTTCATTGATTCAATTTCAAGAACATTTAATCCAAAGGCTTCTACTTCAATTCCATTGCCTGCAAATCTTGTTAGTTGAATCCAATATTCTTTTTCTTTGGTTGAAAGATATAGTGTAGCCTCAATATCGCCTTCTGACCCATTTGTGTTTTTAAAAATCAATCGACCGCCATTTTTAACTACGGCATTTTCATAGTTTTTCACGATTTGAAAAGGGCTTTTCATCTTTACACCTGCATCAAAATTATATCTGTAGTAATAAAAAAAAAGGTTGCCCTCTTTTGTCTCTGTTTTACCCGCGCTGGTGCGAAGCTGAAGTTCATTGTAGTTTTCACTGCAATCTGAAATATTAAAATTCTCCAGTCTTGTTAAAAGTTTATGATCCTTGCATCCATCTGCATCGTTCTGAGCATATGCGAAAATTGATACTGTTAAAGCAAACATCAGCATTGAAATACACCTTTTCATAATAATCTCTGTTTTTTAGTTAATATATCTGTTTCTTACTGTTTTAATTTGTTCTTTTGAAATTCAATCAACTCAATTGGCGCCCCATTGTGCTCAACCATAACGACTTTAACACCCTCGCTCGGAGAATTTGATTTTGTAATAATTTTAAAATCATGCCTGCTCAGCTCCGATTCAATATCATTAACTTCAAAAGCAATGTGCGGCACATTTCTAATCAATTCATTGACATTGCTATCCTGGTCAAATCTCATCCATTCAATTCCAAATGGACTTTCAGCAAAGCCACCAACTCCCATTTTCAGCAATGGTAAATACTTCTCTTCATTTATAATATCATTTGTCGGAATCCCGATGTGATGAAATTTCCAGCCCCATGCACCTGTAGCCAGCGGCGGTTCATTATCTCTTCTGATATAGTCCATAATTGTAAGTTTCCCGGCTGAAAGGTTCATTTTCTAATGCTTTATACAAAGGTACAAAACTTTATCCCTTTTGAATACCTGTTTTATTTGGTTTGTGTCTGAGGTATGGCCTGCAGCCGCAGAAGAGGGGTTCTGCCAGAAAAGGAAACCATGGGTTCTTTTTTCCGGTTGCCGGCATGTTCGTATACCTCCTGCAAAGGTCAGCCGAAACAATGAAATGCAAGGTTAATGCTGGTTATACAGATGCCGGAAAGGTCACTGACCTGATCGGAAATTTATTATTCCGGTCGTTTCGGACGTATCCCGCCTCACTAGGATATCCTATTGTTCATCCGAGAAAAGCGATAACCTTTTCACAGAAAATGTCCGGATATTGAAACATTAGTCCGTGCCCGCCGTTCCCGATCAAGTCCAACTGAGCATTGGGAATTTTATCATGCATAAAGTGCGAGTTTTGGGGAAGTACCAGGCAGTCTTCAGTTCCGGTAATAAGCAGTACTGGATTATGGATTTCGCCAAGGAGACCTTCCGAGCCGTTCCATTCATCGATCGCCTTGGCCTGTTGCTGCAAGGTTTCTTCCGGCAGGTTCCCTAGGGGACGAAAGAAGATTTCTCCGATACGTTGGCCATTGTTCTGTATCCAAATACCGGGAAAGAGTGTGCTGATGTATCGCATACCTCGTTCCTCGCGAGTCCCTGTCATGTCTGTCAGTTTTTGGATAATTTCAGGGCTGGGCGGGAACATCCCTTCGTTGCAGTATGTTGAATATAGAATCAGTTTATTGACCCTGGAAGGATGCCTGAGGATAATTTCCTGCGCGATAAGTGAACCCATAGACCATCCCAGTACATGTGCCCGCTCTATGCCTAAAGCATCCATTAATCCGGCTGTGTCTTCACAAAACTGCCC
>JAPLDG010000090.1 GCA_026391845.1 Bacteroidota bacterium | reverse complement strand
CGCATTCGCGATCTTGTTGTCCTTACCGGGCCGGGTAATTTTGTAGCCAAACCATCCCATAATCAGCAGGATGGCTAGACAATAACTTGTGTAGGCCAGTGTCTGGCCGTTTAACACAATAGTTGAATCGATCATAATTGATGTTTTTAGTTAATGACTGTGATTATTAAGTGCTATGTTTTATTGCTATTTTTGTGACACGTGACACGTGACGCGACAGGTCAAAGGCAACCCGTCACAATGTCCTTCTGGTACTTTTTCGATCATTTTCGACCGGGCCTCTGTCCACATATCATGCATGGCACAAGGATGATCCAGAATACATGCTGTGAACCCAAGCAGGCACGTGTTCATTGCTTCCTCTCCTTCCATGGCATCTATCACCTGGGCGAAATTGATGGTCGACATATCCCGGGCGAAGACAAACCCGCCGTTTCTGCCGCGTGTGCTGACAATAAATCCTTTTCTGGAAAGATCGGTTAAAAGGCGTCGCAGGTATTGTCGGGGAATTTGCAGCTCCTGATAAAGTAATTCTGCAGCATACATTTTTCGGTTTCGTGTTGCCATAAAGGCTAAAACACTGAGTGCATATTCAGTAGTCCTGCTTAAGATCATAAATTGCCACCTTTTTGTAGTAATTAAATTTCTGCGAATATAGTAAGTTAATTTTAATGTGAAACATTTAACAATAAATTTCATAGATTTATTTTCTGACAACTGACATTTTGGTGAATTTTGCTTTGGGAGTTGGCTGAAATTATGGTTGATAAGTCTGTAAAACGAACAAGGCAGCATGGAAGGTCTTAAACCTCATGCGTTTGTCAACGCATTACGATTCGAATCCGTTAATGACTGCTTGAGGGGCATGCTCCCGGCTAATTCCGATTTAATTATTTCCTTTGACGGAGATGGTCCGGTCATAAGAACACCCTTGATCGGAAGGAATATGATTTTCAATAAAATGTATTTATTATGGAATTAAGGTATATATTTACCGTTTTAAAGTCAAATAAACCAAAAAACCATGAAAAAAATAATAGTACTCATATTCACCTTGGGATGCTTTATAGCGAACGCACAACAAAATGACGAGTTAATAAAGGCATGTACTGCTGGAAATCTCACCGAAGTTAAATCATTGGTTGAAAAAGGCGCCGATGTAAATTTAGCAGGCGCAACCGGAAGTCCGCTTTCCGTTTCACTTTTCTTCGCTGATATTGTTCAATATCTCATTACGAAAGGTGCAAAAGTAAATGAAGGCAGTTATCCACCCCTTGCACAGGCATGTTTATATGGCTCGCCGGAAGTAATCAAGGCATTGCTCGATGCAGGAGCTGATCCCAACAAACCTGCCATATCGGATGTTTCTGCCGGAATCCAAAAAATGATTGATGATGAAAAAGCTAAAGGAAAATCGGCGAACAAGGCCCTGATCAAAGCCTGGCAGGGAATGGTCGAAAAAATGAAAGCCAACCCCGTAACCACCTATGCAATTACGAATTTAGTAGCCAATACCAACTGCCTGGAGTGTATGAAAATGCTTACGGAAAAAGGTGCTAAAACCGATGTGATCAATACCATTTCAGGCGCAAATCTTTTGAGTGATTTTGCCAC
>JAPLDG010000093.1:1415-2522 GCA_026391845.1 Bacteroidota bacterium | reverse complement strand
GTGGTGACAATGCTGTCGAAAATTGCAGCTCTCTTTATCTTCAATGGTTTTTTAGGTGCACTGGCGGCACTTGTAAGGTAGGGTGCATCTCCGTAATTATCGATCAGCAGATAATAGTAAAATGACCGCAGCACCATGATCTCTTTCTGTTTTTTAAGCAGAGCATCGTTCTGGGGCAACTGGCTCATCAGGTCAAGGATCTGGTTGCAGGTAGTGATACCTTTCCACATCACATCCCACATACGGTTCACGCCCTCATGGTCGTTCGTCCAGGTATGCAGGTACATATCGCGCCATTTGCCACCATCATCCCAGTCAGCGCCCCTGGTAGGACCGCATATCTCATCCGATGAGATTTCCTGGGCGAGGAACCACCATCCGTTGTCATCGGCAAATGGTTTCAGCTGGGCATAGGCATCGACACTTAAATTGGCAATCTGGTTAGCAGTTTCAGGATAAATATTCCCGGGAATTTTATCATATACCTCCTCATCAAGTTTGGTGCAGGAGAAGAATGATAAGAACAGTGCTGAAAGGAAAAAATATTTTATCTTCATGGCTTTCATATATTAAAAGGTAACCTTTACACCAGCGGTATAGGCGCGGGTTTTTGGATAAACATTGAACTGGTCGATGCCGAATGAGAGTCCGTTGACGGTAGTTTCCGGGTCAACACCGGAATATCCCGTAATGGTGAAGATGTTGTTGGCCGACGCGTAAAGTGCGAGTTTCTTGAGCCAGGAGATCTTCGATACATTGAAATCGTATGAAAGTGATATGTAATCCAGTTTCAGGAATGAGGCGTCTTCAACATAAATGTCAGCGATGAAGGGGCTCGCAGTGCGACCCTCAGCAGCCCAGTCGAGCGCCTCCGGTACCGCATTCAGATCGGGAAGATTTCCGTTGAAGTCGAATACCATCTTGGTGGCGTTGTAAACATGGTTGCCTATCCAGGCGCGGAAGGCAAGATCGAGGGTCCAGTGTTTTCCGTAGGTAAGCGTGTTGGACCAGCCGAGTTCCACTTTTGGAGCAGCCGTAGCAATAACTGATCTCTTTGCCTGGCTGAGATCATCTGTGTAACCAC
This sequence comes from Bacteroidota bacterium, assembly GCA_026391845.1. Lineage (GTDB taxonomy): Bacteria > Bacteroidota > Bacteroidia > Bacteroidales > FEN-979 > CAIVAT01. The sequence goes on along the minus strand of JAPLDG010000093.1, from coordinate 1,438 downwards.
CGGTCATAGATTCATAAATTACT
>JAPLDG010000093.1:442-1384 GCA_026391845.1 Bacteroidota bacterium | reverse complement strand
TTACCGTCCAACAGGGTCACGTAGGTGGGAAGATAAAATGATCCGATCTCTTCGCCTACCATGATGCCTGTAACATAGTTCTGGTCACCAACCATACCGCGGCCGGAGACATAGCCCTCTTTTCTTACTCCGTCAACATCATTGAAATAATCGCCAAGACTCAGTACTTCTGTCTTGTTGTGAGAAGCCGTAAGTGATGTTTTCCAGGTGAATTTCTTTGTTGAGATGGCAAAAGCCTGAATAAAAAGCTCTACACCGGTGTTCGACATGGACCCTGAATTTGCAAAGGTAGTTCTGGCAAGGTTCGGAGGAACCGGTACATTGTACTGACCCAGCAGGTCATCCGTTACCTTGTAGTAAACTTCAAGGCTGCCACTGAGGCGGCTGTTAAAGAAACCGAAATCAATACCGGCGTTGTATTCTGTGGTCTGTTCCCATTTCAGGTCCGGGTTTGCGTTCCATGCAGGGCTGAAAGTGACAACCTCCTGGCCTGTTTCAGGATTGGTTGCTTTGCCGCTGGGCTGGTAGAGTAAAAGACTTCTGTATTCGCCAATTTCCTGATTTCCGGAAATACCATAGCTTCCCCGTATTTTCAATTGACTCAGCCATTTGACATCAGAGAGCCATTTTTCCTGATCAAGGCTCCAGCCGATGGCAGCCGTGGGGAACCATCCCCATTTATTGTTGGCTCCAAATTTTGAGGAACCATCCCGACGAAGGGATGCAGATATGAAATATTTACTCTTAAAGTTGTATTGAACGCGGCCGAAAAAGCCGATCAGGTTCCACTGGCCTTTATATGAGCCAACGTCGCCCCATGCTTTCATGTCATTCAGGACTTGCAGGTTATCAGGACCGGCGTAATTGGACTGTGCATCTCTGCCACCGGCCCAAAAACCTTTGTTAACCGATTCCTGCCAGGAATAACCCAGGAGGGCATTC
>JAPLDG010000093.1:0-402 GCA_026391845.1 Bacteroidota bacterium | reverse complement strand
GCATTCAGGTTGTGACTCTTCTTAAAGCTTTTATTGTAAACTCCGGTGATCTCCATTAGTTTGGAAGTAACGGCATTGTATGACTTTGACCCTGCGCCGTTATCCGCTGAAGCGTATAGACCGGCCGGCCTGAAATAGCTGTAGGTGTTGTCATCATGTGTATATCCAAGATTTACGCTGGCAACCAATCCGCTTATTATTTCGAAATCTGCCTTCAGGCTTCCCAGAAATTTTTTAGCATTCCTATTGTTCGTAATTTTATCGATGATAGCGATGGGATTTTCATAGTTGAATACGCGGTTTGACTGGTAATAATTTCCAGCTGAGTCAAATACCGGGTCGGTCGGGTTCCGGGAAATCGCCTGATAAATAATGTCAGTCTGGCCCCAGCCGTTATAATTT
>JAPLDG010000037.1:11155-23650 GCA_026391845.1 Bacteroidota bacterium | reverse complement strand
TAGCGCATCTGAATCCATAACTGGCCAGATTTATCGACCAGAAGCTGGCCAAGGTCATTCTGAACCGGGATGGTGAATCCGGTCCATTTATCTCCGCTTTTCATGGAGATGCAGTTGTTGGTATAGGAGGTAACCACCCATAAATTACCCAAACGATCGAAAGCAATCCCTCCGACACGGATATCTGAAGTATCGGAACCAGAATAGTTGCGCAGCTGGCTGTTGCCGTATGTAAACCTTCCGGTCACTGCATCATTGTTTATCTCGAGCACTCCCTTTCCATAGGTTCCTGCAAAAGCATGCTTGCTGTTTTTCGGATCGATGGCAATGCATACAACGTCATGCGTCTGGTCGAGCAAAGGATTGTTGTATCCTTCCATGTTTTTCCAGTCGGAGTTGTTGAAATGGTAAATCTGTGGCCGGATATAGATGGGAATATAGGAGGCATCTCTTCCGCCCGGAGCGATATATAAATCCTCCCCGCTGCATGCCATGCTGAAGGCCAGCGAGGTTGAAGGCCCCTCAAGCGCCACATGGTTAACGGAATGATCTGCAGGGTTAAAACTCACTAAACCGTTATAGGTATCTCCCACCCACATCAGGCCTTGTTCGTCGGGAACCGAAAACTGCGGGTATTCTGATCCAAGGATATCGGTAAACAAATCGAGATCGGTATTGAAAGCTTTGGCGGAATACTTGTAGGTCACGACCAGATATTTGTCATCCGAAGCGAGATGCATCACCTCACTGTGTATGTCATGCTGGAAGCGCTGCCATGCTCCGCCGGCATACATGCATATTGTATCCGTTGATACCGATGCAACCTTTTTATTGACGAAAACCCGGCCTGCAAAAAAGGTAATTGTGTTGTATGCAGCCGTTGAATCTATCCTGGCATCTTTCCGCCATGAGGCAAAATTGGCGAGGTTGGGATCGTTGGCAAATGCTTTGTATATTCCTTTTTCCGAGGCGGCAAACAACGTGTCATGCTGATCCTTTGTCATCGCCAGCACATTTACCTGACTGCCATTCTTGCCGATGTAGTAGGTATCGCGGATCTCTTCCTTGCTGATGTCGAGCACAACAATGCCAAATCCACAGGAGAGGTATGCATCTTTTCCGATAAAAAAGATGTTGTTGATCGTTTTATTCCCCAGGATGGGTTTACGTTTTATATCTGAGATGTTGATGATGGTATTGTTCTTGATCAGATCGATGTTGGCATTGCTGTAGGCGATCACCAGGGTTTTATACTCTTTGCTGTAGTTGATGCTGCTGATTCCGATGTCGGATAACCCTGAAATTTTGGTAATCCGTACAACACTGTTGTCCTCTTTGTCAAAATAAAAAACCGCATACGGCGTGGAGGCATAAATCCTGGTGCCTGCATCGGCAACATTGTTGACGAGGGTATAAGGCAGCTCATCACGCCACTGGCCGATGGGTACCGGCTGGGCAGTGACCCGCAAAAAGCCTGCAAACAGTAAAAAACAAAGGAGAAAGTGACGAAAAAGTTTCATGAGGACCGGTTTTCTGAACAGAACAATGTGAACATTCAAAGTAACTGAATTTTTTCGAAATTATTGCAGAAAACCGGATGGTTTTCAAAGGATCATGCCGGCGGCAACTGTTTCATTGGTTGCTTCATCGATGAGGATCAGACTCCCCGTGATACGATTTGTGGTGTAGGGGTCGAAAAACAATGGTTTCGTCGTGTGCAGCCGGATGAGGGCAATGTCATTCATCCGGATGGTTTTGTTTTCGGCAACTTTTTCCAGTGTGCTGATATTCAGAACATAATCGATATCCTGGACGATGCATCGCACATCTTTGGTTGTATGCCTGAGGGCATATTTTCCATGAAGTTGCAGGGGTTTTGGGTTCATCCAGCAGATCATTGCTGCGATGTCGCAGCTTTCGCCCGGAACATCCCCGGCGCCAACGATCATGCCGCCACGGCTCAGATCAACATCGTCTTTCAGGGTAAGGGTGACCGACATCGGGGGGTGGGCTTCGGTGAGCGGACCGGAAAGGGTGTCGATGGAGGTTATTTCACTTTCGATCCCGGAAGGCAGTACGATGACGTGATCGCCGGGATGAAAAAATCCGCCTGCCACTCTTCCTGCGTAGCCCCGGTAATCGTGAAATTCATCTGATTCGGGCCGTATGACGTACTGTACCGGAAACCGCTGATGTTTCAGGTCATGGTCCTGACTGATGGGAATGGTTTCAAGATGATGCAACAGGGTTCCATCCGCATACCAGGGCATGTTGATGGAGGGTTTTACCACATTGTCGCCCTTCAGCGCGCTGATTGGGATGAAGCGCATGTCCTGGTTGGGAAATATCTGGCTGGCAAAGGCCTGGAAATCATTCTTAATGGAGGAATAAACCTCTTCCCGGAAATCCATCAGGTCCATTTTGTTGATGCAAACGATGATGTGAGGAATTCCGAGGAGCGATGCAATAAATGCGTGACGGTGGGTTTGTTCGATTACGCCGTTTCTGGCATCAATCAGCACGATGGCGGCGTTGGCGGTGGAGGCGCCGGTAACCATGTTCCGCGTATATTGGATATGGCCGGGGGTGTCGGCAATGATGAATTTGCGGTGTGGAGTGGCAAAATAGCGATAGGCCACATCGATGGTAATTCCCTGTTCCCGTTCGGCACGCAATCCATCGGTAAACAGGGCGAGATTGATATGTTCGCCGCCTTTTTGAATACTGGCGCGTTTAACCGCATCGAGTTGATCTTCAAAAATCGATTTGCTGTCGTATAACAGACGCCCTATCAGGGTGCTTTTTCCGTCATCAACACTTCCTGCGGTGGTAAACCGAAGCAGTTCCATGTCGAGATAGGCTTTCGAAGAAAATGTCCTTTCCATTAAAAATAACCCTCTTTTTTCCGGTCTTCCATTGCTGCTTCAGACCTTTTGTCGTCATACCGGCCACCCCGCTCGGTTACCCGGGTGGCAGCAATTTCCTGGATGATATCTTCAACCGTATCAGCCGATGACAATGTCAAGCCTGTGCAGGAGATATCGCCGACGGTGCGGCAGCGCACCCTCCGGTATTCAATTTTTTCGGATGGTTTCATCTCCATGAATGGTGCGGCTGCCAGCCAGATGCCATCGCGGTAAAACACATCGCGTTCATGGGTGAAATAGATGCTTGGCAGGTCGATATTCTCCGCAAGAATGTATTGCCATACGTCCATTTCAGTCCAGTTGCTGATGGGAAAAACCCTGAAATGTTCCCCCATTCGTTTTTTACCATTGAACATGTACCATAGTTCCGGGCGTTGGTTTTTGGGATCCCACTGACCGAATTCGTCGCGATGGGAAAAGAAACGCTCTTTCGCTCTGGCCTTTTCTTCATCACGTCTGGCGCCTCCGATGGCTGCATCGAATTTGTTTGCCTCTATTGCATCCAGGAGCGTGACGGTTTGCAGCACATTGCGGCTGGCATTGATCCCTTGTTCTTCAACAGCCCTGCCTTTATCTATGGAATCCTGTACAGAGCCTACGAGCAGCCGCGCATTCACCGACCGGGCCAGTTGATCCCGGAATTCAAGTGTCTCCGGGAAGTTGTGTCCGGTGTCGATATGAAGCAAGGGAAACGGAATCTTTGCCGGGAAAAAGGCTTTGCGCGAAAGGTGAACAAGTACGATGGAGTCCTTTCCGCCGGAAAAAAGCAGCACAGGGCGCTCAAATTGCGCAGCCACCTCTCTCAATACATAAATTGCTTCAGACTCGAGTTCTTTCAGGTGAGTCAACTGATAATTGTCCATCCCCTTTACCTCCTAAGATTTGCCGAACACACGCTGAAGAAATGATTTGCTTTTATTTGATGCCTCTTTGTCATCCGAGTAATATCCGTAACCATATCCGTAACCGTATCCGGAGCCGTAACCATATCCGTAACCATAACCGTAACCATATCCGTATCCGTAACCATATGAACTCCGGTTAAGTTTAACATCGTTGATTAAAATGGCCAGGTTTGAGATATCCCGTTGCGCCATGTCATGAATAATTGATCCGAATATTTTTTTATGGGTGTATCCCTGACGTACCAGGAACAGATTGGCATCAGCATGTTTCATCAGGAGGAAAGCATCGGTAACCAGTCCCACAGGCGGTGTGTCGATGATGATATAATCGTAAATTTCCTTTAGCCGGGCAAACATTTCCGAACATCTCGGCGAGGCAATTAATTCAGCCGGATTGGGAGGTACCGGACCCGACATGATGATGTCAAGGTTGTCGATACCCGAAAATTGAATGATGTCTTCCAGTTTGCTTTTCCCGATCATAAATGAGCTGATCCCTTCTATATTTGTCAGACCGAAGTCTTCGAAAATTTTGGGTTTCCGCAAATCAAAACCCATCAGCAACGTTTTTTTGCCATACATGGCGAAAATCAGGGCCAGATTGATGGATATATAGGTTTTGCCGGCATTCACCATATCGGCAGTAATGAGAATCGTCTGTTTTTCTTTGCCCTGAAGCAGGTAGTTGATGTTGGTTCTTACCGATCGGAACGACTCGGCGATGGATGATTTAGGAGAATCGAGCACTACCACCGTGCTTGGCTTATCGCTATGAATGATGTGGCCGACGATCGGAAGTTTCGTGAGTTTTTCAACATCCTCGCGCTCCATGACCTTGTCGTTGAAATAGTCTTTTCCAAGGATATAGACAATCGGAACCAAAACGCCGAGAAGCAGTGCGATGATGTAGTTCAGGGTCTTCTTCGGAAAAACCGGTTTCAACCCGATCGCCGAAGCCTCGTCCACGACTTCGTTGTCGGAAAGGTTTGCAGCCAGTGAAATCTGAGCCTCGGACCGTTTTTGAAGGAGATAGGTATATATGGCATCCGTTAGCTTGAATTTACGTTCAATTCCGAATAAAACACGCTGTGTTTCAGGCAGATTGCTGATACGGGAATTGATCTGGGCCACCCTGTCGTTGATCTCTTTCAATGCAATATTGTTGGAATTGATGGCGCTTTTCACATTTTCATAGAGCGCATTTTTGGTTGTGGCGATCTGCAAATCGATCGCCATGAGACTGGGGTTTTTTGATTTGGAGAATTGCGAGGTCTCTGTACGTTTCATATACAGGTTGGTCAACTGCATGGTGAGGTCGTTCAGCACCGTATTGTCTATTCCCATTGATGCAGGAACAATGAGTTCGTCGAATTTCTGGTTCTTTTCGATGTACTCCTTCATGTTCTGAAGGTATTTTGATTTTACCATCAGAATTGCTTTTTCATCCTGAAGCTGCATCATTTTTTCAAAAACCTGTTTGGCTTCGTCATTCAGGTTCATCACCTCCTTATTGGTCCTGAAGAGCATGAGGGCTTTTTCCGAGGCATTGAGAGAATCTGTAATGCCTCTTAACTCATTGTCGATAAATGAGATGGTACGTGAAGCCACAATGTTCTTCTTTTCCAGACCCTTTGCCAGGTATTCTTTGGTGAGGGTGTTCAAAAATTCGACCAGCTTGTCAACATTGCCGCCCTTCAGTTTGATTTCAACGATGGAGGCTTCCTTGTTGATGGGTTCAATGACGAACGATTTGAATTCGTTCACCAGCGCATCATAATTCTTGAAAATGAATGAGAATGATTTTTTCAAATCCTGCGGCTCTTCAAATTTGTCGGTCAGCAGCACCCGGAATTTGAAATGTTTTGACTGTATCTCCTGTCCGAAAGAATATACCTGATCAACAACGACATTATCTTTCCGCCCTTCAACCATTTCTTTGGTTGAAAAGTTAAAGAATTTTACGGCCTCATCGTTTGTTTCGATCTTGAACTTGTCTCTGGAGAGCAACCTGACCTTGAAAAACATATTGACAGGTTGTGGGAATGAGGTATCCGGGATCACCTTGAACGGACTTTCGCGGTACAACTCTTTCGTGACAAAGTTTTCTTCCGTAAAGTATGAAACTTCAAAACCTATTTTAGTGACGGTCCGGTACGTAAGTGTATAGGATGATAAAATACCGATTTCATTCTGCAGGTTCTGCATGTTGTTGAAAAGCCCCATTCCAAGCAGATCCTGGGGGTTTATTTTGTTCTCCGATTTGTCTTTTACCAGCACGGTCGTCTTCACTTCATAAACCTCCTTTGTGTATTTGTTAAAAATAAAGGCGACAATGAGTGCAATGAAAATGGTCAGGGCAAAGAAATACCAGAAACGGTAAAATTTAAAAAGAATGATCTTATAGTCAACAGATTGCTGCTGGTTTACATTCTGAATAGTCTCGCTCACGGGAATTAGTAGGTTTTTATGTAGTTGATGATTAAAAGCGTTGTGGTAATTGATCCAAGCACAATTGCCCAGGGAAAGGTGGAACCCAGTCCCCAACGTTTGTAACCAAGCGGTGAAATATATACAATGTCATTCGGCTGAAGGTAATAATAGGGCGAAGTGAGGATTTTGTCGCTGTTCAGATCCAGGTAGTAAACCCGTGATCCACCGCTGCTCTGGCGAACCAGCGCCACCTTGCCCCGGTTGGCAAACTCGGTCATGTCGCCGGCCAGTGATATGGCCTCAAACACGTTGATGTCGTCTTTGTAAATGGTCAGCTGGCCCGGTCTGTTCACCTCACCCACCATGGTTACTTTGAAGTTGACCGTTTTAACTACCACAGTGGTCTCTTTCAGATACTCGCCGATCATCTTTTGCAGCACCTCCCTGATTTGGAATACGTTCAGATCTTTGACATACACCTTTCCCACGATCGGGAAATCGATGTAGCCTTCGGAGTTCACATCGTAGCTGTTGAGGTAAATAGAGGCATCGCTGGCAAAATCGTTGTAGGAGTTGGATGCCGATTGTTTGTTGCAAAACATGAAAGCCTTTTCATCCAGCGCGTAAACACGGATGTAGAGGTTGTCGTTGACCTGGATTTTGTAGTCGGAATGGCGCTTGTTGGGATGAAAAACCGAAGCCGTATCCTTTTCCTGCTCTTTTTGAAGATATTTTATTTTTTTCTGAGGTACGCAGGAAGAGAGCAAAACCGCAAATAAAAAACAAATCAATGCGTGTTTTGTTACCAGCATAAGTAGTTTTTTCATAGAGTCCTGAAGTTGAATCGGCAAAAGTACATATTTTTTTTACATCAATAATTCAAACAACTTCTCCCAGCAATGTGGCGGATGTTGCGCTGTTGATTTTCACCATGACATATTCTCCGGGGCCTGATTGTGTTTTCGTGAAAACAGCGACTTTGTTCTGTGAATTCCTGCCAAAATACTGACGATCTGATCTTTTAGATTTCCCTTCCACCAGAATCTCGAATGTTTTTCCGACATCCTCCTGGTTATTGGCAAAGGACAGTCGCTGCTGCAGGTCAATGATTTCCTTCAGTCTGCGATCTTTTACCTCTTCCGGAACGTCGTCTTTCATGGTATCTGCAGCCAGTGTCAGCGGTCGTTCAGAATATTTGAACATGAATGCAGTGTCGTAGCCAACCCATTCCATCATCGAAAGTGTATCCAGGTGGTCATTTTCAGTTTCGCCGCAGAATCCGGTGATGATATCGGTAGAGATGGCGCAGCCGGGAATGATATTTCTGATGGCAAGGATGCGTTCCTGATATTGTTCCCGGGTATATTTGCGGTTCATCAGGCCGAGCATATGGTTGCTCCCCGACTGAACAGGAAGATGAATGGCTTTGCATAAGTTGGGGTGGCGGGCAATCGTTTGCAGCAACTCGTCAGAAATATCCTTGGGATGTGATGTCGCAAACCGGATGCGCATCAGCGGGTTTATGCCTGCAATCTGCTCCAGAAGAGATGCAAAGGTGATGGAACGGTCGCCGGTTTTCCAGGTGTAGGAGTTTACGTTTTGCCCGAGAAGGGTGATCTCACGGTATCCCTTTTCAAACAGATCAAGGGATTCGCGGATAATGGACGCGGCATCACGGCTTCGCTCCTGTCCGCGGGTAGAGGGTACTACACAATAGGAGCAGTAATTTTCACATCCGCGCATGATCGAGATAAAGGCAGAAACACCATTTGAGTCAAGCCTCACCGGTTTGATGTCGGCATAGGTTTCATCCACAGATAAAATGGTGTCGATCGCCCTGCTGCCCGTACCAACCTGTTCCAGCAATTGCGGCAGATGCCGGTATGAATCCGGTCCCGCCACGAGGTCAAGCAACTGCTCTTCTTCCATCAATGCTGTTTTGGTGCGGTCGGCCATGCATCCCAGCAAACCAATCAGCAAATCCGGGTTCATTTTTCGCAACGATTTGAAATATTGCAGCCTTTTTCTCACCCGGTCTTCTGCGTTTTCACGGATGGAACAGGTGTTGATAAAAATGATATCTGCCGCATTTAAATCGTGGGTGTAATCGTATCCGTTGACCGTTAAAATTGATGCAACAATCTCGCTGTCAGAAATATTCATCTGACATCCATACGTCTCAATGTATATTTTTTTATTTTTCTTCACGTGGGGGTATTACCTTTTGGCCTGATGACCGATTAAGCATAAAAATGAGGTGCAAAGGTAAGTATTAAGTTAATTGTCTTACTTTTGCATCGGATTTTGAGCACCAAACAAGGTATCTGAATGACAAAGAACTTAGTGATTGTTGAGTCTCCGGCCAAGGCTAAAACCATTGGCGGGTTTCTGGGAAAGGATTTTACGGTGAGGTCCTGCATGGGGCATGTGGTCGATCTGTCGAAGAAAGATCTTGGCGTTGATATTGAAAACGGATTTATTCCAAAATATATCATTTCACCTGAGAAGAAGAAGGTAGTGGCTGAACTTACCAAACTTGCAAAAGATGCGGAATGGGTTTGGCTGGCGTCTGACGAGGACCGGGAGGGGGAGCTGGATGAAAGCAAAACCAAACGCATCGCCTTCCATGAAATTACCAAATCTGCCATTCAGGAAGCCATCGAACATCCGCGAAGCATTGATAAGCACCTGGTAGATGCACAGCAGGCACGTCGTGTTCTTGATCGCCTGGTGGGTTTTGAACTGTCTCCGCTGTTGTGGAAAAAGATCAAGCCATCCCTCTCTGCCGGCCGTGTGCAATCTGTTGCCGTCCGGCTCATTGTGGAACGGGAAGAAGAGATTAAAAACTTCCTGAGCGTCTCCGCTTTTCGGGTTGTGGGCGACTTCCTTTTGAACGCCGGGCTGAAGCCTGGTGCTATCAAAGCGGAGCTGAACAAGCGTTTCACCAAAAAAGAAGAAGCGGTCGCTTTTCTGCAGAAGTGTATCGGAGCGCAATATACCATTGAGGATGTTGACACCAAACCCTCCAAAAAATCGCCGGCTCCGCCTTTTACGACCTCCACCCTGCAGCAGGAGGCTTCACGGAAACTTGGTTTCTCTGTGGCCAACACGATGCGTGTGGCTCAGGAGCTCTATGAATCGGGGTTGATTACCTACATGCGTACCGACTCGGTAAATCTTTCGGATATGGCCCTGGCCATGTCAAAGACCGAAATTACGGCTTCCTTCGGCCCTGAATATGTGAAAACCCGCAAATTTGCAACCAAAACAAAGGGAGCGCAGGAAGCACATGAAGCCATCCGGCCGACTTACATGGCCAACAAAACCATCGAAGGAGATAAATCGCACCAGCGGCTTTACGAATTGATCTGGAAGCGTACCATCGCTTCACAGATGGCAGACGCGGAACTTGAAAAAACCAATGTCACCATCGGGGTTTCCAAAGCAGTTGAAAAATTCATCGCAAAAGGAGAGGTCATCAAATTCGACGGGTTCCTGAAAGTCTATATGGAATCAACCGATGAAGATGAACAAAGCGGTGAAGAGGGAATGCTGCCTCCCATGAACGTCGGGGAACAACTCGACCTGAAAGAAATGACTGCACAGGAAAAATTCACCCAGCAGCCCTATCGCTATACCGAAGCCATGTTGGTTAAGAAACTGGAAGAACTTGGAATTGGAAGGCCTTCCACTTATGCCCCTACCATCTCAACCATCCAGAAAAGAGAGTATGTTGTCAAAGAAGACCGTCCAGGTTTTCAGCGTTCCTATGTTCTGGTAACCCTGAAGAAATCTGTCATCAGGGAAGAGATTAAATCTGAAAATGTCGGATCTGAAAAGTCAAAGCTCTTCCCTACAGACATCGGAACATTGGTGAATAACTTCCTGGTTCAGCATTTTAACAACATTCTCGATTATAATTTCACCGCCAGTGTGGAAGAGGAGTTTGATGAAATTGCCGAAGGCCGGATGGTTTGGAATCAAATGATCAAAGAATTCTATTTTCCGTTTCACAAACAGGTAGAAGGCACCCTTGAAAATACCGGGAAGGTGAGCGGGGAGAAGCTCCTTGGAAAAGATCCTAAAAGCAACGAAAATATATTTGTAAAAATTGGCAGATACGGCCCCATGGTTCAGATGGGAGATGCTGAAGCCGAAGCCAAACCAAGATTCGCCTCTCTCAAAAAGGGACAGAGTCTCGATACCATCACCTTGGAGGAGGCTTTGGACCTGTTCAAGCTTCCGCGTACCCTCGGTGAATTTGAAGCCCATGAAGTGATTGTTTCAACCGGCCGGTTCGGCCCTTACATCCGTCATCAGTCGCTCTTTTACTCCCTGCCAAAGGATGTTGATCCGCTTACGGTTGCGATCGACCGTGCCTGCGAGATCATTCTGGCCAAACGGCAGGCGGACAGTCAGAAAATATTGAAGGAATTTACCGACAATAAAACATTGATCCAGGTTTTGAATGGCCGTTATGGCGCCTATATTGCGAGCAACAAGGAAAACTACAAGATCCCGAAAGGGAAAGACCCCAAGGCGCTGACCCTGGAAGATTGCAAGGCAATTATTGCCGAAACACCACCCTCAAAATCGAAATCGAAGAAAAAAAAGTAATGTCCCATGGATATTTCAGCTTTTTTTGAACCCATCGACCTGAATGAATTTCCCGGCAGCGGAGAAACCAGCGGACAGGTCAGGCTTGGCAACATCATCGGCATCCACACGGAAGACGGCGGGCTGCCTGATTATGCCACCAGCAATATCGCGCTCATCGGCGTAACCGACGACCGGAGGGCAGTTGGAAATGAAGGCTGCGGATTGGCGCCGAATGCCATCCGGAAGTACCTTTTTCAGCTGAATGTTGGCCCTTATCCGATCAAGATGGTTGACCTCGGAAATATTAAAAATGGTTTTTCGGTTACCGACACCTATTTCGCATTGAGCTCGGTGGTTGCCGAAATGATTGAAAACAATGTACTCCCGGTGATCATGGGAGGCAGTCAGGATCTGACTTTCGCCAATTATCAGGCATATCAGAGCCTGGGACAGATCATCAACATTGTTGCAGTCGATCCCATGTTTGACCTGGGGAAATCGGAAGAGGAGATCAGCGCTCAATCATACCTCAGCAGCATTATCCTCCATCAGCCCAATTACCTGTTCAATTACGCCAACATAGGTTACCAGACTTACTTCATCGACCAGGATGCACTGAAACTGATGAAAAATCTTTTCTTTGACACCTACCGGCTGGGAATTGTCAGGGAAACACTGGAAGATGTAGAACCCATTGTGCGCAATGCCGACATGCTCACCTTCGATATCTCGGCCGTACGTTATTCCGACGCCCCAGGCAATGCAAATGCCACTCCGAACGGTTTTTATGGTGAAGAAGCCTGTCAGATTGTAAGGTATGCCGGACTAAGCGATAAACAGCTTGATAAATCCGGTCAAACCGCCCACCTGGTTGCACAAATGATCTGGTATTTTATTGATGGCTACTATAACCGGGCACACGATTTCCCGTTTAAGAGCGAGGATGATTATATGAAATACAGGGTTAGCATCAGAGACCACAAGGAGGAGATCGTTTTTTACAAGAGTAAAAAAACCGACCGGTGGTGGATGGAAATTCCATTGCCTGCCGAACAGCGAATCCGGTACGAAAGGCACTATCTTGTTCCATGTTCCTACAAAGATTATCAGATTGCCTGCGAAAATGATATTCCCGACCGGTGGTGGATGGTCTATCAGAAATTAATGTAAAAATCCGCGTTTTTTCCCGGAATTTATACCTTTGGTTTATTGAGGGAGGCCATAAGCCCGTTGCCCCTTCGTGCGTCATACCTGATCCTGGTCTCAGACTCCTTGCTTTTGTCATCAATAAATATGATGGTTCTGCCGCCATCCAGGACTACGGGGAATTTATCCTTCGTTGAGCCCGATAATAATTTCGAATCGGGGACTTTCAGCCGTTGACGTTCCTGCATCATCCTGTATTCCAAGGTGTCTTTTTTCATTATGCGCTTTTTTGTATTATTCTGTCCCGAAAATGGGATGGGTACAAGGTACGATTTATTTTCGTCTTCCGGGGATTTATTTTAACTGTAAATTATTTATTGGCTACTTCGCTATTTGATGTGCAGGAATTACACGGACTTTTACCACCAATAAAAAAAAAGGGGAGAGGTCATTAAAAAAAAGAATTTGTAAACTTTTACCGCCAATTT
>JAPLDG010000037.1:7822-11049 GCA_026391845.1 Bacteroidota bacterium | reverse complement strand
AAGTTCAAATGTGACCACATCATTCTCTTTGATTTCTTCTGTCAGATTGTTGACATGGACAAAAAATTTCTCCTGGGAATCGAGCTCTTTGATAAAACCGAAACCTTTTGAATGGTTGAAAAATTCAACCCTTCCTTTTCGCACGGAAGGGACCTCAACATTCTCCCTTTTAGGAACGCCAATCTCAATGCTGTCTGCATCGATCTTCTTCCTGTTTGCAGGGTTAGGCATGGTATCCGTGATTTGCCCGTTTTCATCGACGTAGGCGATCATGTTTTCCAGACCTCCGCCCTGCGAATTTGCCTTACGCTCTGCGAGTTTTTGCTGTTTGTCCAGTCGTTTTTTTAACCTTTTTTTCTCCTGGTCTCTCTTGTTATAGGTCTCTTGTGAACTCGCCATTGAAAATTTACTTTAAAATGTTGTAAAACAGTTGTGCATGAAAACCGGGGTGTTTGAATGAATATTCACCACCACGATGCAAAGATAAGATAATAAATCAGAACGGCTTGATAAGACGACTTTTGGCCATAAGAAAGAATCAGTTAAATTGTTTTATTTGTAACTTCGTGAAAAAAATAACATGAATATCGTTGTATTTGGCGCCAGCGGGAAAACCGGGATTTTAATTGTTTATCAGGCGCTCAATCAGGGCCATACCGTCACAGCTTTTGCCCGTCAGCCTTCGAAAGTAACCATTCAGCATAAAAATCTCCATACTGTTCAGGGAGACATCGGGGAATTTGACAAAGTCAGATCAGCCATTGAAGGTCAGGATGCTGTGCTTTGTGCGCTGGGAGTGGATAAAAATAAACCGAATACTGTTCTTTCCGAAGGAACCCGAAATATCCTCAAAGCCATGCAATCGACCGGCGTGAAACGGATTATCTGCATGTCCTCCGCCGGGATTCTTGGGAATGACAGTGGATTCTGGTTCGGAAAAATATTTATGCCACTTTTTCTCAGGCATGTGTTTGAGGATAAAAAGAGGCAGGCCAAAATAATTGAAGAGAGTTCCGCTGAGTGGGTGATCATACGTCCGACCGGCCTGACCGATGCCCCCAAAACCAACACCTACAAAATAAACCCCGGAATCCCTACCTCTAGAAGCATCCCGCGTGCAGATGTGGCGGATTTTATGCTAAAACTGCTGACCAATCGAAATTACGACAGACAAATGCCTGCCATTTCAAGTTTTTAATGCCTGAATTATGGATATATCGTTTAGAAATTCGTTTCTCGAAAAATGGTCGAAGTACTTCGGCGACAGCGAGCTACCCATCACTTTTTTTTATGTCGATGACCCGGGTGATGTCGCGCGGGCCAATCTTCCGAAAGGGCATAGCTGCATTGTTTGTGAATTAGCCATCGTCCGGAAAGGGTGTCCGCTTGCCTGGAATGTCCAATCGCTTGGCTGCGGCGGAGCACGCAGATACCTTGGTTATACCGATAAAATGAGACCGGATTTCGAGTACTTCCTCTCAACCGGTATTCCCGGTGAGTTGGAGGGCGAACGATATGTTCAAACCCCGGCGATGGTGAAGGAGATCATGGCGAACATGCGTTGCATCCCTTCAAATGGCCGCTATATTATTTTTAAGCGGTTTGATCAGCTTACACCGGAGGATGATCCAGCCGCCGTTATCTTTTTTGCAAAACCCGATGTTCTTTCCGGATTGTTTACCCTGGCCAATTTTGACCAGCCCGATGGGAGCGGGGTCATTGCGCCTTTCGGTTCGGGATGTGGCGCCATCGTTCACCAACCCTGGTTCCAGAATGAACAGTCAAATCCGAAAGCCATCCTCGGCATGTTCGATGCATCGGCACGGCCCTGCGTACCCAAAGACACGCTTTCATTTTCAGTCCCGATGAAGAAGTTTATAACCATGACGGGTTATATGGACGAAAGTTTCCTGATCACTGATACCTGGAAAACCGTAAAAAAACGACTCTGACCGGAGAGAAATCAGCTGACTATTCGACTGTAAGGCTGCACTGGTGAAACAATTCTTCAATCATGGCCTGATCCTTTGAAAACGGACATGCTACCGGTTTCATGTGTTCATAATACTTTCCGGTGATTTTACCAACTTCTTCGGAAAGCGACAGAAAAAGTGGTGTTGCCGCACCCTCGGCAGGAGATTCAGACCCGCCAAATCCAAAGGCATTGCTGAGTTTTGAATTGACATCACCCGGATGACAGGAATTTACGGCAATTCCTTTTGACTTCAGCCGCCCGGCAAAAGCAGCCGAGAGCATCCGGTTTGCTTGCTTTGCCTGACGATAGGCCTCATCATTGTTATAAGCCCTCGATTTAAATTCAGGATCCCTCATGTTCATCCCGCCGGCCCAGTAGCTGGCAACGTTCACGATCCGCGCATCAGAAAGATTCTCCAAAAAAGGACTAAAATAATGTATCATCCAAAAATATCCCAATACGTTTGTAGCCCACTGTACTTCAATTCCTTCGGAAGTTTCTGTCCGCTTGCGGGGAGCCGTGGCTGCATTGTTGATGAGCAGCGCCAACTTCCCGCTCCATCGTTTGCTGAATTCAACGATCTCTTTTTGCAAGGAAAGATCTACGATTTCAATAAATATTGACGGATTTGATGAGCTTTGAATCAGTAGTTTCTGAACCCTTTCAAGCTGTTTATTATCACGGCCAACCAAGGTGACCCTGAAACCTTTCGCTGCGACACCCATCGCAATTGCCTGCCCAATAGCGCCATAAGCACCGGTTATGATTGCATTTTTCTGAAGATCGGACATGAAATGAGTTATTGGTATGATTTGCAAAGATGAAAAATCTTTCCGTTTCATGAATTGACAGCGCTATGATAATTTTGTATCTTGCGCCATGAATTCCGAAAAGGTCTCCCTATGAAAAAGAGCATCATGATGATTCACTGGATTCCCAGGATACTTTGCATCCTGGCAATCCTGTTTGTGAGTATGTTTGCCCTCGATTCCTTTGCGCCGGGGATGACGCTCTGGGAGCAGATTGGGGCTTTTTTAATGCACCTTATCCCAACCTTCGTGCTGATTTTATTTCTGATTGTCGCCTGGAAATGGGAGTTGATCGGGGGCATCATGTTCCTGATCATCGGATTAGGATTGCTGCCTCTCATCTATATGATGAACTATCAGATGAACCATTCGGTATGGATCAGTGTAAGTATCATCCTGATGATCAATCTGCCATTTGTCCTCGTCGGAATCCTCTTTGTAAT
>JAPLDG010000037.1:0-7775 GCA_026391845.1 Bacteroidota bacterium | reverse complement strand
AATAAAAATTTATAACCTGACCAAAATATGAAACTTAAATTACACGCACTTTGTCTCATTGCCGCCATCATGCTTGTAAATTTACTGGCCCATGGCTCAAATGAGAATGACCGGAAAGACACATTGAACGGCAATAAAATTCTTTCACTGGTCGATTCGGCACTGCAGCAAATCAAACGGGTAACCGTCACATGCACCCCTAAAGTCACACCGCTGATTGTTCCAAATGTTGTTAAAGTTGGTTCTTTTGTAAAAGGCCAGGACAGTGTTATTGTTTTTGGCGATTACATATACGTAACTATTGACAACATTGCAGCATTAAAGGCGCTTTCAGATTCTATTACACAGAATAAAAAGGACACCATGGGCGATCTCATCCTGTATATCAACGGGAATGCCATGCGGGATATTGGGGTTTTAAACTTTGACGTGAAAGAAGGGAAACTCGTGTTTCTTCTCGACCGTCATTCAAAATACCTGATGAAATTCCACCCTGAGTTTCCTTATCTATGGTCGAAAATTCCAGTCACAGTGAGTGCAGGTTTCAGGAATGGAACGGTTTTCCATACAGATCCTACGGCCAAACCATTTTTCCTTAAGTTTGTAAGCCGATGGGCCATTGTTTTTTCACTCCTTTTCGTCGTGTCCATCGTGGTGATTTTTGTCGTCCTTGCTTCGACAACCAACCTGATCCGGATAGGAGATAACAAAAGTCCCTATAGTCTGGCGCTTACCCAGCTTTCGTTTTGGACCATTGTAGTAGCGTCTTCATTCATCTATATATGGATCGTCACAGAAGAAATCCCGCCGATTACCGGATCAACCCTGATCCTGATTTCAATCAGCGCTTTAACTACTGCAGGATCCAGACTTGTGGATATCCGTGAAAAGAATAAGAATGGTTTGGTGATTCCCGCAATTTCCGACTCGTTTTTGGAAGATATCCTTCAGGATGAGCTGGGATACAGTGTTCACCGCGCCCAGATGTTTATGTGGACTGTGATCCTGGGAATTATTTTTGTAACGAGTGTAATCCGTTTTCAACAGATTCCCCAGCTGGATGAAAGCTTACTGAGCCTGATGGGAATAAGTTCGGGAGCATATGTTGGATTAAAAACCATGGAAAACAAGAAGGACCCGGATCCAGCAACACCGGAGGTAAAAAACCAGGGAGAGGTTACCACTACGTAGAAGAAACGCCGTTTAAAAGCAGGCCTGCGCTCCGGATGATTCCATCCGTATCGAATCCGCATTCATGGTGCAGTTCACCCACAGTTCCTTGTTCGATAAACAGGTCGGGTATGCCCAGCCGGTGTACTGTAGCGGTATATCCATGGTCGGCCATGAACTCCAGTACCGCCGACCCCATGCCGCCCATCACGGCGCCATCCTCGACAGTGAGGATTTTTTGATGTTTACCAAAAATTTCGTGCAGCAGGGCTGTATCGATTGGTTTCAGAAAACGAAGATCGTAGTGTGCCACAGAATGACCTGCTTTTTCAAGGGCAGCGCATGCTTCAACAGCATAATTTCCAACATGACCAAGCGTAATGATGGCAGCGTCGGCCCCGTCGCGGATCATCCTTCCCCTGCCAACCTCAACAGGCAGCATCTCCGTTTTCCATTTTGGCATGACTCCACGGCCTTTCGGATAGCGAATGGCGAAGGGCCCCATATCTTTTAATTGTGCGGTAAACATCATGTTGCGGAGTTCCTCCTCGTTCATGGGGGAGGCCACAATTAAATTTGGAATACACCGCAAATAAACAAGGTCATAAGCGCCATGATGCGTTGCTCCATCTTCACCGACCAATCCGCCTCTGTCGAGACAAAACACAACATTGAGTTTTTGCAAGGCTACATCGTGGATTATCTGATCGTATCCACGCTGCATAAAAGTAGAATATATGTTGCAAAACGGAACATATCCCGAGGCAGCCATGCCGGCGCTGAAAGTAACAGCATGCTGTTCTGCAATACCAACGTCGAAGGTTCGTTCGGGCATTTTTGCCATCATCAGGTTGAGCGAGCAACCGGTTGACATAGCAGGGGTGATTCCGACAATTTTGGGGTTGGCTTCGGCAAGTTCAATGATGGTTCTTCCGAAAACAGTCTGGTACTTCGGTGCAAGTCCATGGCATTTATCCTCTTTGATCGTACCGGTCGTCTTGTCAAAAACACCGGGTGCATGATAAACGGTCTGGTCTTTCTCCGCTTTCTCGAATCCTTTGCCTTTGATGGTGTGTATATGCAGCAGTTTCGGGCCTTTGATATCGTTCATGTCTTTGAGCAACTTCACCATGCGGATCACGTCGTTTCCATCAACAGGTCCGAAATACCGAAAGTTAAAAGCTTCAAAGAGATTTCCGCTTTTCAGCAAGGTTGTTTTCACGGCATTTCCCAACTGCTTGACAATGGCCCTTGAATTTTTGCCATATTTGGTGCCACCTCCCATCGCAAGCCATATTTTGTCACGAACCCTGTTATAGGTCCGGGAGGTGACAATATCGGCCAGATAATCCTTCATTGCACCCACATTTTTATCGATGGATATCTGGTTATCATTGAGGATCACCATGAGGTTGGCATTCGAAACTCCGGCATTGTTCAGCGCTTCCATGGCCATTCCCCCGGTCATGGCGCCATCACCGATCACCGCGACATGATGCCGGTCGGTTTGCCCGCTCAATTTTGCAGCAACTGCCATTCCCAGCGCGGCAGAAATGGAGGTGGAGGAGTGCCCCACCCCAAATGCATCAAATTCACTCTCTGCCATTTTTGGAAAACCACTGATACCCTGGTAAGTCCGGATGGTCTCAAAACGATCTTTCCGTCCTGTGATAATCTTGTGAGCATAGGCCTGATGGCCTACATCCCAGATAATTTTATCGAAAGGCGCATCATACACATAATGCAGTGCAACCGCAAGCTCAACAGCACCGAGACTGGCGCCAAGATGACCCGGATTGACGGCCATTACCTCAATGATAAACTGTCTGATCTCGGTGCATAATTTTGGGAGATCTTCCAGCTTCAGTTTCTTGAGATCCGATGGAAGGTTGATGTTTGTTAACAAAGGTCCGGTAAAGGGTGTCATCTTCCTTTAATTAGAGTAAGCCAAGTTCGAGAAGGGCGGATTCCGAAAGCATATCTTTGTCCCAGGGTGGTTCGAAGGTGAGTTCAACAATTACAGTTCCCACACCCTCCACCATTTTTACGGTTTCCTGAACCTGCAAAGGCATATCTTCTGCAACCGGGCAGTTGGGCGAGGTGAGCGTCATCAGGATGTTGACATCGTTGGTTTGTTCGTTGATCTGCAGGTTATAGATCAAACCCAGGTCATAAATGTTGACCGGAATTTCAGGATCAAAAACCGACCTGAGCGCAGCGATGATTTTTG
Source organism: Bacteroidota bacterium (assembly GCA_026391845.1). Classification (GTDB taxonomy): domain Bacteria; phylum Bacteroidota; class Bacteroidia; order Bacteroidales; family FEN-979; genus CAIVAT01. Next base: position 4,375 of record JAPLDG010000037.1, on the reverse strand, counting down.
CCTCAAAAGGGCTGTGGTGAATTTGATTGCTCGGTTCCACGACTAATTTTTTGCAAAGATAAGGTTATTCTTGCTAATGAACCACCAATCGTGCCGGTTGGCTGCGATCGATGATGATGGAAAAAGAAAAAACTGCGGATTTACTGAATTGCTACTTATCCAGTGTGATCGGACTGGTTGCATCACAGATTGGCGGACAAGGACTTACTCTCGGGCCTTCAGTGCTGTATATCCCGCTTCTGACGGCGTCCTGGCCAGCGTTGTCAACCCCGACAACGATCCCGATGTTCTTCGCATTATTGTCTTTGCCCAGATAAATCCTGAAAGATGCCAGGTCAGGGTTGGATTTGGCAATGGTGTTCATCGCGTCCAGCTGAGACTTGTCAACCGTGAATCCTTTGATCACCTGATTCATGGGAACAGTCCCGGACAAATATTTTTTGATGAAACCGTTGGCTTCCGCTGAAGAGATTAACGTAGTGCCGGCGCCTGGAGCAGCAGTTCCGGGGCCATTTGTAAACGCAAACAACCCGATGATGGTAGTTCCCAGGGCAAGACCGGCGAAAAAGCCCAATGCCGGGATGAAATATTTGTTTGTTTTCATATAATTTTTATTTAGAATGATATTAAATTAATAATTAATTTTGCTCAAAGATAAATGTTTATGTTCATTTATCATATCTATTTTTTATAATTATGAAAATTCTTTTTTTACTCCTTCTCATTTTTCCTTTTGAAGGAATATTTTGTCAGGTTGAACCGATTTCATCTTCAGGGCGGTTGACACAGGAATATAAAGCCACCGATAGCGACAGCCTAAAGATCGAAAAATTGTTCGACATTGCCTTTTACTATTTCGATTACCTTGGTGACAATAAGGCTGCTGACAGCATCAGTGAAATGGCCATCCGGATTGCTGAGAAAAGTCATCAACCTGAATTGCTACACCTGGCCTGCCATAAATATGTCGAATGCAACGACTTGCATGAGTATTATCAGAAAGCCCTTGACTATGCATTAAAGGCCGGGGAAAGTCCATACGTCGTTACAAACCAGGAGTATGCCTTCCAGAATTATAAAAATCTCGCTTCCGTATATTTGTCGGGATATGAGTTTGATAAAGCGCTTGAGTACAGTTATAAATTGTTATCCATTGCAGGCAGTACCGATAATAGTGCCCTGAAAGCAGAAAGTTACCTCCTGATCGGGCAATGCCTGGAGGGGAAAAATCAGAAAATAGAGGCTTTCAGGAATTATCTGAATGCTACAAGCCTGGCCGACAGGATAAACAATATGGAGTTGCGCTGCGAATGCTATTCCCGGTTGTCGAACTTTTACAACTTTGTACGATTTGCAAGTGATTGACATCAACTCAAACAATAACCGGATACAGGAAAGCAGCATGGAGGAAATCCTTGATTTTGCCCTGCGTAACAAGCATAAACGGCTTCTGAATTATGAAATTGCGCTGATACGTACCCACTATATTGAAGCCAATAAAATAGGTTTGCTTCATGATCTTTATTACAAGAAACTGCCTCTGGAAATGGACAGACTGGCGTCGGGAAATCCAGCCTTATATTGCAGACTAAAAGCTTTTTTTTGTGAAGAGGAGCTTAAGACTGATTCGGCCTTGTTCTATTTTAATAAAGCTGAATCACTCCTGCGCGATGATCCGAATAAAATCCTGCAATCAAACTTTTATAACAGGTTCGGACAGTTTCTGATACGGCGCAATGATAAGGATAAAGCCATCGAAAAATTTTCAAAATCACTCGAGCTTGCCAAAACGGCGTTTTATATTGACTACATGCTGGCAGCGGCTAAACAGCTTGAATCAATATATGCCGGTAAAGGGGACTACAAAAACGCGTTCAACTACTCGGTATTGAACAAAGTACTCAACGACAGCATTTACAACATGTCGAAAAAGGATCAGTTGCTCATTATGGAGATCGACCATGAAGCGCGCCAAAGGGAGGTTGTTGCCGAACAGGAAAAGCAGTCGGTCATGAGGAGACATTATTTGCAATATACGGCGATAACTATCGGTATCCTTACAGTTTTCGTCATCCTGATCATGCTTGGCAGCCTGAAAGTTCCGGAATGGATCATCCGGATGCTCGGCTTCTTTTCTTTCATCTTCCTTTTTGAGTTCATTATTTTGCTGGCTGACCATAAAATCGAAGAAATCACCCATGGCGAACCGTGGAAGGTCCTGCTGATCAAGATTTTTCTCATCGCCATCCTTCTGCCGCTGCATCATCGGATCGAAAAAATTGTAATCACTTACCTGCTGAATCATAAGTTACTCAACATTTCAAGGTTTTCTCCGGTGGGAAGGATAAAAGCGCATCTGAAAAAAATAAGGGAGAGGATGTGATAAAAATGTCGTAACTTCGAACATCTAACAAAACAGGATGTTTCAGAAAATTCTCGGGAATTTAAAGATCGGTACACTAAATAAAATGCAGCTGGCTTCGATAGAAGCAGGGAAAAAATCATCAGACATTGTTCTTCTTTCTCCTACAGGATCAGGAAAAACCCTCGCATTTTTATTACCGGCTTTAAGCAGGTTAAAGCCTGACAATGCATGGGTACAGGCATTGATACTGGTGCCGTCGCGTGAGCTGGCCATGCAGATTGAACAGGTTTTTAAACAGATGGGCACCGGGTTCAAGGTAAACTGTTTTTATGGCGGTCATGCCACGAAAACCGAAAGGAACAGCCTGACCCATCCGCCTGCAGTGCTTGTCGGCACACCCGGCAGGATTGCCTTTCATATCCGGCATGACACTTTTGATACTGCTGGTGTTCATACCCTGGTCCTGGATGAATTTGACAAAGCGCTGGAATTCGGCTTTAAGGAGGAGATGTCGTTCATCATCGGGCAGTTGAAAAATATCAATCACCGTATTCTGACTTCGGCCACCAACATGGAAGTGATCCCTTCCTTCACCGGAATAAGCAGTCCGGTCATCCTTGATTTTCTGAACACCCGCTCTCCGACCACAGCGGGATTAAAGGTAAAATACCTGCGGGCAGACGATGCCGATAAACTGCAGATTTTGTTTTCCCTGATATGCAAACTCCGGAATCAGCCAGCCCTTGTTTTTTGCAACCATCGGGAAGCGGTGGAGCGCATTGGCCTTCTGCTGGCGGAAAAGGGGCTTTCTCATGGCATTTTCCACGGGGGCATGGAGCAGGAAGACCGGGAGCGGGCACTCATCAAATTCAGAAACGGAAGTCACCGGTTGCTCATCACCACCGACCTTGCTTCCCGGGGGCTCGACATCCCGGAAATCGAAGCGGTGATCCATTATCAGCTGCCAGCCACGCAGGATATTTTTACCCACCGAAACGGCCGGACCGCCAGGATGAACGCAGGCGGAACCTCATATCTGTTGCTTGCCGTAAATGATCATCTGCCGTCATTTATCAAGGATCAACCGGAAATTGAACCATTGCCTCTGAAAAACACGATCCCTGCAAAATCCCCCTGGAGAACCGTGTTTATTTCAGCCGGGAAAAAGGAAAAGATTAATAAAATGGATATAGTCGGCATGCTTTTGCAGAAGGGCAAACTGGCAAAAGAAGAGTTGGGACTGATAGAGGTTTTAGATCACTCTTCCTACGCCGCCGTGAGCAGCGATAAAATTGAACAGGTCGTTGAACGAATTAAAAACGAAAAAATCAAGAATAAAAAAGTCAGGATTGAAATATCCCGATGACTATTTTTTAGCCTTCTTTTCCTTTTTCTCCAGCCTTTTTTCTTTCAACGTTTTAGTCGGCTCTTTTTTGACCTCTTTTTTTTGATCTTGTCCTTTTGACATAACTTTTGGTATTAAGGTTAATACAACTGGTTTATTGACAATTAAAATGGCATCCCGTCGCCTGAAGGCATTTCATAATACCCGGGAGGCGGCTCCTGCTCGGACGGAATAGATTGTCCGGCGCTCTTTTTTACAATCTTCCAGGCTTTTGCTTCGGTGTACCAGCGGTTATTGAATTCACGGCTTTCAAGGTCGAAGGATACTTCGGTGTCGTCGCCCTCTGCCACTTTGAACTGGTCGATTTTATCACCCCAGAGTGAAAAACAGATTTTCCGGGGTATCTGGGCTGTAGATTCAAGGATAAATTCCTGCTTTTTCCAGGTTCCGTTCTTGCCTTCGCCCGACTGAAGCGGTAATATTTTGATGATCCTTCCTGTTATTTCCATGATAACCAATTACGTTAAAATCAACATTGATATTGATCAATGCCGGACAAAATTAAAACAATTTAACATACGAAATCAGATTGTTGACAATTTGGGAGTGGCGTTTTTTTTCTAATCAGGCATTTCAATACCTGAATTGTCGTATCCTTGCCCCAC
>JAPLDG010000208.1:18227-21287 GCA_026391845.1 Bacteroidota bacterium | reverse complement strand
CTCCTTTGCTGTCTAACGGCGGTAAGGAAGGCAGGAGAATTGGTTTCAACGGGTCAGCCGACGATGCATGATGAGTTGCAGCAAAAGGATTTTGTGAGACCGCTAAAAATGCAGTTAACATGCTGGACTTTAATAAAAAATCTCGTCTTTCCATTTGAATATTTTATCAGAAATTTCTACTTAGTTTTGACGGTATTACATAGTTCAGCGCAGTATATTACCTGAAAAAGACTGTAGATGACCATTATAATAAACCTAATCATTCTTATTTAGACTGTGTCTATACAAAAATATGCAATAATTGTTGACCTGGTATTCATTTAACTTTTATTAACATCTAAATTAGAATTCCCTGGTCGAATAAAGTTTTCCTGAAGATCAATCTCATTCTTACAAAGTAGAGGAAGCAAATGTTTTCTCCCTTTTATCAATAAAATCAACTATTTGTGCGATGTGACTGGTTAATACCAAGTTAGGTATCCTGGAAGCCTTTGATGAGGCTGTCTCAAAAACCTCATTCACTTTCCTCACCACCAAGACACGAAGGCACAAAGAATTGAATATCAATTATATTTAATTTCGCGTCTTTGCGTCTTTGCGGTGATATTCGCCTTTTGAGACAACCTCATCAATTGACGGGGCAAGGAAGAAACGGAGGATCAAGCGGAAACTATCCGTCAGTATGGTTTAATTGTCCGTATCTTGCTTCTATTATTTTGATATATGCTTCTTTCATTTCCTTTGACAAGAAAGAATTATTGATCCATTCACCGGCTATTGGTTTGTTTTTTATCATTCGGTAAAAAACACCCTGGATTTGTTTCTCAGTCAATCCCATTCCTTTGCCTAGTCGCTCAAAGTGTTCCCTTTTGAGTTTTTTCTTTTTACCTTCAATGGTGAGCGTGAGTTCTTCGGTGTCTTCCGGGTTCAGGATGGCTACATTGAGCAGGTCATAAGCAGGAGCCAACAGCCAACCTGAACGACTTTCAATCATGGAGAAATTTTTGAGGTGCATACCCCATAGCTACCTCATAGCTACTCCATAGCTACAGGTTTAAGCTCTCTTATTAGGTGGATAAAGCTTTCAAAGAGGTACGGACCTTTGGCGTACAAGCCACCGGTCATAGGAAAAGCATGTAAAACAATTAATAATCAGAAAATTACAAAGATCCGGACATTTTTCCTGGTTGTATTATTTTATCTTATGGACAAATCAGTTGATCATATTTATTATTTTTTTTACTTGTGAAGATTTTTTCCCTACCTTAGGCTAGTCATTTGTAAAAAAGGAACCGCTGTTTCATTAGTTATGTTCAACCAGTACATATCCAATGATATATGAAAAAGCTTCTCTGCGTTTTGTTGTTCACTCTTCCGGTTGTCGCTCCGGCACAATGGACTGCCTTGACGAGCGGAACAAGCAGTAACCTGACATCAATCTGTTTTACCGATGCCAATACGGCTTATGTGGCGGGTTCGGGAGGTGCTATTTTAAAGACCATAGACGAAGGCAAGACCTGGACTGCATTATCAAGCGGTACAGATAAAAGTTTATACTCAATTTATTTTACAGATGCCCGTGTTGGTTACGCTGTGGGAGCGAATGGTACCATCATTAAAACAACCGACGGCGGCGTAACATGGACGGCTTTGCCCATTGTAACAAGTCATTATCTGACTTCCGTTTTTTTTACCAATTCAGATACGGGTTATATAGCAGGCAGTGGCATGGATGACAATATTTTCAAAACCACCGACGCAGGTTCAACCTGGACCCTTCTGGTGAATAACAATCATGCAGGACCGGATCTCGGGCTCTATTCCTATAGTTCTGTATGTTTTACAGATGATAGTACGGGCTATTTAACAGGTGCTTTTTGTACATCCATGTGGGGTTGTACTGTCATGATTGCAAAAACCATTGATGGAGGACTAAGATGGGAGTACCTGTATCAAACAGGCCTGGGGCTGTCTTCTGTCAGGTTTGTGAATGCCAATACAGGGTTTGTGACGGGGGCCAGCGGAACAATTTTAAAAACGATTGATGGGGGAACGGATTGGGAAACTTTATCCAGCGGAACAAACCGATATTTATATTCTGTTCACTTTATTGACACCATTAAGGGCTTTGTGGTGGGTGATTCAGGAACAATATTAAAAACCATCGATGGGGGTGCAACCTGGACTGCTCAATTAAGCGGAACAACCAATTTGTTAAGATCTGTTTACTTTACCAACAGCGATACGGGTTATGCCGTGGGGGATCATGGTGCTATTTTAAAAACAACAAACGGAGGAACTAATCTTCATGGTTTAAATGATTTGTCAATTAAACACAGGGGTTTAAATATTTATCCCAACCCTTCCACCGACCTGGTAACAATTGAAACGCTGGCAGCGCCGGCCAGGAGCCAGCTATCAGTAATGTCTTTGAACGGGGAAGAAATCATGGCATGCAAAATCACGGAGCCAAAAACCACCATTGATATCAGCAATTTAAAAAGCGGAGTTTATTTTGTGCGGTGGACCAGTGATTTGTTTGTGAAGATGGGGAAATTTGTCAGGTATTAGCATTCATCTGGTAGAGTTTCAGGTGTAAAATTAAACGAACTGAGAAAAAACATGTATTAAACAGAAGGAATCTCAAGTTGTTTACATATCTTTTTACATAACAGGTTTGATAGTTCCTGATGTCTTCCTACTGTTGATTGTTTTCGATTTATTGGATTGAAGTAAATTGAATGATTTGCTCCTTCTCTTAGCAGGACACATTTATTTAATGCAAGGTGTTTTAAAAATTCTGATCGTTTCATTAAACAAGATCCAGTTTTCTACGGATAAATTTTTTACCCTGGTACAGGCTCCTTGTTGTTTCACGTGCATTTGAAATGATGAGGTCAAGCGCATCTTCAAGATTTTGCTTCAGTTCAGTTAATGTTTTTCCCTGTGAAATTACTTCAGGCAATTCTTCAAGTTGTCCGACATACCAGCCATCATCACTTTTTTCAATTATTGCGGTAAAATCGATATGTTTATTCTTCCTGGCTTTCATATTCTTTA
>JAPLDG010000208.1:0-18159 GCA_026391845.1 Bacteroidota bacterium | reverse complement strand
TATTTGAAAAACAAAAATACAAAAAATAGAGATTAAGTATCATGGCCACATTTTCCTTTCGATACTCATTAATCTGGCTTCCGGATATAACAGAATGTCGCCTCAATTTCATGAATCCTCTTTATTTTATATCTTCGTTGTTTCGCAGGGGATGATTATGTTTTAACTTTGCTTCCAGGGATGACTGACCATTAAAAAAGCAGGCATTATGAAAAAGGTTTACTTTCTGGTTTGGCTTTTACAACTTTCACCATTTGTTTTTTCTCAATGGGAATTGCAAAACCCGTTGCCATCCGGAAACACTTTGTCTTCAGTTTACTTTTGCGATGCCAATACCGGATACGCTGTAGGTTTGGAGGGAACCATTGTGAAAACCATCAATGGAGGCACAACATGGACGGTCTTGTCAAGTGGGACCACCACTTCCTTGTCATCGGTTTATTTTACAGATGTTAGCAAAGGTGTTGCTGTTGGTTTGGGTGGAACCATCCTGAAAACAACCAATGGCGGCACAGACTGGATGGCAGTCTCAAGCGGAACAACCAATGATCTGAATTCGGTTTGTTTTGCCGATTTGAATACAGGATATGTTGCAGGTGAGGGTGGAGCCATTCTTAAAACCAATAATGGCGGGATAAACTCAATTTGCTTTACCGATGCCAACATGGGTCATGTTGTTAGTAAAGACGGACTCATCCTGAAAACACAGGATGGAGGTATGTCCTGGACACCCTATTCGATGCCGAGCGGAATGCATTGGTTATTATCCGTCTGCTTTCCTGATGTCAGCACCGGTTATGCCGTCTGTTATGTGTTGACGGGAAAAAGAACCGTTGTTCAGGGACGCGTCATTAAAACCACCGATGGAGGGACAACCTGGTTTGATTTACAGGCAGCCACAGATGGAAAACTAAATTCAGTTTACTTTACTGATGCAAATACAGGATATTGTGTGGGAGATCATGGAACCATTATCAAGACGACCGATGGAGGAGCACATTGGGCGACCAGTTCAAGCGGGACGGCATATAATTTACTTTCAGTCTGTTTCACCGATGCCACTAAAGGTTATGCTGTGGGTGATTATGGAACCATTTTAAAGACCACAAATGGAGGCGGGGTAGGCTTGAATGATCTCCCGGATCAATCCAAAGCCCTGAATATATGTCCCAATCATTCATCCACAGAAATAACCATTGAAACATTTGCCGCGACAAGGAAAAGCCGGTTATCCGTTTTTAATATTAACGGCCAGGATATCATTTCCCGCCAAATCACAGGGCCCAAAACACTGCTTGACATTCATACCTTTCCAATCGGGATTTATTACGTGCGGCTAACCAATGACAAGTATATGATGACGGGGAAGTTTATTAAAGAGTAATATGAGCGATGTTACTGCTTGATGAATTTTCCAACCCTGACCATTCTTTCATCCCTCACCCGCACAAAATAAATCCCAACTGGCAGCGTGCTTACATCAACGGTCGTGGCTGGTCTGGTGATGGGTTGTTGCAGAATCTGTTGGCCGCTGATGTTGCAGATATCCAGGGAACCGCAGACTGTTGTTGAGATGGTTATTTTTTCATGCGCCGGATTTGGATAAACCAGACATTGTAACCCCTTATGGTCAGAAATCCCCATACCAACCGAATCGTACTTCATCACGGTGGCTTTGTCTGAGTTCCCATGATCACTATAAGCCACATAAGGTATATCGCCGGAATTTAAAGCAAGGCTCGTGTAATCAGCTGAACCAGCAGAGAAGCCAGCATTCCCGACAACTCCCCAATTGCTTCCATCGTACTTCATCACGGTTATCCTGAACGCTGACGCCGAATCAATAAATGCTACATATGGCTGGCCGGATTGATCGAGGGCAAGACTGATACAATTTACCAGACCTGCGGAGAAAGCCCCTGTGCCAACATCCACCCACTCCTGCCCATTAAATTTTTTCAAGGTTGCCTTATTACCATTCACACCATCCCTGTAGGCAACATAAGGTTGCCCGGCTGCATCAAGTGCAATACTCGGGTACCATGCTTCACCGGCTGAAATCCCCACTGTCCCCAGATATCCCCAGGTTGTTCCATTATATTTCATCACGGTAATCTTATGCGAATGTGCCCAATCTTCGAATGCAACGACTGGCTGGTCAAGTGTGTTGACTGAAAGCCTGATATTATTCGCCTGGCCTGGTGAAAAACCTGCTGACCCAACGTTCAGCCAGTTTGAACCATCAAATTTCTTTACAGTTGCCTTTGCAGACTGGGTTAAATCTGTATAACCGATATATAGCTGACCCGAAGGACTGAATTTCAAGGTTTGATAGCAAGACCCTCCATCTGAGCAACCTGAGAGACCTGCATCCACCCATTCTGTCCCGTTAAATTTCTTGACTTTGGTGACAAAGGTATAATCCATATATGCCACAAATGGCTCTCCTGCCGGGCTTATGGCAAGGCTGATATAATCTGAAGTTCCATCTGAAAAACCAGCCTGCCCAACGTTAATCCATTCGGTTCCGGTGTATTTCATAACGGTTACCTTCAGGTTGTTTTCCCAGTCCTGGAAAGCAATATAGGGCTGACCCGCCGGGGTCAGGGCAAGGCTGATAACTTTTGCCCTGAAATTGGAAAAACCCGCATTCCCGACCTCACTCCATCCATATTCAGACGGCAAAGATGTGAACCAGGGATGCTGGGCGAAAATAAGGAGTGGCAAAACGGCTGTCAGGATGAAAATTAGTTTCTTCATACGACTCAAAACGTTTGATGGAAGCAATCTAACAGTGCAGTCAGTGCAAAAATAAACAAATTACACCATAGGAGAAGCGGAGTATAACAGTCTTGCTTTCAGTCCCTTTAAAAATTGTCGATGAAAAAAAGTCCAGGTTGCGAAATTTGTAAAACTTTAAGAAGAAGTACGGACCAGGGAAGATTTTTTTACCCACTCGAATAAAAGCTCATCCTGCATAAATGATCCTGCAAACTGCAAGCCAAGCGGAAGGCTTGCTTCTGTTTTCCCGGCAGGAACAGAGATGGTCGGTAACCCCAGGCAGGTCCAGGGAAGATTCATCAGCGGACTTCCTGTTGCATTCAGTCCATCTGGAGCTGCGGTGCATGACGAAGGGGAGAGCCACACATCAATCTGATATTTTGATGTTGACATTTTAAGCTGGGCCCGTAAAAGTTCCCTGTACTTCCGGGCATTTTCCAAGGTTGTACCGGTGACCAATCTGCCCTGCAGAATGAGTTCCCTGGTGCTTTTCCGGTATAGCTCCGCATAATCGGAAAACCAGCGCTCATGTACCCGGGCAAATTCGGCTGCTATGATCGACCGATGGGCGCGATTGATGGCTTCAATATCCCTGAAAACATCGAGACGGATGATCTTAAAACCAAGGTTTTCAAGTTGTTGTATTTTACTTTCAAAGAATTGTCTGACTTCATGGTCGGTTTGTTCCAGGTAACTGCCGGTCATGATTCCGATGACCGGTTTTCTTTCCGGGATCGTTTTAAAGGTATTCCAATCTTTGCAAAGGAGTGCAGCTGTCATTTCAAGTCCGGCCAGATCCTGTGTGAAAAAACCGATGGTGTCAGCCGATTCCGAAAAGGGGATTACCCCGTCTGTGGCGATTCTCTGAAAGCTCGGTTTGAACCCATAAACTCCGCAAAATGAAGCGGGACGGGTAATAGACCCAATTGTTTGTGTTCCCAGGGCCAAAGGCACAAATCCACACGCTACGGCCGCAGCTGAACCGCTGCTTGACCCTCCGGGGGTATGCGAAGGCTGGTGAGGGTTGCAGGTCGGGCCGGGTTCAAAATAGGCAAATTCAGTCGTCACGGTTTTCCCCAGGATGAGCGCTCCGTTCTGTTTCAAGGTTGTGACCACAGATGATTCTCTCCCCTCAAAAAGTGATGCGGGGAGCATGGAGCCGGCTTTTGTCGGAAAGCCGTCTGCCCTGAAAATGTCTTTGACTCCCACCGGAATCCCGAAAAATTGGGGTCTTCCGGCGGCGGATGGATATTTTTTAATCAACTCCCCGGCTTCCCGCATCAATCGTTCCCTGCGGCCTGGTTCCGGAAGAAGGGCATGAATAAACGGCTCTGCCGCATCGATTGTGTCGCAAACATAGTTGAGATATTCTTCCAGGCCAACCTTCCCGGTTTTTATATCATTGACAGATTCAGAAAGAGACAATGAAGATGTATAATTCATCAGATCACGCCATTTACCTTAAGGAGATCAATTTCTTCCGGGGAAAGTCCAAGCAAACCGGAGTAAATCTCAAGATTATTTCCGCCAATCTCAGGAGCCGGACCACGATGCGTTTTTTCTTCAATGGAGGTCATTTTGATGGGATTGCCGGCAATTTTTATCTTACCTGCCCTGGTATCGTCAACCTCCACGATCATGTTGCGTGAAAGCACCTGCTGATCTGCCATAACTTTATCAATGGTATTGATGGGGCCGCAGGGTATTCCTGCCTCATCGATGATCCGTATCCACTCAGCTGCAGTTTTGTTGCGGAGGATTTTATCCAGTTCCGCATTCAGCTCTGCAATATGCCGGGTGCGGAGATTGTTGGTCGCATAGTCAGGGTGATTTGCAAGATCAGGGCGGCCAATGACTTCACACAATTTAATCCACAGCGAATCATTGCCGGCGGCAATTACAAAATAGCTGTCGCTTGCCTGATATGCCTGGAAAGGAGTAATGGTGGGGTGGCGATTACCCAATGGAACCGGTGATTTGTTTTCAACCTGATAACGGGTGATGGCGTTTTCAAGGATGGAAACCTGGCAATCCAGCATGGCAATATCCACTTTTTGTCCCTGCCCGGTGACGGTGCGATGATGAATGGCAGCAAGTATGCCGATGGCCGTATAAAGGGATGCCGTTATATCTCCCAGCGACATTCCAACGCGGGTAGGAGGGGTGTCGGGCCATCCGGTAATGCTCATCACGCCTCCCATGGCCTGGGCAAGTATATCATAGGAAGCCTTTTTTGAGTCAGGTCCGGTGTGACCATAACCCGACGACGCTGCATAAATTATTTCAGGATTGATTTTTCTTAAATCTTCATACCCCAACCCCAGTTTTTCCATCGTTCCAGGCCGGTAATTCTCGATTACAACATCGACCTTCGTGATCAGCTGTTTAAGAATTTCCTTCCCTCTTGCTGTTTTCAGGTTCAGGGAAATACTCTTCTTTTCACGGTTGATGCTGATGAAATAGAGGCTCTGTCCGTTTTTAAAAGGGCCGAACGACCTTGAATCATCTCCTGTTTCAGGGATTTCAACTTTTATGACTTCCGCGCCAAGGTCACTTAAAACCATGGTACAATACGGACCGGCCAGAACCCTGCTCAGGTCGAGAATTTTAATGTTTTCTAATGGTTGCATGAATCGGTATTTCAGTTCGTTTTCCAGTATGGGCTAGTCTATTTTGCGTTTTTCAATATTTCGAGGCACAGCTTTTCGGCAGTTATCGGCATCGACCGGATTCGAATGTTCAGTGCATCGTCGATGGCGTTGGCGATCATCGGTGCAACCGGGATCATCGGGTGCTCTCCCATCCCGCGTGCCCCGAAAGGCCCGTCGGGTTGTGGCACTTCGATGATGATGGGTACAATTTCATCCGGGATGTCGAGCGCGGTGGGGATTTTATAATCGGTAAAATTAGGGTTCAGCATTTTTCCCCGGTGGTCAAACTTCATCTCCTCGAAGAGAACAGTTGAGATACCCTGCAGCAAGCCGCCAATGATCTGACCTTTGACCAGGTCGGGATTTATGGCTTTCCCGACATCAATGGCTTCCACCACTTTCAGGATTCTCATTTTTCCGGTCTGCTTATCGATTTCGAGGGTCACAGCAGCCGCTCCAACCGTATAATGAACGTTGGGATGCCCGCCCTGGCTTGTATCCGGATCTGCGTTGGTGGAGGAGAATTCCGGCATGAAAATTCCGCGGCCGATGACAGGGCCACCCCGGTATGTTCCATCTTCCATTTGAATTCCGTTGATGATGAAGTCTTTCAGCGGAAGTTCAAAAGTGGGTTGTGTTCTGCATTTCACCTTTTCATCTTCCAGATATAAGGAGTCAGACGGCAGATATTTGCTTCGGGCAACCAGGGAAAAAATCTGATCCCTGGCGTCAATCGCGGCATTTCTGACTGCATTGCCGCAACTCCATGTGATGTGGGAGGCCACGGTTTGCCATTCGTATGGATTCCGGTCTGTATCCGGATTTTCGGTACGGATCTTACTGGTTGGCACAGCGAGGACTTCAGCGGCGATCTGTGCCATGACGGTCAGAAATCCCTGGCCGATATCCATTCCTGAAACCAGCAGGTTGATGCTTGCATCCTCGTTGAACTTAAGGAAACACGAGGAAGATGCATTGGGAGGCATTGCCGGCGCTTTCCAGAACAAGGCAAATCCCTTGCCAATAGCCAGGTTCGGGTTGTTTGATTTGATCTTTTTATTCCATTGGATCTCTTTGGCAACCCTGTTGATCGCTTCAAGCAGTCCGTTCGGATTCATATGGGCGCCATATGCGGTCAGATCCCCCTCCCTGATCATGTTTTTCCGCCTGATTTCAACAGCATCAATGCCCAGGTGTTTCGCTATCCGGTTCATATGGGATTCAAGCCCGAAGAGAAATTCCGAATAACCGAATCCGCGGTAGGGACCTCCCGGCGGAAGGTTTGTATAGATGCAGTAAGAATCGATCGAAACATTTTTAATGTTGTAGGGGCCAATGGCGGATAATCCAACGGCATTCACAACATTGGCGGCATATTCAACGTATGCGCCGGCATCCCAGTAGAGATCATGTTTCAGCGCGGTAATTGTCCCGTCTTTTTTTACTCCGACCTTCAGTTTTGCAACAACCCCGAGCCGCTGATAGGTGTTGTAGAATTCCCGTTCCCGGTTCCAGATCAGTTTTACCGGATGACCCTGGACCTTCATGGCGATGGCTGCCGCCATAATCTCCATTGTCACGCCGGCTTTGGATCCAAACCCGCCACCCACATGCGGAACAATTACCCGGATATCATTGTGCCTGATTCCCAGCGGGGCCAGGGCCTTGGCAAACAGGTTGCGCTGTGTATTGGGTGATTGCGAGGATGCCCAAACGGTCAATCTCCCGGAATGATCATATTTTGCCACCGCTGCATGCGTTTCAATGGCGCAATGCGAATAACGCGGAACTTCATAGGTGTCGTCAAGAATATAATCGGCTTCCTCAAAACCCTTTTCTACCTGGCCTTTCCTGATTTTGCGATGATGGGCAATATTGGAATCAGGGGTAGGAAAAAACCAGGGAACGTGAACATAGTTTTTTAAATCAGGATGAAGAATTTCGGCGCCTTCTTTGATGGCATCCAGCGGAGACAGCACTTTCGGAAGCGGGGTATAGCTGACTTTTACCAATTGAGCGGCTTTTTTGGCAGCCTGAGGCGTTCTGGCAATCACTGCGGCAATCTGTTCCCCGAAAAAGCGAACGCGGTCCTGCGCAAAAATATACCGGTCGTTCATGTAAAGGCCAAAATTGTAAGGGAAGTCCTTGCCGGTAACAACCGTCAATACCTCAGGCACTTTCAGCGCATCAGAAATATTGATGCTGTTGATCATGGCATGTGCATGGGGACCTTCCACCACTTCTGCATAGAGCAGATCGGGGCCAAATTCCAGGTCGTCCGTGAATAAAGCGGCGCCCGATACTTTTTCCTTGCCATCGACTTTTACGACCGAATGTCCAATGTATTTATATGCATCCATCATACTTCCTGTTTGGTAAGTTCAAGAATCGCTTCAATAACCGGGGTGTAGCCGGTACACCTGCATAAGTTGCCTGCAATCGCCTCTTTAATTTCATGCAAAGTGGGGTGAGGGTTCCTGCTGATTAATTCAGTGGCAGATAAGATCATTCCCGGGGCACAATATCCGCATTGAAAAACATTGTGTTCAAGGAATATCTTTTGCAGGGGTGACAGGCCGTTTTTGGAGATACCTTCCAGGGTGACAATTTCCTGACCGTCGGTTTCGATGGCAAAAATCAGGCAGCTTCTCACGGTTTTGTCGTTCAGCATCACCGTACAAGCTCCACAACCACCACTGGCGCATCCGCATTGCGGGCTTTTTGTCCCCATCCTGTCACGAAGAACTTCCAGCAGGGTTTCGCTGGGTTCCACATGAATAGACCTGGATTCTCCGTTTAATAGAAATGATATTTTTTTCATATTTTCGGTTAATATGAGATGATACGTGGTTGTTTGAAACGTTCCATAGCAGCAAGCAGCGCCCGTTCGAACATGACTTTTGTCATGTGCATACGATATTCCTTGGTTGCCCTGACGTCGGTGATTGGCGCGATCACAGTTTCAATCATCTTTTTTGCCTTGTCAATGGTTTCCGTTGATACTCCTTCGGTGTTGAGCAGTTTCTCAATTTTGAGGGATCTTTTGGGAATGGGTCCGACAGAACCGAATGCAACGCGGAACTGCTTTTCTGAAAGCGCCAGAACGCTCACATTGGCTTGCGACAGATCTTCACCGGAATAGCGCATCATCTTCTGATAAGCGCCGGCATACTTCTTTTCAGGGATTGGAATGGAGACATGTGTAACAATTTCATCCTCTGAAATGGCCGTCTTCCGGTTGTCAACAAACCAATCCTGGATCCGGTACTTTTTTTCACCATTCACACTCAGGGTATGGACCACGGATTCATGAACAAGCAAGGGTGTCGCGCTATCCATGCAGGCAACGGCCGAACAGATATTCCCGACCATCGTCGCCCTGTTTCTGACTCCGTTGGAAGCGACCATTCCGGCCGCTTCATGCAGAATGTTGACTTTTTCCATGATTAATCTGGAGTTTCTCAGGTCGGTAAATGTTGCCAGTGCACCAATGTAAAGTTGGTCTCCTGCCATCCTGATCTCCTCGAGTTCATGTATCCCTTTGATATCAATCAGGATTTGCGGAACACGGAATCCTTGCTTCATCTGGTTTGCCAGGTCTGTTCCGCCGGCCAGCAGCCGGGCGTTTTTGCCATGATCACTCAGCAGTTGTAACGCCAGCTTTAACGTTTCCGGTTTCTCGTAGGCGAATTCATGCGGGATTGCCATAAAAGTGGTTTTTTGTCAGATAATTTGCTATCCTTCTATTGCGATCACCCGGCACATGGAAGATTCCATCTCAATTCCTCTCAGAGGGAACAAGCCGATCCAAACGCGTTTGTTGCTTACCTGATTGATCTCACCGCCCAGGTTTTCGGCATGAACCAAACCTTTTGGAAACAACTTCAGGTGCATCACCTGGTAATAGGTATCCGGGGGAAACATCTCATCCCATGATTTGCCGTAATCAGCCATCAGTTTAGCTTCAGCCTCTTTGAAACGCTTGGGGTGCCAGTCGCGGATGATGGTATTCATCGGATGGTCGGCGCTGCCGCAATCGACACCGATCCATTTGATCTTCATTTCCAGTGCCCACAGATGAAATTCGGGACTTGGTCCGGGATGCTTGACAAAATACCTGAGTTCGTCCGACTCCGGCTGATCCCATGCAAATTTATTATATCCTGTGTTGATGATGAGGATGTCGCCTGGTTTGATATCCGCTTTTCTCATGAGCATCTCCGGAGAGTATAAGCTATAATCAGAGACTTCGTCGGAAATGTCCACCACAACCCCGGGTCCATACCAAAAATCGAGGGGAGTGTCGCCAATCGTTCTACCACTGGAATGAAAATGGATCTCGCCATCGATATGCGTGCCAACATGATTGCTGGTTTTAATGATCTGCCCGTTTGCCCCCTGCCCCATATGGGCGCCCGCAATTCTTTTGAAATACTGAATCTGCATCGGCATATAACTTGGCCAGGGAGGTGTATGAATGCTCAACCGCTGGGTGAGATCGTGAATTTTTACTTCACTCATGAATTTAAAAACGTCCTGTGGATTCATAATAGATAGTTTAAATAGTTATTAATGTTGAATTTCTTCAGCCAGTCCTTCAAATGCTTTTTTAAAGGGCTCCATTGGCGCGCTTAAAACGCCCGCGCCAACCTGTCCTACCCCCGGGTTTTTATGCGCCACCCCTGTGTCGATAAACGGAGTAATATTTTGCTCAATCACTTTTCTGACATCTATTCCGGTAGGAGTGCCGCGAAAATTTAAATAGGGTATTTGAAAAACATTGTTCTCCCCGGCGGTGATTTCATACATATCCAGCGTGTACTGGATCGCATCCTGCGCAGTACCCCCGACAAATTGCGCAATGGCCGGCGCCGCGGCAATGGCAAACCCGCCCAGTCCCATGGTCTCCGTAATGGCGCTGTCGCCGATATCAGGATTTGCATCATCTTTGGTAAATCCGGGGAAAAACAAGGCATCCGGAACGGGCGATTTTCCGACGAACCATTTATCTCCGGTTCCGGCTAACTGCACGCCGAAGTCGGTGCCATTCCGCGCCATTACCACGGCAATACTGCTGTAAGGTATGTTTCGTGCAGCATCGAGACAAGCTTTTGAGGCAGGCATGGATAAATTCAGAAAAGAGTGATCATTCCCGTTGATGAAGTTTAACACTTTTACGGTATCTTCTTTGTTTTCAGATGTTTCAACGATCGCAGGTGCAATGGTCCTGTAAAACAGCGACGTTGCTGCCCGGTTGCGGTTATGCACTTCATCACCCATATGCAAAGCCTGGGCGATGATGTTTTTCAGGTCGATTTTTCCGAGTTTACGAATGGCATTTTTCAAAACCGGATACATGATTTTTTCCATCCATCTCAGCTTTTCGATCACCTCCGGGCCGTATGCGCCATATCGAAGCACTTTCCCAAGGCCTTCATTCAGTGTACAGAATGCAGAGTTGCCGTAAGCCTCGTTTTCAATGATGAACACCGGCATTGATGCCGAGATGATCCCGGCCATCGGGCCTACAGATGCATGCTCATGACAGGGTGCATAGTCAATTTCTCCGGATGACGCAACCTTTTCAGCCTCTTCGATGGTAGTAGCAAACCCTTCATAGATCAGGGCGCCCATGATGGCTCCCCTGGTCGGGCCGCACATCCGGTCCCAGGTGATCGGAGGGCCGGAATGAAGGATCAGATCTTTTCGCATTCCGGGGATCACATCCAGGGCTTTGTCCATGCCTGTCAGAAAAGGTTTCCCGTTCAAAATGATATCAAGGGCCTTGCGATTGGCCTCGTCAATTTGATGCTGGTGAGCATTCAGGATGGTTACTGCCTCTTTCTTAACATCTGCGGGTGGTTTCCAGCTAACCTGGATGGCTGTTGCGCCGGCTGTTTCGAGGTTTGTTTTAAATGAGACCAAGCCGGTGTTGATTACTTTTAAGGGTTGCCTGAATAAATCGTTTAACGCCATATAAAATGAGTTTGCTGTTATTAAATTGACCGGGAAGGCTGTTTCGAAGAAAGTTGATGAATGATTTGTCCCGCAAGTTCACTGGCAGCAACATTCGAAGGCATGATAATCATCCCGGCTTTTTCAAGTTCCCGGACAATATTTTTCTTGTTTTGAGGATCCTGATCCGTGCCGGTTACAGAGCCTATAAAAAGAATGGCCGGGGAAATCTTTTTCGATTCATGGATGACAGGCACCAGTTCCGACGCCGGATCCGGATGGCTTCCATAGCCCAGAACTACATCGAGAAGAATCACGGCCACATCGGTATCTGAAACTTCTTGTAGTATTCTCTTGTTCCGCAGGGAGTAATCGATCATCGGGTGTGGCCTGCCTTGTGTAAATTCATCTTCCCCCAGATCAATGATGCTGTTTTCCCTGCTTTTCCACAGGTCCGTTAACCTGAAATCAACATTCAGCGGAGAGTTGCTGTAAGTATAACCGATTGTGTCTTTCAGCACCAATTGAGTCTCATCGCACAATGTACCGCCACTGAAGAGTCCGCGCAGGAATTTACCTTGCAGGCCTTTCCCTGATGTTGATGCAAGCGCAACAATTCCGGTCTTCCGTTGTGCCAGATCGTTGTCGATCGATCCGGTCTCTTTGCCTTTGGAAACAGCGGCCGCATACAACCCTGCCTGTTCGAGCGTGATGGCCGGAATTACGCCGGCCTGCCTGAGAATTTCAGGATTTCCGCCAATCAGGATGCCGATCACGGGCTTTTTGATTTTTTTTACATGGTCTGCAATTTTTTGTAAAACATCCGGGTGCGGCGGTTTGCTGATCATGACAATGACTTTTGTTTCCTCATCGTCACCCAGTACTTTCAGCGCATCCAGGAACATGATTCCCCCGATCTCTTTTCTGATATCACGGCCTCCGGTTCCAATGGCCTGTGAAATCCCGGCTCCATGATTGGATATGACCGAACTAACTTCCTGTAAACCCGTTCCTGAAGCAGCCACAATCCCGATATTGCCTTTTTGAACCACATTGGCAAATCCCAGCGGAATTCCGTTGATAATGGCTGATCCGCAATCGGGCCCCATCAGCAGCAGTTCATGGTCGTGGGCATACTGTTTGAGTTCATATTCTTCGGCGATGCTGACATTGTCCGAAAATATCATCACATGCAGGCCTTGTTTCAATGCTTTCATTGCTTCGCCCGCGGCATATTTTCCGGCAATCGAAATGAGTGACAAGTTGGCTTCCGGCAATTGTTTCAATGCTGCTCCAAAACTATGGACGTTTTTGTCGGTGGACTGATCCTGATGGTGTTGCAGATCGTTGAACAGCTGGTCAATCTTTTGGAGGGCGTTTTCAGCGGCAGGCAGGGATGATGCCTTGATGCCAATGAGGATATCTGTTTCACCGGCATCGTGAAATACCTCCAGATTCAGACCGACGGCACTTAACAACGCTTTGTTTTCGGCGGTACCCATCACTATCGAGGAGTCAACGATTCCGTCTAATTTGTTAAGTTCCTTTGATAATATCATGAGGGAAACAGAATCATAGTAGCTTCCTTTTTTTATTAAACCTTTGAAAATCATAGTCCTGTCTTGTGTTTGATGGGAAAAATGTAGCCGGAAAAAAAATCGGCCCCCGACGTCGCTCCAATCGAAAGCAGTTGTTGCAAACCCTCACTGAGTGATGATTGTGATGCTCCGGCAAGTAAAAGTAAGATTTTTTTTAATGGGTTGAAATATTTTTTGTTTTTCGCCCTCAGCAGAAAGGAGGATATCAACAGGTTTTTTCCAAGAGCAGCATGATAAATCTCTTCTCTAAATCCCGAGAGATCAATGTTGTATCTGCACTCGTTATAGTGAAGTCCCAGAAGAAACCCTGCAATGAAATCATCTCCTGACGGGGTTAATCCGTAACCCGTTCCCTTGATGGTTTCAATGCCCTTTACAATGCTGCCCGACAATATCAATCCGGCGCTTTTCTTTGCATTCAGCATGAACTGACGATCAAACCCTGATGAAAACAACTTTTCGTTTGCGGGGTTTAACAGGAAAATCAGGCTTTTTTCGGGGAAAAGATGAGATTCATCAGCGGATAGGTGCAACAGCTGTAGTTCAAAGTCTTCAAAATCAACTCCATCATAATTCATCGTCGAATCATAAATCGCCATTTTATTTCTGTCGATACAGATTTGATCCACCACAATTGTTTCTGAAGAAATGGCCAGGGAAGCAACCGCAGCAATATTGATGGCTGGTAAAAATAACGCATTGGAAGCCAGAAAGTCCTGATTTGATGTAATATAGACAAATTGATTTTGATCATTGACGAAGTTGACAATGTTTTTATACCGGGAGAGAGGAACAAATGTTCCGGCGGGCAGGTCATCGCCTGCAATAGGCTGCTGTTTTAACGTCTGAGTTTTCATCCATCCCAAAAGAACTGCAAATTTATGGTTTATTTAAGCTGAGCATCCGGTTGAATCGTTATTTGATGTGCTGGCTTTCTCTGTGGCCCATGTCTCCTCGCCTCTGCGTCTCCGCGTCTCCGCGCCTCATTGTAATTATTTCTTTCATAGAAGGTACCACTGAGAACCTGCACAGAGAACCGCAGAAAGATTTTTCATGAATAATCCGGCTGACTGCCCGGGATAAATTTTAACAGGGTTCATTCCGGTTGCTTTTGGTTTTTATGTAAATTTGCCGGGTTAAAAAAATCAATCCATAAAATTTTCCCATGGTTGCAAATGCAGAGCTCGAATCGAAAGTAAAAAATGTTCTTGAACAAATTCGTCCTTATCTTCAGGCAGATGGAGGAGATGTTGAATATGTGAATCTGACAGAAGACAATACTGTAAATATCAGGCTGTTGGGCATGTGTGGAAATTGTCCTCACAGCCAGATGACACTGAAGAATGGCATTGAAGCCGCTGTGATCCGGGCGCTTCCCGAGATCAGATCGGTGGAATCCGTTACGGCAGAGTAAAGCATTTAAAAGGGTTATCTTTACGAAAGATATTTTCCGACAATAGGCATTCGGCGTCCCATGCCAAAAGCTTTGGGCGAAACCCGGAGGATCGGTGGTGTCTGGTATCGCTTATACTCGTTGGTGTTGACCAGTCTGAGTATCCTTTTTACAACAATTTCGTCAAATCCTTCCGAAATCAGCTCCTCAGGCCCCTTGCAGTGTTCGATGTACGCATACAGAACCTGGTCGAGGATTTCATAATCGGGCAAAGAATCTGAATCCTTCTGGTCGGGCCTTAATTCTGCTGAAGGTGGTTTCGTGATCGAGTTAAGGGGTATGATCTCCTCTGCTTCATTGATGAACCTGGCAAGTTCATACACCTGTGTTTTATAGACATCTCCCAGCACGGATAATCCGCCGCACATGTCGCCGTAGAGGGTGCCATAGCCAACGGCCGCCTCACTTTTATTGGAAGTGTTTAGCAGTATGTAGCCGAATTTGTTCGACAAAGCCATCAGAATTACTGCGCGGATGCGTGCCTGGATGTTCTCTTCGGCCAGGTCGAAAGGTAGTCCGGCAAACTGCAGTTGCAAGGTCTTCTCAAACGAATGGAATGTGTCCACTATCGGAATGATATCGTATTGAACCTTCATATTTTCCGCCAATGTAATGGCATCCGCAATGCTGTGGTCAGATGAGAATTGCGACGGGAGCAGGATGGCCCTCACATTTTCATTTCCAAGAGCGGTCGATGCCAGAGCCAGTGTGACTGCTGAATCGATGCCCCCCGACAGCCCAAGAATCGCCTTTGAAAAGCCCATTTTCCCGAAATAGTCACGGATCCCCAGGATCAGGGCGGAGTGGATGAGTCGGATCGTTTCCCGGGAGGATAAAGATTTGAAGATTTGAAGATTTGAAGATGAGCCGATGTTCGGCGGTTTCGGCTGAGTGATTTCAGGTTTAGCATTTTGCAATTTGCAATCTGCGATTTGCAATTCATATATGTAAAAATCCTCCTCAAATTCCTTCAGATTCTCAACAATTTCACCCTTTGAATCAACTACCATGGAGCCTCCATCAAAAATCAACTCAGTCTGACCGCCAACCTGATTCACGTAAACGATCGGAAGGTTGTATGCCAAAGCATTTCTTGTCAGAATATTGCGTCTGATTTCTGCCTGGCGGTAATTGAATGGTGAGGCGGCAATGTTGATGATTACATCCGGATTCAACTTAGCCAGTTCATCCATCGGGTTACGGATATAGAGCGGATTGTCGGCAATGTTCCACAGATCTTCGCATATGGTGACTGCAAATCGGAATCCCTTGTATTCGGCGACTGCGTATGGTAATCTGTTGGGCTCGAAGTACCTGTATTCATCGAACACATCGTAATTCGGAAGCAGGGTTTTGTGTGCTTTGGCAAGAATTTTACCATCGGCCAGGAGAAAGGCAGTATTATACAACGGTTTCCCTTTTGAATCAGGATTGGCAGAGGGGGCGCCAACGATGGCCGCAATGCCATGACAATGGCTGGCAATCAAAGCAACGGCTTCATCGCATCGCCGGATGAAATCATTGAATTCAAGAAAATCCCGTGGAGGGTAGCCACATACCGAGAGTTCGGCAAAAACGACTACATCTGCCTGCTGTGATTGTGCCTTTTCAATGGTTTCCAATATCCGCGAAACATTGAGCGTAAAATCACCAACACGATAGTTCAGCTGGGCCAGTGCAATCTTCATCGTGGTGGATTAAAAAATGAACCCGATGTTGAGTTCGGCAAAATTCAACTGACTTTTGATAGGGAGTTCAGTTTTGTAGGTTTCCCCGGTCAGGACGTTATTGAGTGAATTTGAATAGGATATGCCAACGATAATTCTTGAAGACTCATCAACATGGTATTCACATCCGAGACCAATCAGGATCGATTCCCGGATCAGGGTGGTTCCCTGGTTAAAATCGTACTGGTTATCTGCCGAACCCCCTGCATCAGGCTCAAAATGTTCCTTCACGGTGGCATTGAGACGGAAACCGGTGCCGAATCCGATCTGGCCGAAATAGGACAGGTTGCCAAAAGTTTTGGTTTTCATTTTGATCATGAGGGGGATTTCCATGTAAACGAAGTTGTATTTCCGGAAAGCCTGTCCGCTCGTCAATGAACTATCGGCATCGCCAAGCATCATTGATGTGGCATAATCGAGTTTGCCATTGAGAAACTGAAAATTCATTCCCGTGGAGAAAGCGTAGTTTTCTGCAAAATAGAAATCGCTGATGAATCCGATGGTAGCGCCCATTCTTGCTCCATCGCTTGAATAACCTTTTGTGCCGGGAATCATCCAGCCAATGTTCGGGGCGACTCTCAGCCCCAGTTTCACCGGCGACTTGGACTGACTAAAAGAATGGCTGGCACAACAAAATTGTATGGTAATCAGGATGATAGTAAATATTTTTTTCATGTTGATTTTTTATATTGGATAATTAACTTTCAGCGGAGCAAAAGTAGCCAATAATCAACCATTCATTCACCCAATCTTTATATATTTATCCAAAAATAATCAACAGGGAAAGACGTTTGTTTCTCTACAGCATTTTTGATCATGTTATATGTGAATCACGTGTTGAATTTTAAAATGCATGGCATCCTAAACCACGAAGTGGTGACATTATAATGCCATGCCTTCGGCATTTTCTGTTGTCTTTGACATTCATTTGCTATAAAAATATCATGCCTTCGGCATTTTAATTAAACAAACTTCAAACCTTGATTCGCATGGTATATAAAGAAATACAAAAATTCCGACAGCCATGGATATGGATCCTGTTAACCACCTCAGGATTGTTTATTTCGGTGATGTTTGGAGTTGGCATCAACAAGCAGGTAATGCATGGTCAAAAATTCGGAAATCACCCGTTGAGTGATCCTGGATTGATTGTCATGTTTGTTTCAGTCATGCTTTTATTTGTCTTGATTGCGCTGATGTTTGGATTTGCGAAATTGACCACTTTGATTGATGACAAGGGGATTGCCTGGCGCTTTTTTCCGTTTCAGTTTAAATTCCGCCGGGTTGATTGGGATAAGCTGGACAGTTTTGAAGTGATCAGTTATAATCCAATCCGGGATTATGGGGGATGGGGCATTAGAACCAATAAAACCGGAAAGGCTTATAATGTTTTCGGTGATAAAGGGCTGCAATTAAGGTTAAAGAATGGTGAGAAAGTATTGATTGGAACACAAAACCCAAATAAGCTGAATGATTGTCTCAGCAGTTTTGGGTTTTTACAGTGATATGAGTATTTTTGGCAAGAGGAAACATTGAGGATTATAAATAGAAAAATGCGTATAGAAGCAATTTGTTTAATTTTAGGTATGTTGATTTTTTCAGGTTGCAACCATGGAAAGCAACGGGTTGATGTGGATATTTCAGGAGTCAGCCTTGCTGAAGTGAAAATTCACAGGTACGATGCTGATTTGTTTAAAATAAATCCTGATCAGCTTCAGCAAGAGCTGGAAGCATTAAAACCTGCATATCGCTTTTTTCTGGGCACCGATCTCGGTGATTCTGCAAAACTGATGGATATGAGAGCCTATCTTGAAAATCCGCGGAATATTGCCTTTCATGCGGCTGTTGACAGTCAGTACAGGCAGATCACCGCCCTTGAAAAGGATCTTACCCTGGCATTCAGACATTACCGCTATTATTATCCCGCCTTTAAAACCCCAAGAGTTTACACCTATGTATCCGGTGGTGATTACGATTTTCCGGTTCAGTTCGCC
>JAPLDG010000197.1 GCA_026391845.1 Bacteroidota bacterium | reverse complement strand
TTTTTTCGCCTGCATGTATGGCAGAACGAGAGGCCATTGTGAATAAGTATGGATTAAAGTGACAGGTACTCTCCCTGATCCACGAATTCCGCCAGGTTCGAAAAAATGTCATATCTGAAATGTGAAATGCGAAACGTGATATCACATTTCGCATTCCGGATTTTGCCATTTGGCTTTGTAGCGGGGACAGGATTCGAACCTATGACCTTTGGGTTATGAGCCCAACGAGCTACCACTGCTCCACCCCGCAATATGTTTTTATAGACTTGCGTTTCTATTTGAGTGTGCAAAGATAGCAATTCTATCCGAATTATCAACAAAGAACCATTTTTTTTATGGGAGTAGATTTTACCAGTTCAACAAACATCGCAGAAAACAAATTTGTGCGCAGTCTGCTGCTGGCCGGTGGGTTCCTGCTGTCGTTCCTCGCCCTTCTGGGGTTCATACTTCCCCTTGTGCCCACCACACCGTTCCTGATCGCAGCAGCCGCTTGCATTTCTTTTCAAGCCCTATCTGTGGCTGAAAATTGTGGTGATGGTGATGGTTATCGGCGTTACCGTTCATATCTATATGATCAGGACAAATAAAAGTGCCTGAAAATCGGGGA
The DNA here is from genome assembly GCA_026391845.1 of Bacteroidota bacterium. GTDB lineage: Bacteria > Bacteroidota > Bacteroidia > Bacteroidales > FEN-979 > CAIVAT01. The sequence continues at coordinate 11,115 of JAPLDG010000197.1, read as the reverse complement.
ACATCCCCTACCGGTCCTATAACCATGACAATCATACAAACCCGAATTTTTGCGTACCTTTGCACCGCTAAGGCTTATAAATCAGCGTGGTTTCCTTCCCGTCTATGTAATAAACCACAATAACAAATTGCTATGTCACACAAAGCAGGTTTCGTCTCAATTATTGGTTACCCAAACGTCGGTAAATCTACCCTCATGAATGCCTTACTCGGTGAGCGTCTTTCGATTATCACACCAAAAGCGCAAACCACCCGCCACCGCATCATGGGAATTTTCAGCGGAGATGATTATCAAATCGTTTATTCCGACACCCCAGGCGTAATCAATCCGCACTATAAGTTGCACCTTTCCATGATGTCAGCCGTATTCTCCGCCCTGGATGATGCCGATGTTGTTCTCCTTGTTACCGAGCCTGGCAACGATTTTCATCAGGAAGATATTTTACGCAAACTGAAGGAGAGCACTTCTCCTGTAATTGTTGTTATCAATAAAATAGACCTTGGAAACATGGCCGTACTCGAAGCTGAGACGGCAAAGTGGATGAAAATCATGGAGAAGGCAACTGTATTGCCTGTTTCTGCATTGCACAACCTCAATCTTGACCAGGTTTTCAAAGCCATCCTTCACCATCTACCTGAATCTCCGGCCTTTTACCCCAAAGATGAACTGACCGACCGTAGCCAGCGGTTTTTTATTTCCGAAATTATCCGGGAGAAAATTCTGCTGAACTTTTCACAGGAAGTTCCCTATTCCACCGAGGTAGCCGTAGATGAATTCAAAGAAGAAGACCATCTGACCCGAATCACTGCAACCATTTATGTGGCCAGGGAAACCCAGAAAGGAATTTTACTCGGCCATCAGGGTTCAGCCATCAAAAAACTGGGGACCGATGCCAGAAAAGATATCGAAGCCTTTCTCGATAAGCACATTTTTCTTGAACTGCGCGTAAAGGTGGCTAAAGACTGGCGGGAAGATGACCGGGCACTGAAAAGATTCGGGTACTCGGTGGATTAGGGGAAAAGTAACAAGGTAACAGAGTAACAGAGTAACAGAGTAACAGAGTAACAGAGTAACAGAGTAACAGAGTAACAGAGTAACAGAGTAACAGAGTAACAGGTCATTTTCACATCAGCAAATCAACAAATCAGCACATTAGCAAATCAACACATCAACACATCAGCACATTAACACATTAGCAAATTAAACCATGACAAACATCATCGCAATCGTTGGCCGCCCGAATGTTGGAAAATCCACCTTATTTAACCGTTTGTGCGGGGGGCGTGATGCCATCGTTGACCCTACCAGTGGAGTCACGCGCGACAGGCATTATGGCCATGGTGACTGGAATGGTAAATTTTATTCCGTGATCGATACAGGGGGATATGTTCATCAGTCGGGGGATATTTTCGAAGATGAGATCAAAAAGCAGGTAAAACTGGCCATCGACGAATCAGATGTCATCCTCTTCATGGTCGATGCAAAGGAAGGGTTGACGGCCATGGATGAGGATGTTGCCAAGATGCTGCGCAGGTCGAAAAAGCGTGTGCTCCTGGTGGCCAATAAAGTTGACAGCTATAAAATGATTGACGATATTCATGAATTTCACAGTTTCGGATTGGGTGAAATCTATTCGATTGCCTCTACCAGCGGCAGCGGAACCGGCGATTTAATGGACGAAGTTGTCAAGGGTTTTGAAGAGGTCGAAACCAATGTGGATAACCAGTCTCCCCTCGACGACCTTCCTAAAATTGCCATCGTCGGCCGGCCAAATGCCGGAAAATCATCCCTGGTGAATATGCTGTTGGGCAACGACCGGAATATTGTCACGCCGATTCCGGGGACAACCAGAGATTCGATTCATACGCATTATCAGTACTTTGGCCTTGATTTCAACCTCATCGACACGGCTGGGATCAGGAAAAAAGCCAAGGTGACGGAAAATATTGAGTTTTATTCGGTTATGCGAGCCATCCGGTCGATTGAAAGCAGCGATGTCTGCATATTAATGGTCGATGCAGAACGGGGATTTGAAGCCCAGGATCTGAATATTTTTTCCCTGATCGAAAAAAATCATAAAGGGGTTGTCATCCTCGTGAATAAGTGGGATCTGGTTGAAAAAGAAACGAATACCCACAAATATTTTGAAGAGGGAATTTTAGATCAGATAAAACCCTTCAGCGATGTTCCGGTAATTTTCACTTCCGTGGTTACGAAACAACGCATTTTTAAAGCCGTGGAAACAGCCATCATGGTTTTTAAAAACCGCTCGAAAAAGATCGGGACCTCCGCATTGAATGATTTCATCCTGCCCATCATCGAAGCAATGCCTCCTCCTGTAACGAAAGGTAAATATGTCCGGATCAAATATGCGATGCAATTGCCAACGGTTTTCCCCTCTTTCGCATTTTTCTGCAACCATCCTCAGTACATAAAAGAGCCCTATAAACGTTTTATTGAAAATAAACTCCGGGAAAAATTTGATTTTAACGGGGTACCGATGGAAATTTATTTCCGGCAAAAATAATTTGATGGAACACGGCATCCGCATTGATAAATGGCTTTGGGCTGTGAGGATTTTCAAAACGCGAAGTCTCGCTTCGGAGGCCTGCCGTTCGGGGAAAGTAAAAATTCTGGATCAGGCTGTGAAACCTTCACGTGATGTAAAACCTGAAGATATTATTGCGGTTTCACTCGGGGTGATCACAAAAACGGTTAAAGTTCTTGTGCCGATCGGTCATCGTGTTTCCGCTAAACTCGTTCCGGACGCAATGACAGACCTCACCCCGGAAGCGGAATACCAGAAGCTGAAACGTTCGGGAGATCTGAATTTCGAGTTCCGTGAACGCGGTACCGGCCGCCCGACAAAACGGGAAAGAAGAGAGATAGAATTTCTAAAGCTTTATCTTGACGAATGATCAGCGAACGCATACCCGGACTGGATGACCTGGCTTTTGAAGGAAGAAACAAGGCCTATGGAGCCTACTTTCTCCGGAAGAAGTACTCCCGGCATCTGGTGATTTCCCTTTTAGCTGGTATCGTTTTTGTCTCACTCTGTGTTTTTATTACCTGGTTTATATTCTATTTTGAACCAGTCCCTTTGATCGAAGGCGACATGATGTATGAAATGGAGTATTACAATATGAGCCCTCCTCCCGACGATGAAACAACCAGGGCTCAGGCTTTTGCAAAACCGATTCAGGAAATGGAGCAAACACCCATCGTGACGGATTCGATCAGTTCAGAAGTGCAGAAACCAGTCGATGTTCCTCCTGTTGAAAAACCTGCAGAGGTTGCAGCCAATACTGATTCGGCAGCAAAAGCAGGAGGTTCAGGTCTTGGCAAAGGAATTGGAGACGATACCGGTATTGCGACCAACATCGATGTTTACCCAAGATACCCCGGCGGAGATGAATCAAGGTTATTCTATCTGCGCAGACATGTAAAATACCCTGAAGCTGCATTGAAAGCGCTGATCCAGGGAGTGGTGATGGTTGTATTTGTTGTTGAAGTTGACGGTACTGTGTCAAACATTGATATTTCCAAAAGAATTGGTGGCGGCTGTGATGAAGAGGCAATAAGGGTGACAAAAGAGATGCCACGTTGGGAACCTGGAAAACGAAACGGTCGTGCAGTGCGTGTAGTGGTTCGGATGCCTATTGTCTTCAGGATTCCGGGAAAATCAGCCACATTCAAATAAAAAAAGGGGCCAGATGCCCCCTTTTTTAATATTATTCAAACATGTGATGGTGTGTTTACTTCTTTTCAGGAGCAGGTGTAACAGGCGCAACTGATGTTGGGGCAGCTTTTTTAGCATCCTTTGCACAACAGCTGGAGCCTTTTTTTGCTTCGCCGCAAGCAGCCTTGGTTTTAGCATCGCAACCTGATTTTGGTTCCTTGGCACATTCTTTTTTATCGGCTGACTTAGCCGTCTTATCCTGTTTCTGAGGAGTTTGTGCAAAAGTTAAACCAGCAAACAGAACAACAGCGGAAAATAACAAAACAACTTTTTTCATAGTATTTGGGTTTATGGGTTTATTGACTAATTTAGAACTGTACAAAATTACATTAAATTTTTCATCCCCGCAACATCCTCCTGTTAATTTTTTGCCCCCGGAGAGGTGTCAATTTCCGGAGAGCGCTTCCTGAATCATTTTCAGCAAGGTTTGTTTGTCAAAGGGTTTGGCAATGTGACTGGTGCAGCCTGCCGCAAAAAGCTGTTCTTTGTCTTCAGCCATTGTATAGCCGGTTACGGCAATAATCGGTGTTTGAGCGTACCCGGGTATGTTCCGGATTTCACGTGTTGCTTCGATTCCACTCATCCCATATCCGAGATTGATATCCATGAGAATCAGCCTGTATTGCACTGATCCGGCTTTTTCGATCGCCGTTGCAGCATCAGGTGCGTAATCAACCTTGCAGGTATTTCGAAGAAAGAGAATGGTCAGCTCTTTATTGACGACATTGTCCTCGACAAGCAGTATGAGTGGCAACGATTCCGATGAAGAAGAAACCACTTTCCGCGGTAATCCGTCGCCGGCAGGGAGTGGCGCTGCCTGGATGGTATTCATCTCGGTTTCACCGGGCAACCAGATTGAAAAACAGGAACCTTTGCCGGGCTCACTCTCTATGGTGATTCTTCCATGAAGCAAATCAATGATTTTTTTGCTGATGGTCAGGCCAATTCCGCTTCCCTGATATTTGCGGCCGAACCCTTCACTTACCTGGCGAAATTCCTGAAAAATGAATTCAAAATAGGTTTTATCAATCCCGATCCCGGTATCTGATATTTGTACGACCACCCACTTTTTACCGGATTGAGTTAATTCGTTCGTCTCAATCGTAATGCCCCCCTTGTCGGTAAATTTGATGGCATTATCCAGAATTTGCTGCAGCAACTGCTTAAACAGATGATCATCTGTATTGACTGATACCTCTTTGATGCCAGAGGTATCTATAGAAATTTTCTTTTCCGTTATGAGTGACTGCATGGAATTGACCACTGAAACAATGGTTGGTCCAAGCAAGATCGATTTTCCGGACACATTGACCTTTCCGGCTTCAAGTTGTGACAAGGTTATGATCGAATTCAGGGTCGCCATCAACCGCTGACCGGAATTATAAATGTTATCAATCATGCTCTCGTACTCGCTGTTGCTGAGCTCTTCTTTCAGAATTTCTGCAAACCCGAGAATCCCATTCAATGGCGTACGAAATTCATGGCTCATGTTAGCCAGAATGGATGACTTTAACCGGTCGGATTCTTCTGCTTTTTCTTTTGCAACAATTAATTCCCGCTCATATAATGTTCGCAAAGTAATGTCGCGATCTGCTCCGCGATAACCCTGATACTGACCCTGCTGATTAAAAACAGCGATGCCAGACGTTTCCAGGTAAACAAAATGTCCGTCTTTGTGTCTGGCCCGGTTTATCAGTGCATTCAAAGGTTTGAACTCATGCACCACGGTGCGTATCCCCATTTTCACGTGTTCAATATCTTCCGGGAGAAGAAAATCGAAAGGCGACATACCTATCATTTCTTCCGGCCGGTAACCAAGGATTTCAAAGACTTTGACCGAAACATAGGTGTATTTCCATTTCGGATCAACTTCCCATATCCAATCGTTGGTAAGATCAACAATTTCATGTAGACGCTGTTCGCTTTCACGAACCAGCATCTCAGCATGTTTGCGCTCTGTAATGTCACGGAATATCCCAAATGTTCCTGTAAAATTCTGATTCACATCATATTGAGGTGTGGCTGTTACAATGATCCACCGTCGTTCACCGTCAGGACGGATTATTTCAAGCTCATATATGCTTTTCAGTCCCTCTTTTCGTTTGGCAGATTGAAGCTCAATTTCTTCCATCGAATGGGGGTCGAGAAAAGAATTCAGACATTTTCCAATCATTTCATCCTTGGATAAGCCGAATATTTCGCAAGCTGCGGGGTTGACAAAAGTAAAGCGCTCTTCGGTGTCAACATTACCCAAACCTTCACCGCTGTTTTCAACCAGATTAAAATAACGCGCATCACTGGTGATTAACTCAACGTCTTTCTTTTTCAGCTCCGTGATATCACAGGCAATGACCATGAACAAGAATTCTCCCGGTGCCTCAATTCTCTTCATGCTCACCCGAATGGGGATTTCGTGCCCATCATGGTGTTTCCATATCGTCTCCTGCATGAAAAGTTGTTCATATTGCCAGCGGCTTTCTTCGGCGTCAGGAGAAAAAGCATCAGGTAACTCACACATAAATGTTGACAGAGACATTCCGGGAATCTGATTCTCAGGATACCCCAGCAGTTTTATCAAGGCGTTGTTTGCCTCCAGAATTTTCCCGTCAGATGCCCTGACAACAAGAATGGCATCGCTGTCAATATCAAATAGTGTTTGATATGCAGCTTCAAGCCTGCGAAATGCATGCTCATAATTATGCGCCGGGTCTGCTCCGAATATCAAACTGTTTCCCATAATTGCCTTGCCTGATGATGGTAAGATCGATTCAATTATTTTGTCAACGACTGAAGTACAACGAATTCATTGAGCCAAAGATCGAAATTATTAATGAATAAACCTAAATTTAACTTATTATCTGAAATAAAATAAAATTCCTACTCCCGCTGGCGTGTATCTATGATGATTGTAACCGGTCCATCGTTCACAAGGCTCACATTCATCATGGCTCCGAATTTTCCGGTATGTACTTTTTTCCCAAGCATACGCTCAAATTGCTGAATAAATGCATTGTATAACGGATTCGAGATTTCCGGTTTCGCCGCCCGAATGTATGAAGGCCTGTTGCCCTTTTTTGTACTGGCATGCAAGGTAAATTGACTTACAATCAATACATTACCCCCGGAATCAAGGATGGAGTTGTTCATGATTCCGGAATCATCGTTGAATATTCTCAAATTGATGATCTTGGCACATAACCACTCAATATCCAGCGCTTCATCACAGGCCTCAATTCCCAAAAAAACAAGTATCCCCTGGCCGATCCGACCGGAAATTTCAGTTCCAATGGTAACTGAAGCCTCTGAAACCCGCTGTATAACTGCCCGCAAATGATGCTTTTTAGATGATTGATCCGTATTTAATTATTTATTACCCGGAAAACAAAGATGCATTTCCATGGTCAAAAATAAAGAAAATTGTTTTCAATATTGAATTTAGGTATTGTATTTATTGATTGGGCTCTGTCAATCAATTGTACTTTGCATTTTGAGTTTTATCGTAGCTTTGCACAAAACCATGCGGCCATGATCAAGCTTAGCGTCAATATCAATAAAATCGCGACCCTGCGGAATGCTCGTGGCGGGAATCTTCCAAATGTGGTCAAAACAGCGCTCGACTGTGAACGATTTGGCGCCCATGGAATTACAGTTCATCCACGCCCCGATGAACGGCATATCCGATACAAGGATGTCGTGAACCTTAAACCTGTGCTGTCGGGGGAGTTCAATATTGAAGGATACCCCTCTGCAGAATTCATAGAGCTGGTGATCAGCGTCAGGCCTGCCCAGGTCACATTGGTTCCGGACCCACCCGGGGTTTTAACCTCAAATGCGGGTTGGGACACGATTACACACGAGTCCTTCCTGAAAAAGGTAGTTGCTGAATTTCATCATCACGGAATCCGTACCTCCGTTTTTATTGAGCCTGATCCTGTGATGATCCGGCAGGCAGCAAAAACCGGAACCGACAGGGTCGAGCTATATACCGAAGCCTATGCACAGTATTTCCAATCGGGAAAGGAACAAGCGATCAACCCATATATCGTAGCTGCGAATGCTGCAATTGAATCAGGGCTTGGCATCAATGCGGGACATGACCTGAACCTCGAAAATCTCAACTATTTTGCATCGCAGATACCGGGATTGCTCGAAGTTTCGATCGGACATGCGCTGATATGCGATGCGCTGTATTTTGGGCTGGAAAATACAATTCAATTGTATTTGCGACAACTGGCTGGATAAAAAATGCAAAATGCAATTTGCAATTTGCAAACACTAATTTGGACACGTACACATTATAAATTTCAGATGAGGGAAATTTCAGGATTGATTTTTTTGATTTTGCTTATATTCAACGTTGGATATGCAGCCAACGAGCCGGGTGACCTTGAGAAAAAGGCCGCCCGGATTCATCGGTTGGCCTTTACGATCGATTCACATACAGATACACCTCTACAGATGATCCAGAAGGGTTTTGATATTTCGGCAAGGCATGATTCGCGGAAAGAGTATTCTAAAATCGATTTTCCCAGGATGAAGGAAGGCGGACTTGATGCTGCCTTCTTTGCAGTTTTTGTATCTCAGGGGCCGCGCAACCCCGAAGGTTATGAAAATGTCAGAATCAAGGCTTTACTCCTTTTTGACACCATTCACTCAGCTGTAAGCCGGAATAAAAAAATGGCTGAGCTGGCAACATCGCCTCAGGATGTATCTCGTTTAAAAAAGCTGGATAAAAGCGCTGTATTCATTGGCATTGAAAATGGATATGCCATCGGAAAAGACATTTCACTCATCAGCACCTATTACCTGCAGGGAGCACGTTACATGACGCTATGCCATACAAAGAACAACGACATCTGCGATTCGTCAACCGATAGCACGGAAAATAACGGACTTAGCCCGTTTGGATATGAAGTGGTGCAGGAATTGAACCATGTGGGGATGATGGTCGATGTATCACACATTTCTGATAAAGCGCTAAAGGATGTTTTAGCCTTTACAAAGGTTCCGGTCATAGCATCTCATTCATGTTCAAAAGCATTGTGCGATAATCCTAGGAACCTGACAGATGAATTGCTCAGGGCCATTGCAAAAAATGGAGGGGTCATCCAGATGTGCATCCTGAGTGATTATGTAAAAACACCGGTTCCGAACCCGGCACGTGATTCTGCCAGAGCGGCCTTACGCAAAAAATTTCATGATTTTGACGGTCTGAGCGATGAGCAGATGAAGGCAGCACGAATAGCCTGGAACGAAATGAATAATCAATTTCCCCAAAAGCTGGCTACTGTTTCTGAGGTCGTTGATCATATCGATCATCTTGTTAAGGTAGCAGGCATCAAACATGTGGGTATCGGAACAGATTTTGATGGCGGAGGCGCCGTAGAAGGGTGCTTCGATGTGAGTGACATGGGAAATATCACCCTTGAACTTGTCAGACGTGGTTATTCCGCAAATGATATCCGGAAAATATGGGGAGAAAACCTCATGCGGGTGATGAAAAAGACCGATAAATTCGCCCGGAAATATAAGTTAAGCTGCAGATGCAACGGATGAAACCATCCCCTCAGCCGGGGTTTTCCTTCCCTGCTTTCCGTTAGATGATCATGCATCAGGTTTGCAGGTTCAGGATTTTATCCAATGAAAGACGTCCCGGATTAAACACCACCGGTGGCTTGCTGATCCGGGCTGAATTCCTTCCATCCATTGTTTTTCCTGTGCGGATGTAAAACCTTCTGTTTGTTTAAGCTCAAGCCAATAGTCGAGATAGTGAACGATCTGATCGGCTCCGGGAGGCATGTAATATGCAAACAGAAAAGGACTTCCGAAGTCAGAAGGTACAACGGCAGTGTATCCTGGATGAGAGCGGGCATAAGCTCTTGCCTGAACAAAAGTCCATAATGCCATATCAATATCCTGCCGTTTCGCAAGTTCAAAATAATTGATTACCTGCACCTTGTGATTATCCGGAAACATCATGTTCGTCAGTTTCTCCAATACCGGACTGTCAAACATCCCAATTGTTAACGCTCTCTGGCTAAGCGCATTATCCCGGGTGGTCAGATTTTCAGAAATATCACCCCGGGCCAGGATTGCCAGCGGGCTTTCATAATAAGGTTTAGTTGCAGTCAAGAGTTGCAACCGGCGAGAAGTAACATAGATCCCGCCTATTGCGATATCAAATCTGTGAATGATCAGGTCATTTTCAAGGTCTGGCCATGAAAAAGGAATAAATTCCAGTTTCACATTCATATCTTTTGCCAGTTGATACATAAAGGCGATATCGTATCCGACAAGTTCACCGGATTCATTGAAATAGCAAAAAGGAATGATCCCCGGATTGTAACCCACCTGCAATGTTCCGGTTTTACGGATATGATCAATCAGCGAATGGTCTGCCGAATCAAAGTCGGATGCAGGTATTGTCTGACCGGGGCGATACACCGCTGTAACCTGATTTTTTTTCAGTTCGCCTCCTAGGGTAAAGTTCAGGTAAGGTAGATTGCGGGATTGGAATAATCCGGGGCCTAATATTCGTAGGGTAAAGGTAAATAACAGGACGATCACCAATCCGCCTCCCAGAGCCGTGATCAACTTCCCGGGGCGGAATTTTAGCTTTCCATAGAAAGAGAAAGTCGAAAGCAGTGCCGTGAAGGTAAAACCCATGACACTCAGCGCCACCTGCCCATAACGGGTAAATGTTGTCGTGGTCACATAGAGATCTTCCGTGGTAACCGGCATGTGGTAAACGCCACAAAGGAAATTCACTGCATTAACCGTTCCGCTGGGGGTTCCGATGGTAGATAACAAGGTAAGGGGCGGAAGCATCAGGGACTCAATGGCCGAATAATCGATTTGAAAGTAAAAACTGCAAAAATAGAAGAACAACAATACTTTCAGGTTCCCCAGCTGTGCAAACGGATATGCAAGTGAAATATTTGTGCCGATCACATCCTGCAATTTTTCATCCTGTACGGATTGTTCTTTGATGAACTTTTCAATGGCCTGCGCGATAATTGGCAAGGATACCACCGAAAGTGTCGTAACCAGGGAGAGGATAAATGCTCCGTTTAGTTCCTGCATCAGCTCCTTATACTTTATGGGAGCAAAGGCCGTGATCAGGGTTGGAAGTATCCAGAAGGAAAACAGCGCGGCACCAGAAAGAAAAACAATGACATACAGGAGCAATCCTTCAATTTCCTTGAGCGACATGCTACCGGATGCACTGGCAAATAAGGCAAAAACTCCAATGGGGGCAATTATTACCACCCAATTCCAGATGGTCAGGCTGGAGGCTTTCACCTGTTCCATTATTTCCAGAAAAGTGGCCTTATGTGGAATCCGCTGCATGGCGACTCCATAAAAGATGGTAAAAA
>JAPLDG010000048.1:6971-10871 GCA_026391845.1 Bacteroidota bacterium | reverse complement strand
GTTAATACTCAGGATTACATGCTTTTCTCCTGCCGAATCCCATTTCACAAAAAAAGGCCCCTGCCCGGTACCTGACAGGATTTGGGCATCGTCGAAACTCCAAAGATAAGTTGCATTCGCCGAGGCATCTCCCGTGTAAGTAACCTTAACCTCCTGATTTACACAGGCTTTGACAGCAACTGTAAAATCACAATTAACAAGGCTCTGAGCCATGGAAGACATGGCGATCAGCAGCAAGACCATGAAAACACTATACCGCTTTTTCATAAAAATCAATATTTAGACAGGTTCAATATTAAGAAAAAAAAACACTACACGGTCATAATATCCTTTTCCTTGATTTCGAAAATTTTATCGACTCGTGCAATATATTCATCTGTAACTTTCTGAATATCTACTTCAAGTTTATCAACTTCATCCTCGGGAACTCCATCCTTTTTAAGTTTTTTGGCGGTTTCATTGGCAAGCCGACGGATATTCCGGATGCTGATTTTCGCATTTTCCGCTTCAGCTTTTGCTTTTCTAACCAAGTCTCTGCGCCGCTCTTCCGTTAGAGGAGGCACCATGATCCGAAGGATTTCTCCTTCATTCTTTGGATTAAATCCCAGGTTTGCCGCCTGAATTGCTTTGTCAATAAGACCAAGAACGCTTTTATCCCATGGCTGTACAATGATCTGCCTGCCATCCGGGGTGCTGATATTGGCTGTTTGATCAATGGCTGTCATTACACCATAATAATCAATCCTCACCCCGTCCAGCATCTGGGCGCTGGCTTTTCCAGCCCTCAACTTCTGGAGTTCCTTTTCCAGATGCAAAACAGCCAGGTGCATGCCCTCGTTGGCCTCTGCAAGGGTAAATTCTATGTCATCGTTCATATATCGTATTTGTTTAGTGTTATAAATGAAAACAATGAAAACAATCCGGTATTCCTATTTCAACTTACAACTGTTCCGACAGCTTCACCCTGTATAAGCCTGAGCAGGTTTCCTTCCTCGTTCATATTAAATACGACAATCGGCATTCTATTCTCACGACATAAGGTGAAGGCGGTTAAATCCATGATTTTCAAGCCTTTTTCATAGGCCTCACTAAAAGAAAGCGTATCGTATTTAATGGCAAGCGGGTCCTTTTCAGGATCTGCGTTATATACACCGTCAACCCGGGTTCCTTTAAGAATTGCATCAGCCTGGATTTCGATCGCCCGCAGGGCTGAAGCGCTGTCGGTAGTGAAATAAGGGTTTCCTGTACCTGCCGCAATGACTACAACCTGTCCTTCGGTCAGATAGCTGATGGCTTTCCTTCGGCTCATGGCCTCACAAATTGGCTCAATTGCCAGCCCGGATAACAGTTTGGAACGAATTCCGATTTTTTCCAATGCAGCCTGTATGGCCATGCTGTTGATCACTGTGGCAAGCATTCCCATGTAGTCGCCCTGCACCCGATCCATTCCTTCGCTTGTTCCCTGCAATCCCCTGAATATATTGCCGCCGCCAATGACAACAGCCACTTGTACTCCGGTATCAACCACCATTTTTATTTCTGCAGCATAAGCAGCAAGTCTCATTGGATCAATGCCATATCCCTGAGAACCTTCCAGGGCTTCACCGGAAAGCTTTAAAAGGATTCGTTTGAATTTTAAGGCTGAATTTTGCATTTTGACTCGTGTTATTATTCACTAATACCATGACAGTTTTTATACTTCTTTCCCGATCCGCAGGGACAAGGATCATTTCTACCCACCTTCTTCTCAACTTTAACAGGCTGAGCCATAGGCTTTTCCTGGGTGTTTGAATTTGCCTGGGATAAAAGGTCGGAGCGTTCCTCACGCATGCGGGCGCGATCCATTTTTCGTGGAGCCTGCGCTTCCTTTACATTGTCAACCTGAATGGGTACATCCGCCTTGATGAGGAATGAGGTTATTTCCTTGTTTGTCCGCTGCACCATGCTTTTAAAGAGTTCAAATGATTCGAACTTGTAGATGAGCAAAGGGTCCTTTTGTTCATAGGCAGCATTCTGAACCGATTGCTTGAGATCGTCCATTTCACGAAGATGCTCTTTCCAGGCATTGTCGATCAAACCAAGCACGATGCCCTTTTCAATGCTGAGAACCACCTCTTTCCCTTTGTCTTCGTATGCCTTTTTCAGGTTTGCCACCGCCTGCATTGTTTTCAGTCCATCCGTAACAGGGATGGCAATATTCTCATACCGGGTATCGTTTTCAAAAACATCTTTGATCACCGGATATGTTTTCTGAGCGATTTGATCACACTTGGTTTTATAGCGTTTATAGATATAATTGTATAGTTTATCGCCCAGATCATCATTATTGAGACTACCGAAATCTGAAGCTGAGATGGGGGAATCAGCCGCAAATTCCTTCATCAGATCCAGGTTAAAACTTTGAAAATCCCGTTTTTCCTGTGCATCCAGCACGATGGTCTCGCACACATCATAGATCATATTGGAAATATCAACGGCCAAACGATCTCCAAAAAGAGCATGGTGCCTCTTTTTATAGATAGCTTCACGCTGGATGTTCATCACATCGTCATATTCCAGCAATCGTTTACGCACGCCAAAGTTATTCTCTTCTACTTTTTTCTGAGCCCGCTCGATGGAGTTGGTGATCATGGAATGCTGAATAACCTCACCCTCTTTTATCCCCATACGGTCCATGATTTTTGCAATCCGGTCGGAGCCAAACATGCGCATCAAATCATCATCCAGGGAAACGAAGAACTGGGAACTACCCGGATCTCCTTGTCTTCCGGCACGTCCACGCAGCTGACGGTCAACGCGCCTTGATTCATGCCGCTCTGTACCGATAATAGCCAACCCACCGGCTTGTTTCACTCCCGGGCCAAGTTTGATATCGGTTCCGCGGCCAGCCATGTTGGTTGCAATGGTTACGGTTCCTGCCCGGCCGGCTTCAGCAACAATATCGGCCTCCCTGGCATGCAGTTTGGCATTCAGAACATTATGTGCAATATTCTTCCGCTTGAGCATGCGGCTCAGCAATTCGGAAGTTTCCACGGAGGTAGTACCCACAAGGCTCGGTCGCCCTTCACGTACCAATTTCTCGATTTCATCAATAACCGCATTGAATTTCTCGCGTTTGGTCTTGTAAACAAGATCTTCCCGGTCATCACGAACAATTTTTTTGTTTGTCGGGATAACCACCACATCAAGTTTATAAATATCCCACAACTCTCCTGCTTCCGTCTCGGCTGTACCGGTCATCCCGGCAAGTTTCTTATACATGCGGAAGTAGTTTTGCAGTGTAACCGTGGCATAGGTTTGGGTGGCAGCCTCAATCTTAACGCTCTCCTTGGCTTCAATTGCCTGGTGCAGACCATCCGAATAGCGGCGTCCTTCCAGGATACGGCCGGTTTGCTCATCCACGATCTTGACCTTATTATCCATGACCACATATTCAACATCCTTTTCAAACAAGGCATACGCCTTGATGAGCTGGTTTACCGTATGAACGCGTTCCGTTTTGATGGAATAGTCGAGCATCATGGCATCCTTCCTGGCAACTTTCTCCAGTTCAGTGAGATTTGCACGCTCCAACTCTGCGATCAGCAATCCAATGTCGGGAAGGATATAAAAAGTAGGGTCATCATACGACTGGGTCAGCAGGTCGATACCAAGGTCGCGCAGCTCAATGGTGTTGTTTTTTTCATCAATCACAAAATAGAGCAGATCATCAATGACATGCATGTTTTTCATCTGCTCTGCCATGTAGAAGTTCTCAGTTTTGAGCAGCAATGCTTTCATTCCCGGTTCGCTGAGAAATTTTATAAGCGCCTTGTTTTTAGGCAATCCATGATGAGCGCGCAGCAACTGTTCGCCCGCTTTTTTCATTTGCTCTTCATTCTTTGGATCTTCAGAGAGCGC
>JAPLDG010000048.1:0-6944 GCA_026391845.1 Bacteroidota bacterium | reverse complement strand
ATTTTGTAACCAGATTACGCTGGGCATTGTACAGCTTGGTAACATTTGGTTTGAGGTCGTCGAACAACTGGTTCTCACCCTTTGGAGTAGGACCTGAAATGATCAGCGGGGTACGGGCGTCATCAATCAAAACAGAGTCAACTTCATCCACGATGGCGTAGTTGTGCGGACGTTGTACCAGTTCCTCCGGATTGCTGGTCATGTTGTCGCGGAGGTAATCAAAACCAAATTCATTATTCGTACCATACGTTATATCAGCCAGATACGCATCACGTCGTGCCTGAGAATTGGGTTCATGACGGTCGATACAATCCACCTTCAACCCATGAAATTCAAACAATGGGCCCATCCATTCCGAGTCACGTTTGGCAAGATAGTCATTCACGGTTACAATATGAACCCCCTTGGCAGGCAAAGCATTGAGATACATAGGGAGGGTTGCAACCAGCGTTTTTCCTTCACCGGTCGCCATCTCAGCAATCTTTCCATCGTGCAGTACCACGCCTCCAATCAACTGACAATCATAATGAACCATATCCCAGGTAATCATGTTACCCCCCGCCATCCAGCTATTCCGGAACCGGGCTATTTCGCCATCGATCTCCACACTGGCCTTTTTTGCTGCCAGATCCCTGTCATTCTGGGTTGCTGTCACTTCAACAAACTCGTTCTCTTTGAACCGCCTTGCGGTGTCTTTCATTACCGCGAAGGCCTCCGGGAGGATTTCATGCAGAATCTCCTGTGTCAGGTCATAAGATTCCTTCTCCAGGCGGTCAAGAACAGCATAAAGCTTTTCCTTTTCATCTATTTCGATCTCATCAGAATTGAGTTTCTCCCTGAGTTCTTCAATCTCCATTTCCTTCCCCGAGAGATGTTCTTTAATCCGGTGTTTGAAAGCATGGGTATAGGCACGAAGCTCGTCATTCGAAACGTTTCTGATCTCTTCCCAGGCTGCAATCGCTTTATCCACCAGGGGATTGATATCTTTGATATCCCGCTGAGACTTATTTCCCAGCATTTTCTTAAAAAAATCAAACATGATATGGTCTTATGGTTCCAGTATTTTTTGTAAATCGGCTTCCAATCCGCTGCTCGGTTGCCCGGCCGGATATTTAAATATTTTACCCTCCCTGTCGATCAGCACAAATAACGGATATGTATGAACATCATAGTCTTTCAGAACCTCTGATTGATCTCCGATGTTTAAAAAAGTCCATGTATAATCCTTCTTCAGGTTGATAAAAAAAATCATTTTGCTTATATATTTATCTGCTGACACACTCACAAAATGAATATTTTCACGGTACTTGTCAAACAATGGCTTGATCAGGTCCATCTCAGACAGGCATGTTTCGCAATAGGTTGTCCAGAATCCAAGTACCACCGGTTTCCCCAGAAAGTTTTTCAATGAAACCTCGTTCTGGTCCCTGTTCAGTAATTTGAATTCAGGCGCCTTTGTTCCTGGTTTGAGTTTGGTAAGCAAACTGATGATATCTTCGGCTACCTGGCGATTTCCGGGATATTTTGTTCTTTCCTTCGTTGCCTCAATTACGGTAAGTATCTCTTTCTGAGGACACAACGGAGCGTTATACATTTCCAATAAACCTTTGAGCATGACAAGCTCACGCAATTGTTCATTTTTCAAAATGGTATCAACCGTCATGGCCTTTAATACAGACTTATAAGGGTCGGGTCCTTTCAGAAGGGCCGTTATATCCACCTTTCGGATCGTGTTGGAGGTGGCCGCCATATATTTTGAAAAAAAGCTGTTAAAAAAGTCCATGTACTCCACATTGGTGTAAAGGACAGGCTTATCTATAAAATATTTCTTTGCAAGCTGGCCCTGATTGTAATATTGTGTAAGTTGTTCCAGAGAAGCAATTTTATAAGAGGCATAATCAAGGAAATAGCTGTTTTTCACAGCCCCGAAGTGCTGGTTAAGCTGAACCCGGAAGGTATCGAGCAATGCCTTTTTGCGGTCACGGTAGAGCCCGTTGAAATTTGCCATCAGGAACCCACTGTACACTGAATCAAACTCACCAATCAGGTTATTCAGCTCTCCGGGGTCATAATCTGTAGCTTCGAGCTGTAAATTCTGTGACTGGATAAACGGATTCACCTCCGCGTTTTCATCATAGGTCAGCGGGCCGATCCGGATGTCATATACTTTGGAAGGCTCCAAAAACAATTCCGCCTGATGAAATTCAATGGAAATGGTTGCTTTGATTGTTTTATCCAGGTCAACCGACAAGGAGAAATGTCCTGTTGAATCAATACGGGAGGAGATCAGCGGTTTTTCCCAGAATGTGATCAAATCCCCCGGTGCTGTTAAACTGATTATTTTCCGTTCTGCACCAGGCGCAACGCCTTTGATCACAGTTTTCTGGCCATTTGATATCACGGAAAAAACCAGCATAAAAATAAACACACCAAAAAGCCGCATAACAACTATCTAATTCGTGATTTGTAATTCAACACTCAATGATCATTCCTTCCGGCACAAACTGCTCGACATTGCCTCCGTTCCGAATAATATCACGCACAATTGAAGAGCTCACTGAAGCGAATTCCTGAGCACACAATAAAAACACAGTTTCGACATCCGGAGACATCAGTTTGTTCATTTGTCCGATGCCCCGCTCAAATTCAAAATCAGCCGTAGTACGCAAACCGCGTAAAATAAAGCCTGCACCTTTATCATGGCAAAAGTCGATGGTTAGTCCGCGGTATGTCGATATTTTAATTTTTGATTCGTTGCCAAAAACATGTTCTAACCACCTGAGTCTTCGATCCAAAGGGAAAAATGATTTTTTTTCGCCATTGTCTCCGATGGCAACAATCAGCTGGTCAAAGAGCGGAAGCGCTCTTCTGACAACAGATTCATGTCCCCGTGTAATTGGATCGAATGAGCCGGGAAAGACCGCAATTCTTTGCATTTGTGTTTCTTTTCAACCGGCAAAGATAAGAAAAAAGGGAGGATTTCAAGGCTATTCAAATGTGAATGAGACCTGGAATATTTTAGAATTCACTCTGTCTATCGACTCCGTATAAATATTATTTTCTCGTTTCAGTACATCCGTCAATCCGTACATCATTTTCAGCTCCACACCAAATTTAAACCATTCGTTGAAAAAGTCAAATCCCACTCCAGCTTCAGCATAAATATCATTCTGGTTGAATTTCACAATCTTCTCATTTCTATTTTTTTGCTCCCGCTTCTTTGCCTGTGAAGCGAGGTCGAGAGAGTATTGTGCACCTGCCAGAAGGTATGGCCTGAAATTATTGTACCGCAAGGCTTTGTACTTGATTTCCAATGGAAAATTGATATAGGTCGAAGGGATTTTCTTTGTAATAGTCACACGCTTGACGGGATCCAGTTCCCCGGGGCGATAACGGTAAGTTTCCAGATCATAGTTTATGGTTCGGTCACCAAAAGACAATGACGGAACAAATTGAAGTTCAAAATGGCGTCCCATCTGCATGTTGGCCACAATACTGATGACGAATCCGGGGATTGGTGTGGATGTAATGGCCAACACTCTAGCAGAATCAGGTAGCGGGAGAATATCCGGAATGTAGATGGAATCAAAAACATGCGTATTCAAATCGGAAATCGGTTTAATCGTTACCAAACTCTGATTGACACCCAACACGAATCCGAAATGGAACATGCTCTCCTGGTCATAATTGGGCATATTCAGAACTCTCATCCGCTGGCTCTTCCCACTGATGGAAAGAAACAAGGTTGAGAACAGAATGATGGCTATGGTGAATCGATCGATCTTCAATGAGGCGACATGATGTTAATGTCAGACAATAACGCAGGTTTAAGGATTTTATTTTTCAGCCATGTAGATGGAAGCAATCCCCATGCTTAGGCTGACTTGTCTGGGATTTTTCAATCCCCGGTTATGAAGAATTTCAAGAAAATGCTTCCCGGAAGGAAATGCGGCAACCGATTCAGGCAAATAGGTGTATGCCTTACTGTTACCTGAAATCAGCCGGCCAGTCAGGGGGATCACATAGCGTGAATACAACGAATAGAGTTGCTTCATCGGGAATGCAGATGGATGCGAGAATTCAAGGATCAGCATGATCCCGCCAGGTCGAAGCACACGGCTCATTTCCGTCAGGCCCAGGGCAAGGTTTTCAAAATTCCTGACGCCAAAAGCAACGGTTACCGCCTCGAAGGAGTTATCGGAGAATGGAATTTTCTCCGCATCGGCAAGTTCCAGCCTGATCATCGTATTTAAGCCTTTATCAATCAGTTTTTGCCGGCCAATCTCCAACATATTCCCGGAAATATCTATTCCGACAATTTTTTGAGGTTTCAATGATGCGATTGCAATCGCCAGATCACCGGTTCCGGTTGCCACATCAAGTACCGATTCAGGTTTCCGATCGCCCAGAATTCCAACCAGTCGCCTTCTCCAAGAACGGTCGATGCCCATGGATAGAAAATGGTTCAGGAAATCATATTTTGATGAAATGTCGTCAAACATTCCACGGACCAACTCTTTTTTTGAAGATTCAACCATATAAAAAATGCAAAATGCAAAATGCAAAATGCAAAGTATTAAGTGTTAAGTGTTAAGTATGAAGTGTTAAAAAAAAAGGGATTACCCTGGTTATCGGATAATCCCTTTTTGAATACCTTATTAATTATACACCCAATTGCAGGCGCTTGAAACTTGTTACAGCCAGATCCTTATCATTATCAGCTATATACTGGCGTACAGTTTTTTTGCTGTCCTTGATGAAATCCTGGTTCAGCAGGGTCATTTCTTTAAAAAATTTCTGAAGCTTGCCCTGAGCGATCTTTTCAACCATCTCTTCAGGTTTGCCTTCCTGGCGGGCCATATCTTTACCAATCTCCAGTTCCCGGTCAATCACCTCCTGTGTCACATTGTCTTTATCAACAGCGACAGGGCTCATGGCGGCGACCTGCATGGCAAGTTCGTGGCCGATCTCCATCACATTCTTTGCATCCTTCTTGCTCATGCCAATGATGGTAGCCAGCCGGTTGCCAAAGTGGTTGTATGCAAAAACGACAGGAGCCTCAACAACTTCAAAATGGGCAATCTGAATTTTCTCACCTGTTTTACCCAGAAGTTCATTCAGTTTTTCCTCCACGGTTGTAGTACCAAGAGACAAAGGAAGCAGGTCGGCAGCAGTATGAATGCGCTTTGCCAGACCCAGATCAAGTAAATCCTTTGAAAATTTGATAAACTCTTCTGTTTTACCAACGAAATCGGTTTCACAATTCACCATGATTACAGCTCCATAAGCTTGGTCATCAGATGTTTTTGCAATTACAAATCCCTGGTTGGCATCACGGTCTGCCCGTTTTCCGGCAACTTTCTGTCCTTTTTTACGAAGGTAATCAATGGCTTTATCAAAATCGCCTTCCGTTTCCTGCAGGGCTTTTTTACAATCCATCATCCCCGCACCCGACATCTGGCGCAATTTATTCACATCAGCAGCTGTAATATTCATATGATCATTATAATTTTATTGATTCAACTAGACTAAAATATCGAAAAACAGCGAAAAAGCAACACGGTGAAATTACTTTTTGTTACTTCTGCCGGCGGGTTTACTGATTCGCTTTCTGGCCGGTTTGTTATCATCGGGAGCAGGCTCTAACCCTTTCATCTTGGCAACTTTGGTATCAACAAAGTCTTTCTTTACGATTTTGATGCCGTCTTCGTCCACTTCATCATCGTCTGAATCCTGCATGTTTGATCCCATTCTGCCTTCGAATTCATCGCCTTCACCACGTTCATCGCTGGCTTCTTTTTTATCGCGGTCGAGTTTCCGCTCCATCAGCCCCTCTTCCATGGCTCTGACCATTGTATCGACAATGAGGGAAATGGATTTAGAGGCATCATCATTGGCCGGGATTGGAAAATCAACGGTCCTCGGATCGGAATTGGTATCAACAATTGCGAAAGTAGGAATGTTCAGTTTCTTGGCTTCCGCCAGTGCGATATGTTCTTTCAGGATGTCAACGATGAAAATTGCCGAAGGAAGACGGTTCAAATCGGCGATGGAACCTAAGTTCTTTTCCAGTTTGGCACGCTCACGGGTGATGGTAAGGCGTTCCTTTTTTGAGAGGTTGGTATAGGAAGGGGAACTCATCAGTTTATCGATGGAGATCATTTTGCGCACGGCCTTGCGGATGGTGGCAAAGTTGGTAAGCATCCCACCCGGCCAGCGTTCTGTTACATAAGGCATGTTGATTCTTTTCACATGCTCGGCAACGATGTCCTTGGCTTGTTTTTTGGTAGCTACAAACAACACTTTTTTTCCTGCCTTTGCAATCTGTTTCATCGCTGCAGCTGCTTCATCAACCTTGGCCATGGTTTTGTAAAGGTCGATGATATGGATTCCGTTGCGCTCCATGAAAATATAAGGGGCCATTGCAGGGTTCCATTTGCGGCGCAAGTGACCAAAATGGACACCGGCATCCAATAATGCATCAAAATTTGTTCTTGACATATGATAATTCTAAGAATTCTAAAAATACTAACGTTTACTAAACTGGAATCTTTTACGGGCCTTTTTCTGTCCGAATTTTTTACGTTCCACCATACGAGGATCGCGCATCAGCAGTCCTTTTGCCTTCAAAGGCGGACGGTGCTCCTCATTGATTTCGCATAGTGCACGGGCGATTGCAAGGGCAAGAGCTTCTGCTTGACCACGGATACCGCCGCCATCAAGATTTACCTTGACATCGTACTTGCCTTGGTTGTTGGTCACCTCAAATGGTTCGGTCACCTTAAATTGGAGAATCGGTGTGGGAAAATAGTTCTTGAAATCACGGCCATTCACAGTAATGATACCCTGGCCATCCTTCAGATATACTCTTGCTACGGCAGTTTTCCTTCTGCCGAGGGTGTTGATAACTTCCATATTACTTGATTGAGGTTAATTTCATTGGT
>JAPLDG010000068.1:4111-7780 GCA_026391845.1 Bacteroidota bacterium | reverse complement strand
AAGCGCTTGCCCTGGCAGCTTTCACACGGAAGAAACAGATCGGCCATAAACTGCATTTCAATTTTCACAACGCCTTCACCTTCACATTCATCGCATCGTCCGCCAGCAATGTTGAAGGAAAAATACCCGGGTTTATAGTTGCGCACTCTTGCAAGCGGCTGGTCAGCATATAGATCACGAATTTCATCAAAGGCCTTGATGTAAGTTGCCGGATTTGATCGCGACGAGCGGCCGATGGGATTCTGATCCACCATTTCCACAGAGCCGATTTTTGAATAATCACCTTCAATCCGGTCAAATTTCCCGGTCTTATCCCCATAACCTCCCTGGATTTTCTTCAAAGCCGGATATAAGATCCGTTTTACCAATGAGGTTTTCCCGGATCCGCTTACACCGGTAACCACAGAGAAAATATGCAGCGGAATTTTAACATCCACATTTTTCAGGTTGTTTTCGCGGGCTCCTTTAATTTCGATAAACTCCATCCATTTACGACGCCTTTTCGGAACCTCGATCTTCCGGATGTGATTAAGATACTGACCTGTCAGGCTTTTTGTGTCAGCATTCAGTTTTCGGAAATCACCCTGAAACACGATTTCACCGCCATGATGGCCAGCCATGGGACCGATGTCGATAATCTGGTCGGCTGCCCGTATGATCTCCTCATCATGCTCCACAACGATCACCGTATTACCAAGATCACGCAATTTCAATAAAACCTTGATGAGGCGAACCGTATCCCGGGGGTGTAGCCCGATGCTCGGCTCATCCAGAATGTACATGGAACCCACCAGATTGCTGCCAAGCGCGGTTGAAAGATTGATTCGCTGAGATTCCCCTCCGGATAGAGATGCCGATAAACGGTTAAGGGTGAGGTAACCCAGCCCGACATCATTCAACACCTCAAGCCTGTTGTTGATCTCGATGATTAACCGCCGCGCTACATTCAACTCGTAATCAGAAAGTTCAATGTTTCTGAAAAAGAAGCTTAAATCGGTTATTGGGGTCAAAACCAGGTCTTTGATTGATTTTCCGTTGATTTTAACGTAAGAAGCATCTTTCCGAAGCCGCGTGCCTTTACATTCCGGACAACCTGTTTTTCCGCGATACCGCGACATCATTACCCGATATTGAACCTTGAAATTCTGGCTTTCTACAAACTCGAAAAAACTGTTCAATCCTTTGAAGTATGAATTGCCGGTCCATAGCAACCCATATTGTTCTGCGGTAAGCTCCTGAACTGGCTTATGAATCGGAAAATCAAAACGGTAGGCATGGATTAGCAGTTCGGACTGCCATTCACTCATCTTTTCACTTCGCCAGCACGCAATCGCATGGTCATAAACTGAAAGTCGCTTATCCGGAATCACGAGATCTTCATCAATACCGATCACACTGCCAAACCCTTCGCACATTTTGCAGGCGCCAAAGGGATTGTTGAAACTGAACAGGTTTTCTGAAGGCTCTTCAAAACTCAATCCATCCGCTTCATACCTGTTCGAATAGGTGATTCTGATCTTTTCTGCGCCCGAAACTTCAACCATGCAGTATCCATGGCTTTCAAAATAGGCAGTTTGAACAGAGTCGGCAATACGCCCCGGGAGTTCATCCTCATCTCTTACAATCGAAAAACGGTCAACCAGCACAAAAAACTCTTTGAATTTCACCTTTTTGATGTTGGCAATCTCGTCAAGGCGCAGGATATTACCATCCAGCATCACCCTTGTAAACCCTTGCTGCATCAATACGGTGCATTTTGCAGTCAGATCGCCATTCTTTCCGGAAAGGTCGATGGGGGCAAAAATATTAACCGTTGAATTTTCCGGAAATGCCAGGATTCTATCCACCACATCCGTAACCGTATCACGCCTGACCAGGCTGCCTGAAACAGGGCTGTAAGTCTTTCCGATGCGTGCATACAGCAATTTCATGTATTCGTAAATTTCCGTGGATGTGCCAACAGTTGACCTGGGATTCGAGGTGTTTACCTTTTGCTCAATCGCTACAGCCGGTGAAATTCCTTTGATATAATCTACGTCGGGTTTGCTCATCCTTCCCAGGAACTGACGGGCATAAGAACTCAGGCTTTCAACATAACGCCTTTGTCCATCGGCGTATAAGGTGTCGAAAGCCAACGAGGATTTTCCCGAACCGGATAACCCGGTAATGACCACAAACTGGTTGCGCGGAATCGCTAAACTGATATTTTTAAGATTGTTGACCCTTGCGCCTTTGATGATGATAAAATCCTTTGGGTCCAGTGCGTCTATATTCATTAATTTCGGGGTTCCTGCAATTTTTTTGACAAAATTATAAAGAAAACTTGCTTTTTGGATTTTTTTATTTACTTTTGCTCCAACTAAACACGGGAAAATCCCGTAATAAGTATTCATCTGCGCAGCTCCGAACCCCCTGCGCATAACAATAGGAGGGACGCTATCGACTTGACTTCTACTCTTTTTTAATTAAAAAGGAGGCCCCATGCAAGCCCATGTCATTAGTGATCAGGAGTTAATCGGCAAATATCTTGCCGGTCATGAATCAGCCCTTGAACAACTTATCCGCCGTCATAAGAACCGCGTATTTGCGTACGTTTTTATGGTCGTAAAGGATAAAGAGCTGGCTGAGGATTTGTTTCAGGATACGTTCATAAAAGTGATCAATACTTTTCGTTCGGGACAATATAAAGAAGAAGGCAAATTCATCCAATGGGTGATGCGCATTGCCCATAACCTCATCATCGATTATTTCCGCAAGGCAAAGCGAATCCCCATCGTCGAAAATAACGATGATTATGATATCTTCGACAAGGTGAGGATTCCGGTTGAATCAGTGGAAGAGCAACTGATCACCGAGCAGATTCACCGCGATGTGAAAAAGCTGATCGATTTCCTTCCCAAAGAACAGAAGGAAGTGCTGGTGATGCGTCATTATGGTGATATGAGTTTCAAGGATATTGCCGAAGTCACCAATGTGAGCATCAATACTGCGCTTGGGAGAATGCGCTATGCCCTGATTAATCTGCGGAAACTGGTTAAGGAGAAGGATGTTATTCTGACAGCCTGAGCAGTGAAATGAAGAATCCCTGGCAGGGGAAGGCATGCATTGTATCGTTTTATGATGCATGAAAAATATTTTTCAACCAATAAAATATTGAGAAATATATCCCGTTTTTTAGGTATGAATTACATTTTAAATCAAAATTCGGCCTATGAAGCGTACTGCTACATTCTATTCGTTAACACCAATCCCATTAAATGGGCATGATTCTTCCGCTGACAGGCGAAACAACCGAAAGGTAGTTTCTCCCGGCGAATCGGTGATCCGTAACCTCCTTAATTACTCAAAAGCGCTCGCTGTGCTTAAAACAACTGAAACCGGATACATTAACCTGGTGATGAACTAAATAAAAAACCCCGTTGTTGACGGGGTTTTTTTATTAAAGATGATTCAGGATTAGAGCCGTTCTTCCTTGATACGGGCTTTCTTTCCCTGTAATCCGCGCAGGTAGTAAATACGGGCTCTGCGTACAACACCCCGCTTGTTTACATCAATCTTGTCAATGAAAGGGGAGGTGCATGGGAAAATACGCTCCACACCAATGTTCCCTGAAATTTTTCTGACGGTAAAGGTTGTGTTCAAACCTTTGCCGGCACGTTGTAAAACCAC
>JAPLDG010000068.1:0-4047 GCA_026391845.1 Bacteroidota bacterium | reverse complement strand
TGGAATGTCTGAATACGTTCTTTATTTCCTTCCTTGATTTTATAATGGACTGTGATCGTATCTCCAGCTTTAAAAGAAGGTAATTCATTCTTCTGAATAATTGTCTCTTCGACAAATTTCATTGTTTCCGCTTTGTTCATGGCTCTCGTGTAATTAGATCAGTTACGCACTAAAAAGTTTGCAAATATATGATTTTTTTTGAAATAAAAAGGCAAATCCCTAAAAAAGTAATTGGAAAGTCGCGCGTCACGCGTCACGTGTCACGTGTCACGATAAAGCCCTGGCCTGCGCTCCCTGGTCCGCTCAACAGATTGCTCATATTTCCATTTGGCAATTTCTTTGTCATTCCCCGATAACAGGATATCCGGAACCTTTAGCCCCCGAAATTCAGCAGGCCGTGTATAAACAGGCGGTGATAGCAGGTTATCCTGAAATGAATCGGATAGTGCGGATGTTTCATCATTGAGTACGCCGGGAATAATCCTCACAATGGCATCTGTGAGGACCATGGCGGCCAGTTCACCACCTGATAGCACATAATCTCCAATCGATATCTCACGGGTAATGAAATGGGTCCTGATGCGCTCATCAATGCCCTTGTAATGGCCACAGAGAATGAGCAGATTTTGTTTGATGGATAATTGGTTGGCAATACTTTGATTAAGAAGTTCCCCGTCAGGACTCAGATAAATAACCTCATCATACGAAGTCATGGCCTTTAATTCTTCGATACAATTCACAACCGGTTCAACCATCATCACCATACCGGCCCCGCCGCCATAAGGATAATCATCAACATTTTTATGTTTGTTCTTAGACCAGTCGCGGATGTTGTGAAGGTTAATGACGACATGCCCCTTGGACTGAGCGCGCTTCAGTATGGAATGACTGAACGCTCCCTTAAACATCTCCGGAAATAATGTTAAAATATCAATTTGCATTTTTCATCAGATTTCCACCTCCAACCCATCATAAGCTAGTTTGATGAAGTCAGGCAGTTTTTTATTTACATCTTCATGCAAACCGACAAAATGACTTAAGTGAGTGAGATAAGCCTTCTCCGGTTTCAGCTCCTTCAGGATATTCACAGCTTCTCCAACCGAAAAATGGGATACATGCTTCGAATTGCGCAAGGCATTTAAAACAATCACCTTCGATCCCCGTATTTTCTCCATTTCAGCATCGCTGATGTAGCTTGCATCTGTTATATATGTGAAGTCTCCAACCCTGAAGCCGGTTACCGGGAGCTTTTCATGCATCACCAAGATGGGAGTAAATTCGACGCCCATGACGGTGAATGGTTGGTCATCAATAGGGTGTATCGTAAGTTGTGGAGCGCCAAAGTACCTTGATTCTGAAAAGATGTAGGGAAATTCAATTCTGATTGCTTCCATCACGCGTGAAGTCCCGTAGATGTCAATCTTTTTGTTAAGCACGTAATTGAAAGCCCTCACATCATCTAAACCCGCAATATGATCACGGTGCTCGTGGGTAAATAATACTGCATCCAGGTTCATGACATGCTGACGCAGCATCTGGTGCCGGAAATCGGGTCCACAGTCAATCACAAAAGTCAATCCATTTATTTCAAGCATGACGGAGGTGCGCATGCGTTTATCACGCTGATCAGGAGAAACACATACTGGACAATCACACGTAATAACAGGAACTCCGATGGAGGTACCTGTTCCCAGGAATGTGACTTTTAAACGGTCGCTGCGGGTTATGGGCATCAGAAAATAAGTTCGTCAACCTGATTGCGGTCGATTGTGAGTTGTCTTTTCAAATCATCCTGAGTGATCAGAATGCGCTCTTCACGGATCCGCTTATGAAAAAGCAGTGTACCGATCTCTCCTTCAATATTGCCATAACTTTCTAGCAGGTGCACTTCCACAAGTGTATCCAGCGGCGAGACTTCATTTTTCCGGATGAAACACATGGCCCTGGAAAAACTGTCCTCCCCGATGACTGTTACAGCATAAACACCATTTGGAGGCACCAGTTTACAGTCCTCCTCAATTAACATGGAATAGCATGGAAAACCAATTTCTTCCAGGGTTGCACTGCTTTTACTCAGCAAACCCATCATGATATACTGATGATCGAGATAGGCATTTGCTTTTTGGATGCTGCCCTCCCGGATTGCCGTCCTGATTTTGGTTGAACTGACAGATTCGTTATGAATATCCTGCTCAGGAATTTCTTCAACCTCAAATCCATTGCTGTTGCCAAGTTTTCGAAGTTCCACATAATCTCCCTCCCGGTTATGGCCGAAATGGTGATTGAACCCGATAACGATCATTCGGGCATGCAACTTGTTCAGCAGGATATTTTTAACGAAATCAATGGAGGTGATTTTCGAAAATTCCAGGGTAAATTCAACAATAATAAGGTTGTCAAGTCCGGCTTTTTGAAGAAGATTGATTTTCTCCCTTTGGGAATTGATCAGAAACAACTCTTTACCAGCAGTTTCGGGATACAATACTTTTCTGGGGTGGGGGTGAAACGTGATTAATACAGTTTCCCCTCCGATTTCAACCGCAAGTTTTTTTAGCCGTTGCAGAATAACCTTGTGCCCGATATGAACACCATCAAAAGACCCCGTGGTGACAACCGCGTTGCGGATTTCACCGACATGGTCAAAAACATAAAAAATTTTCACTTAGCTTATTCTACTTAAAACGTTCGTCATTTTTTTTAGCGAAGAAGGCAACCTTTTCCAGGGAAGTGATCATGTCATACTCCTCAAGGTAAACAAAGGGAGGGACATTGAGCGGCTTTGGAGTGAAATTCAGGATTCCTTTGATTCCCGCAAGCACCATTGTTTCAGCAATTTCCGGAGCTTGTTCGGAAGGCACCGAAATGATTCCGATGGAAATATTGTGCTGCTTGATGACATCAGTCATCTGATTGATATGATAGCAGGCGACTCCGTCATAAACCCTGTTGATTTTTTCAGGGTTGACATCAAATGCGGCAATGATCGCAAGTTTTGACCTTTTCCCTTTGAAATAGCTGATGATTGCCTTTCCAAGATTACCCAGTCCGACGACAGCTACACGCTGGCCACGCTCGGAATCGATAATCCTGCCGATCAGTTCAATCAATTCCTTGATATCATAACCCTTGCGCAGGTTGCCTGAATACCCGATCAGCATCAGGTCACGCCGTACCTGAACCGGGGTAATATGAAGCATTTGAGCAATTTCGTGAGAGAAAACATGAGTTTTCTCTTTCGAAAGGATCATGAGTAATGCGCGGCGGTATTGACTTAACCGCTCTACGGTTTTGTGTGGTAAGTTTTTTATAAACATGGTTTATCAATTGGAAGTCTGACATTAAATTTACTGCCCTGATCCGGAATGCTGCTTACTTCGATCTGCCCGGAATAATTATCAATCAGTTTTTTTACGATGGAAAGTCCGAGTCCGCTGCCGGTTATATTCTTGGTTTTATCATTTTTAATACGTACAAAATCTTCAAATATCTTTTCAATTTCGGGAGGAGTCATTCCGATCCCCGTATCAACTACACTGATGTCCATGCAACCTTCGCGTTTTTCAATGGTAAAATCAACAGTGCCACCATCCTTGTTGTACTTTATCGCATTGGATATGAGATTGTTGAAAATTATCTCCATCTCTTCAGCATCAGCCTGAAGCATCACCGGTCCATCGTGGTTCAGGTTAAGTTTTACATCCCGCTGGATGGCATAAGGGCGCATGGTATCCATGGCGGTTCTGGCAATCATTGACAGGTCAACATCGGTGATGTTTCTTTTGGCCTTACCCGATTCAACACGGGTAAGGTCAAGCAAGTCCAGTATCAGGCTGCGCATTCCCTTGATCCGGTCGAGTGAACGGTCGATCATCACGTCATAATCTTCCAGCCTCGAACCGTTCTGCCGCTCCCGGATCATTTTCAGGTATCCTTCAATCGCGTTGAGCGGTGCTTTAAGTTCATGCGACAGAACGGAGAGAAAAGTAAATCTGATCTGCTTACCTGTATCCTGGAGTTTGTTGTTCATCTTTTTGAGAAATACCCGCT